>JBBQGL010000117.1:0-13408 GCA_038323025.1 Hyphomicrobiales bacterium
GCAGACCAATCCGAATTACGGCTATTCGGCGCCGAGCCCGAACGCCACGAAGAGTGCGACGACCAAGATCACATCGGTCGTGCCGAGCAGCGTCAGCCGGACGATCACCAGGCCGAGCCCGTCGGGCCCGATCACCGCAACCGTGACGGTGACTACCTTGCGCGTCACGACGGTCTACACCGATCCCGGCACCGGGCAGTCGTACACCCGAACCGGCCAGGCGTTCGGCGGTGTCTCCGTCTCGAACGTCCACCACTAGAGACTTCGCGTACCCCCTTTCGGGAGAGCCTGATTGATGGCTGACAAGACCGGCATCGAATGGAATGACACGGCCGCGGCGGCGGGATCGTCCTTACTCCGGGCGCTCGAACGGCCCTGTCAGTTCGATCTTGAGAAGCGCCGGATCAATCACCCTGAAGGAAAACATTCCAAGGCCGGCGCCGAGATCAATGATGGGATTGGCATCGACCAGGCGCCAGATCATCCGTCTTTCGACGCCGATCATCCCGACCATCGTCCGCCTGTCGCCCCGAAATTCGACCCAAAGGTTGAAACGAACGGCCGGATGAACCTCACCGTCGAGGTGAACGCTGCCGATACCCTTGATGGGGCCGAACGGTTCTTCTCCCATCTAAGGACGGTATCATGGAAGGCCCACCCATGACCGCCTCCGGCATAGCGCGGACTTTTGCCGGCGAGCTCGCCCTATACGGCGTGAAGCTTCCCGTGCACGCTAATCCGGATGAGCCGGGAGAGGTAGTTGACGCCGCCGGCAATGCGGTCGCGGTGCACGACGTCTTCAATCAGCGGCCCGACGCCGAGGCATCCGCGATCGCCGCGCTCATCGCCCGAGCGATCAACCAGGCAGGAGGATGCGACCGGTGAAGTCCGACGACTACATCACCGTGACGGCCACGTTCCTCCGCGCCACCCCTGTCGCGGTTCAGCTTCATCGTGGATCCGTATCACCCTGGATTCCCCGCTCGCTCATCCATGGTGCCGACGAGTTCCAGGTCGACGAGTTGAAGGCCGGCGATGAAGTCGAGCTCCGCATTTTCCGCTGGAAGGTCGAGGAGTCAGGCCTTCTCGGTGAAGATGCCGATCAGGGGGAGTTGCTGTGAGCGAACCGGAGAACAGGTTTCCGACCATCGCCGACCTGCGCGACGAGCTCGCGAAATTGATAGAGCGGGGACTCGGCGACCTGCCGGTTCAGGTACTCGTCGTCCCCGACTCCACAATTCAGGCGTTGGCAAAAACGCTGGGGCCACCACTAGCCAAACCGGCGCTGATGATCGAATTGAACTACGAAGAAGGAAGCAGTCGCCTGCCCGTCACCGTCGTCTCCACAGATCGGGGGCAGGGATCAGGCACGCCTTCGCGGACGGACCGGTGATGGCCGCACAACCCGTTCGCCTTCAGCTCTCCCGCAAGAAGGGCTTCGACTTGCAGGCGCTGTCGCTCGCGACCAATGGGCTGCCTGCGGTCAATGTGGCGAGGCCGTCCGTGTGGGGGAACCGCTGGAAGATCGGCGTTCATTCGAATTGGCTGGGTCGTTGCGTCGAGACGCGGCGAGAGGCCGTCGACTGCTATGCCGAACTAGCGTGGCCGGAACCTCACCATCACGCTTGGGTGTGCGAAAATTTGGCGGGCAAGAACCTCGCATGCCGGTGCGGCGAAGGTCCTTGTCACGCTGACGTGCTGCTTGAATTGGCAAACCGGCCATGAGCCGCGCGTCCGTCCCCTCAGCTGACTTGATCACGCAGGACATTCCGCTCCGCCTCGAAATCGCTGCCACCCTCGCCTACCCTGATGGCTCGATGACGGCGGCCGGGCTGCGCAAGGAGGCCGGCCGGGGCCGGCTTGTCATCGAGCGCACGGCGGGCAAGGATTATACGACTCTCTCGGCCATCGAAGCGATGAGAAAGCTATGCCGGCTCGATCGAAGGGTGCCCGCCTCTGGCTCCGGCCAGCTAGAGTCGACCGACCCGCCGTCTACATCATCCGCGACGGTCGATACCAGGAAAGCACACGCTGCGGCCCTGACGATCGTGGAGGGGCTGAGCGGGCGCTGGGCGAATACATCGCCCGGAAGCACGTCGCGGCCGCCGCGACTGGCCGTCGTCACCCCGCTCAAATCCCGGTAGCCGATATCATCGGGCTCTATGCCCAGGACGTTGCGCCTGGTCACGCCCGGCCGGTCGAGACCGGGAGGCGCCTCGCCGCCCTTCTCCGCTTCTTCGGTTCGAAGATGCTCTCCGAGGTCAATGGCGCCCGCTGCCGGGAATACGCCGCTCAGCGGACGACACAGACAATGGCGCGGAAGGAGCTGGAGGATCTGCGCGCGGCGATCAACCATCACCGCCGCGAGGGCCTTTGCTCGGAGATCGTCGAGATCGTCCTGCCGCCGGCGCCGACGGCGCGCGAGCGCTGGCTGACCCGCGATGAGGTCGCCGCCCTGATCTGGGCCGCGTGGCGCCACCGCGAGCGCCAGTTCGGCTCGAAGACTGAGCGCCATACCCGCCGGCATGTTGCCCGGTTCGCCCTGGTCGCTCTGTACACCGGCACTCGGGCGACGGCGGTCTGCAATGCCTCGCTCTCTCCGAGCAGCAAGAGCGGCTGGATCGACATCGAGAGGGGCGTCTTCTATCGCCGCGCCGCCGGCGTCCGCGAGACGAAGAAGAAGACGCCGCCGATCCCTCTGCCGCCGCACCTGCTCGCCCATATGCGACGCTGGAAGGCGGCGGGGCAGCGCTACGTCGTCGAATGGAACGGCGCGCCGATCGCACGCATGGCGAAGGCCTTCCGTTCGACCATTGCCGACGTCGGCCTCGAGGGGCCGGTGACGCCGCACTCGCTCCGCCACACCGCTGCGACGTGGCTCATGCAGGCGGGGACGGATCTGTGGGAGGCAGCCGGCTATCTCGGGATGACGATCGAGATGCTGTCGACGCGCTACGGCCACCATCACCCCAACCATCTGTCGGGTGCTCGCGATGCTTTCCGCCGTCATCGGTTGATGAAGGTCGCCTGAGCGCAATCCAAACTCCAAGGTGTGGCGGCCACACCTTTTCGGATCAGAGGCGGAACGACAGAAGAACAAACAGGGCGCATCGCAACGATGATCGCCAACGTTTGTTAGAGACGCATTTATTCGGGACCAGGGGGCCGCAGGTTCAAATCCTGCCACTCCGACCAATCCATCGCGGGTGGACCCGTCAGATTTCGAATAAGTGAAGTTTCGGCCGCCGACCTTCTCGACGCGGTTTCGTCAGCCCGAAACCGTAGGTGGCTCATCCGTCTGGTGGGAAACCCAGCTCTTCAGCTTGTTCCAGGGATGCAATCGGCCACAGCCAGGGCATTTTACGGCGCGGGAAAATCCGGGCATGCGCCATTCCTCCCGAGGGTTAATCCCCGTGGAAACGGGAGCATCCGTTGCCAAACAATTGATCATGACGATTAAAGCCAATCGGAATTCCCCACCCAACCTGCTCCGTACCAAATGGTACAAGCAGGAAGGGGGCGGGTTTGTTCCGAAGGCCTCAACCGGGATCGACGGACACCTGAAGCCTTGCGGGTCTGCGACGGCAACTCCGCCGGGAGTCCGGTGACCTTCTGAGACATACCCGGCTCGGCACCATCCAGGCCGTCTCCCGGATTCCGAGGGTCAACCGCCGGAGCCTCGCAGGCTCCACCTGGCAACCCGGGCGGCGCGGGCACGGAACCGTTCCTCGATCCGATTGAACCGTTCCTCCAGCGACGGCGATGCGAAAAGCGCGTCCCTGGCGTTGAACGACGAAACCGGCGGGGCGGATTGAGGAGCGACAGTCGCCGGTGTCGGAGCCGTCGACACGAAGGCGATCCCCTTCGACCAAGCATGCTCGGATTTGCAGCTCGCGCAGCGCATCCGCATCACGCGCGGGCTGAGGGCGCGAAGGCCTTCTGCGTCGAGATGAAGTCCCGTGGGAACGCTGGCTCCGGTCCGCGGACATACGATCAAGACGGCGCTCACTCCACCTCCTGCGGGTACACGGACAAGGGGGAAATGGAGCCGGCGCAAGCAGCGTCCCTTCGCTCGTGGCCTGCCCGGCAGAGGGTGTCGGAAAAAGGCGCGCAACACCTGACCCGGACATTCGCGGCAAACACTGGCGAAGGTGCCCTATTTCCCCCTTTGACCGTTTGCGATCCGTCTGTTGACGGCATCGATGGCCATCCCTGTCAGCCGTTCCTTGTTCGAGCTCTGTTGGAGCGGCGCTGCCGACCATGCCCGGTGGCTTCGTCCGGCGCGCAAGTAATAAAGATTGATTCGACTGCCGGCGCCAGCGGCTGACCTGTCCAAATTGGACTTTTTGAAATATCGCCGACGGCGAGTGCAAACCTGTCTTTTCTTAATGACACCTTTTGCGAATCTTCCTTGCAGCCGATGTTGCCAGGGTTGCGAAACGGAAGGCTCGCGCATCGGCGCTGAAGACCGGCGGCAGGAACGATCCCCTTCGTCTCCCGTTATGTGCCGTCGCTCCAAAACCGGACACGGCGATGCCGCGCTTCTTTTTCGATCTTCTGTCCGACTCCGGCGAGGTGATCGAACGCGACCAGAACGGAGGGGAGTTCCCCGATCTGGAGAGGGCGGTCAAAGACGCCGAGGCCGGCCTTGGCGACATGGTCTCGGAAGCTATCGTGGGCGGAGAAGAGGTGGTCTTCGCGGCAATCGTCATCCGCGACGCCGAGAACCGGACGGTCGAGATCCTGCGTCTCGACGCGGATGGCAAAACGGTGCTGCGAGACGCATGAGCGGCCGGTACGCGGCGTCAATTGTGACCATCCAGGAGCTCATCCGACGGACTGGGCTCGGGTACGCGGCCATCCAACGACTGATGGCGAGCGGAGTTTGCCCGCGCCCTCTCGATCCCGGCGCCCTCGTCCCGCGCTGGAAGACTTCAGATATAGAGCCCTGGATAAGCCGGTTGCCGTCGCCGCGCAGCATGCACGTTACGTCGGCTCAGGACAGCGGCCTCTTGAAAATCGAACTACTGCCGCAGCCCTGCGTGAAAGATTTTACGGATGGGCCGGTCGATTAGCCGAACCCGCCCGGGTTGTGCTTGGCCGATGATTGGTGCACCGCGAACCTGTCCGGTTGCGCAATGCGATCGCGTCAACCTAGCCCAGGATCAGCGCGGCTGCGTCCGCGAGGTTCTCCCCGCGCAGAAGCGCGCTGTCGTCCACGGCCGCGGGCGAATGCAAGTTGGGGAGAAGGATCGGGCGCACGCCGGCGGCGCGGGCGCAGGCGACATCGGTCATGCGGTCGCCCACCATCCACGAGCGGGCCAGGTCGAGGTCGAAACGCGCGGCGGCGATGAAGAGGTTCTGCGGCGCCGGTTTCCGGTCGAGCGAGGGACCGGTGAAATGCGGCACCACGCCCTCGGGATGGCCATAGGCATAATAGGCCTCGTCGAGGGTGACGCCCTCGGCGGCGAGCAGATCGACGAAGCGCGCATGGGCCAGCCAGAGGTTGCGAAGGCTCGTCTTGCCCTTGGCGTAGGCGGGCTGGTTCGAGATCACCACCAGCGGGTACCCGGCTTCGCGGAGCCGGCGCGCCGCCGCGGCGGCTCCGGGGAGTAGCCGCACGTCTTCAGGGCCGCGCGGCGCGTCCGTCTCGCCGGTGCGGGGATAGAAGATCTACACGACCCGGACGCCGTCCCGGTCGAGGAAGACGGCGGGGCGGCTCACCGCACCGATTCCCACTTCATTTCATTGACGAGCAGGCGGGGGTGGCTGACCAGCCCGTGCCAGACCACCGCCTGGAAGGCCTCGGTGTGCGGCGTCACGTTGGCGGGATTGACCGTCGGCACGACGACACAGGCGTCCGCGACCTTCGCCGTGTAGCCGCCGTCGCGGCCGACCACGCCGATGACGCGCGCACCGACGGACTTCGCCAGCTTCAGCGCCTCGACGATATTCGCCGAGATGTTCTTCTCGGCGTTGCCGCCGCCGACCGAGAAGACGAGCACGACATCGGCCGGGCCGATACGGCTGCCGCGCAGCCAGTTGGCGAAGACCGTGTTCCAGCCGTCGTCGTTCACGCGCGCGGTCAGCTCGGAAACGTTGTCGGTCGGGGCATAGGCCTCGAAGCCGCAGATCTTGCGGAAATCGTTGACCGCATGACCGGCGTTGCCGGCGCCGCCGCCAACGCCGAGGATGAACAGGCGCCCGTGCTTTCCGCGGGCATCGACGAGAACCTCGACCATGCGGTCGACGGCCTCGCGATCGATGCCGCGCGCGACTTTTTCGACCTCGTCGAAATAGGTGCGGGTGTGGTCGCTGACGGTCATGGCTTCCCCTTTCAGGAACGCATCGGCCTCGGCGAGGCCCGCCGGCGTCCCGATCTCATAGAACCGCCGCTCCGCTTCATATCCGGCGAGCTCGCCCGCAGCCGAGAGGCCGGCATAGACATCGGCGAGATCGAAGACCTCGTCGGGCCGGTGGGCGGCGAGCACCGGAGCGGTGAGGATGCCCAGCCCATAGTCGATGAAGCGCATGTCCGGCGACGGATTGCGCTTGTCATAGCGCAGGACGCGGCCCCCGTCGAAGAGGACGTTGCTCGTGTCCCAGCGCCCGGCATTGGCGAAGACGGTCATCAGGCCCGGCTTGCCGCTCGCCCGGAAGGCCGCAAGCACCCTGGCAAGGTCGATGTCGAGGTAGCTGTCGCCGTAAAGGACGAAGAACGTGCCGCCGAGGAGCGGCAGGGCGCGGCGGAGCGCGCCGCCGGTTCCGAGCAGCTTTTCGCCGTCGAAACTGTAGGCAATGGCAAGGCCGAAGCGCGCGCCATCGCCGAGGTGATCGCGGATGACTGTGCCGAGATGGCCGGCGCAGATCACGACGTTCTGCACGCCGTCGCGGCGGAGAAGCGCCAGCTGGTGCTCGATGAAAGGCTTGCCGGCGACCGGCATCAGCGCCTTCGGCGTGACCTTGCTGACGGCGCCGAGGCGCGTGGCGAGGCCTCCGGCGAGGATCGCGACGGGGACGCCCGCAATGCCGGCGTCCGGCTGCCGGCCGCTAGTCGGCAAGGACGCGCGTGCCATCGTTGTCGAAGCGGAAACGGACCTCGACCAGGCCCTCCTCGCGCATGGCATGGCGAAGCCGGGTCTTGTCCTCGACACAGAACATCAGGAAGCCGCCACCGCCGGCGCCGATGAGCTTGCCGCCAACGGCACCGTTGTTCATCCCGACATCGTACCAATGGTCGATCTGCGGATTGGACATGCCGCCGGAGCGTTTGCGCTTGCTCAGCCAGTGCTCGTGCATGAGGCGGCCGAACCCGCCGATGTCGCCCTTCTCGAGGGCGGCCTGCGAGCGCTTGCCCAGGTCCTTGACGTAGTGAAGGCTGTCGACCATCGCTTGGTCATGCGACCGGCTCCGCGTATCCTGGTCCTTCAGGATGCTCGAGGCCGAGCGTGAGAAGCCAGTGAAGAAGAGGAGCAGGCTGTCCTCGAGCGCGAAGCGGGTCTCCTCATTGACCGCGAGCGGCGCCGCGTCGACCGAGCCGTCTTTCCGGAAGGTGAAGCTGGTCAGGCCGCCGAAGGTGGCGATGTACTGGTCCTGCTTGCCGATGGGCTCGCCCAGCAGGTCGATCTCGATATGGCAGGCCTGCTCGGCCAGTTCGCGCGGGTGAACCAGCGTGCGACCGTGAGCATGGAGCGCGCGGAGGAGCGCAGTGGTGAAGCTGCCCGAGGAACCGAGGCCGGTGCCGGCGGGGATGTCGGCAAGGGTGGTGATCTCGATCTGCGGCTTGCCGAAATCGAACTGGCGCAGCGCCTCGCGGATGATGCGATGGCGAACCGCGTCGACGGTCTCGACGTGCTCGATCTCCGAATACTTCAGGTAGATGCCGGGGGTGAACGGCTTGATGACGGTGACGTAGACGTATTTGTCGATCGCCGCGGCGATGAGGAACCCCTCGTGCTCGCGATAGTACGAGGCGAGATCGGTGCCGCCGCCGCCGAGGGTTATGCGGAGCGGGCTGCGAACGATGATCATTGGCCGGAACCCGCGTAGATCTTTTCGATGACGTCGAGGACGGCAATCGCATCGGCGAGGCCGGGACGAGGCTGGCGCTTCAGGGCGATGTCCTCCGCGAACTCGGCGAACTCGACGGCCCACGAATCGTCCGCCATTGGGTATTCCCAGATCGTGGTTTCGGGCGGGCCCATTTCCGGCAGCATGCGATAGAAGGCGAGCCGCTCGACGCCGTAGCTGCCGCCAAGGCCGGCGATGTCGATCTTGCCCTGTCTGCCGTAGATTTCCAGCGAGAACATGTTCTTCCACTCGGTCGAGCTGACATGCAGGAACGCCTGCCGGTTGTCGGCGGTGGCGAGTAGCATGAACGCGTTGTCGTCCACGGCCATTTTCCAGTAGGCGGTCAGCGCCCGGCCCTCGACCGACGTGAAATCGCCGAGGAACCAGCGGGCGAGATCGATGAGATGCGGCCCTTGGTCGATGAGTTCGCCGCCGCCGGATATTTTCGCGTTGGCCCGCCACTCGCGCTCATAGCCGAGGCGGCCGCCATGGCCATAGCGCCCGCGAATGAACATGAGCTCGCCCAGCGCCCCTTCGTCGACCAGCGCGCGCGCCTTGCGGAGGGCGCGATGGTAGCGATGGTTGAAGCCGACCCGAACCAGCACGCCGGCCTTGCCCGCGGCCCTGACCACCGGTTCAAGTTCGGCCGCGCGCCTGCCGGCGGGTTTCTCGACCAGCACATGGCGCCCGGCGGAAGCGGCAGCGGTTGCGATCTCGGCCAGCGAGTCGTGCAGGGTCGCAACGATGACAAGATCGCACTTGGCGCTTGCGAGCATTTCCCGCCAACCGGGGTAGGCGAGGCAACCCTCCGCGGATGCGGCGAGCGCGCTGGCCCGCTCGGGCACGACGTCTGCGCAGGCGACGAGGCGCGCGCCCGGCAGAGCGCGGGCGCGCTTCTGCCCGATCAGGCCGCAGCCGACGATCGCGACGCGAAGCGGAGCGTTGGTCACTTGTCGCCCCAGGGCATGCCGCGATCGCGGCCGGCGATGCGGCGGAGCGTGTACGCGTCGCTCTTCTCCAGCTCCCCGAGGTGTTGGGGCCAATCCTGCCAGTTGTCCCAGACGGCGCTGATCAGGCGGCCGGTGATGCCGTCGCTGGCGGCGGAGGCGAGAAACACGATGAGGTCGGCGCCGAGCGAGAGCGGCGCCCCGCCCTCCTCCTTCTGTCGTAGGGCGCGGGCGAAGAAGGCTGCGCCGACCCGCCCCGCACCGGCGGCAAGCACCTCGTCGAGGAGGCGCGTGTTCAAGGCCCCGGGAGCAACCGAATTGACGTCGATGCCCTGCCCCTTGCACTCCTCCGCCACGGTCTCGGCCAGGCGCACGATCGCGGCCTTGGACGCGGCATAGGCGCTGATGCGCGGAAGCGGATTGGTCGCCCCGCCGCCGGAAAGCTGGATGATCTTGCCGTAGCCGCGCGCCCGCATGTGCGGAAGAATGGCGCGCATGGGCAAAACCGACCCGACCACGTTTATCGCCAGCGCCCTCGCCCACTCCGCCCAGTCGGCCTCGTCGATCGTGCCGAACGGCCCGTAGACGCCGGCATTGTTGACGAGCGCATGGACGGTACCGAACCCGGTGACCGCGCGCGCCACCATCTCCTTCACCGCGCCCTCGTCGGTGACATCCGCCACCTGCCAGAGGATGCGCTGCCCCCCGGTGGCGCGGGCGAGGAGACCGGCCGCGGCCGCCTCGGTCGCGGCCCGGTCGCGGGCGCAGATCATAACCGAGGCGCCGGCGTCGACGAACCGCTCGGCCACCGCCAGGCCCAGCCCGCGGCTGCCGCCAGTAACGATTGCCGCGCGACCCGCGAGCACCGGAGGACCATCCGACAGCACTTATGACGTCCGCGGTGCGAGAGGGAGGCCGACCGCCGCATATACGACGTCGGGCAGGCCTTTCAGGATGGGGGCGAGGAACCGGTTGGCATCGACGATGCGCCGGTGCGCCATTGTCTTCAGGACCGCTCCCCAATCGAGCTGGCGGAACTCCGGCCATTCGGTTGAGAGCACCAGCACGTCGGCGCCGGCTGCCGCCGCCATCGCCGAACCGGCAAGCGCGACCGCGCCACCAAGCCCAGCAGGCAGTTCCGAAATCGCCGGATCGAATGCCACGACGGCGGCCCCCGCTTTGGCGAGCGCCGCGACCAGTTCGACGGAGCTCGACCGGCGGAGCGTGCTGGTACCTGCCTTGTAGGTCAAGCCGAGGACGGCAATGCGCTTTCCGGAAAGGGGGCCGAGCATCTCCCGGATCTTGCGCAGGGCCCAGCCGCCATGCTCGCGATTGCTGTCGAGGATCGCCGGAATCAGGCGCGTCGGAAGCCCCTGCATCTTCGCGATGCCCGCCAGCGTCGTGACGTCGCGGGCCAATGTCCCGCCGGCGAATGCGCCGCCCGGTGACAGGTAGGCTTTCGGGCCGATGCGGCCTTCGCTCTTCAGCCCCGCCTCCACTTCCTTGGCGTCGGCGCCGACCGTCTCGGCAATCGAGGCGATTTCGTTCATGAACGTGATCGATACGGCGAGGAAGGCATTGATCGCGTGCTTGATCATCTCGGCCGCCTCGAGACCCACCCAGAGTATCCTGTCGCTGATGGGCGCGAGCAGTTTGGTGACCTTCGCGCAGTCGGCATCGACCTCAAGCCCGACGACGATCCTTTCCGGGTGCATGAAGACCTCGATCGCCTTGCCGAGGCGAAGGTTCTCCGGGCTGCAGGCGAAGCTCAATCCGCGCCCGTCGGCCTCCTTCGATCCGGCCAGCCGCCGGGTAGTGCCGACGGGCAGTTGCGACGAAACGAGGACGAGGCAGCCGCGCGGCAATCGGGGCAGCATCGCCAGGACCGGTTCCGTGACCGCCGCGACGTCGGCCACATCGTTGTCATCAACGGGCGTGTCGAACGTAACCCACACGACTTCGACGTCGGAGAAGGCGGAGGCCGCATCGTTCTCGAAGCGCAGTCGCCCCGCCGCGATGTTCTTGCGGACAAGGTCTTCGAGACCGGGCTCCGCGATCGGCGGCCGCCCGTCGCGAAGCGCCGCGACAACGCCCGCATCGGGATCGACGGCGACCACGTCGTGGCCCGCCTCGGCGAGGCAGGCCGCAATCACCGAGCCGAGATGCCAAAGGCCGAACACGCCGACTTTCATCGGCGGTCAGCTCCTCGCCTCGAAGACCCAGCGATTCTGCGTGAGCCAGGCGATCGTCCGCTCCACCGCTTGCCGGATGGTCAGTTTCGGCTGCCAGCCGAGGGCGCGGATGCGGGCGGTGTCGAGGAAGATGAAAGGATTGTCGCCCACCCAGCCGCGATCGCCGCCGGTGAATTCGAGGCGCGGGCCGAGCTTGAGATAAGCGGTGATCCAGCCGACCGAATCCATCACTTCGCAGTACTCGTTGGCGCCGAGATTGAAGACGTTCACCTTGCCTTGGGCATTGCCGAGCGCATGCAGAATCGCGTCGACGCAATCCTGCACATAGAGATACGACTTCCGCTGGCGGCCGTTGCCGAGGACCTCGAGCCGGGCGGGATCCGCGAGCAGCTTCTTGTAGAAATCGAAGACGTGGCCGTGGGTGTAGCGCTCGCCGAGGATCGAGACGAAGCGGAAGATCCAGGCCTTCATGCCAAAACCTTCGCAATAGGCATGGATGAGACCCTCGCCGGCGAGCTTCGAAGCGCCGTAGAGCGAAGTCTGCACCGGGAACGGCGCGTCTTCGGGCGTCGGGATGACCGCAGCCTCGCCGTAGACCGATCCGGTCGACGAGAACACGATCCGCTTGACCTGGTTGCCCCGCATCGCCTCGAGAACGTTGAACGTGGCGATGGTGTTCTGCTCGAGGTCCTTGCGCGGATGGTCGAGGCCCGAGCGCACGTCCGCATTGGCGGCAAGATGAAAGACGATTTCGGCGCCGCTGGCGGCGCCGGTCAGACGATCAATGTCAAGGACATCGCCCTCGACCAGGCTGAAGCCGGACGCCCGCCCCGCGCCCTCGAGAAAGCGCCGCGAGCCGGTGGAGAAATTGTCGTAGCCGACGACTTCGGCGCCGGCGGCAAGCAGCCGATCGACCAGGGTACTGCCGATGAAGCCGGCGGCGCCGGTCACCAGCGCGCGTCGAAACGGCAAGGGGGAGACGGGACTCATCGGTCAGGATTTCGTGCGGCGGTCGATGGCGGCGCGAGGTGCGGGGAGAACACCCACAGCCGCTGCGACAGGTAACTGACCACGGGGATCACCACAACCACCGCCACTATCGCAACATAGTGCGGGGCAAGGAAGACATGGGTGATCAGCCACGTGATGGCGAGCGCGAGAAGGAAATTGACGACCAGGACGACGAGGAACCGCGACGCCAGGGTGGCGTGATCGGGCTCGACGGCGAAGGTGATGTACACGCTTCCGAGGTACGAAATGGTTGCGGCCACGGCATAGGCGATGACCGTCGCCACCATGATGGTTGTCGTGCCCGACCAAACCAGGAACCACGACAATCCGGCGTATGCCGCCGTGGATACAATTCCTACGAATCCGAAGCGGACCAGGCGCCAGAACTCATGCATCAACGACGGCGTCGCCGGGAAGCGCGCGACCGACACGAGGGGCAGCGAGCGGCCGGCGTCCTCGTCAGCCGCCATGCGGTCCTCGCGCGCCATTCGACCGGGTCATGGTTGCCGCCATGGCCACGAAGCGCAGGCCACCCGATCGAGTGGCTTCTCCCGTCGCCTGCGCCATCGCCTGCTTCACGGCCGCAACCTGAAAGGGGCGTCGCCCTTCCGCCGCCCCAGCCCTGGTCCGCGCGGATTGCGCACGCTGACATTGGTCGCGCGATCAACGATGAACAGCGGCCGGTCGCGCACTTCCTCGTAGATCCGCCCGATGTATTCGCCGAGGACACCCACCGCTGCCAGTTGCACCCCGCCGATGAAGAGAACCAGCACCGTGATGGTCGGAATGCCGATCGGGTAGGCGTCCCCGAGGATGATTTTCAGGATGATCACGACAACGATCGCCACCGCGCTGAGGGCAGCGATGCAGAACCCGGTCCACATCATCACCTGCAGGGGGACGGTGGAGAATCCGAAGATGCCGTTGAAGCCGATCTTCAGCGAACCGAACAGCCGATTGTAGTTGCCCTGGCCGCTTGCCCGCGCATCGCGCTCGTAGAGGATCTGGCTCTGGCGGAAACCGACGAGCGAGACCAGGCCGCGCAGGAAGCCGTGCGATTCCTTGAGGCTGCGAAGCTCCTCGACAACCCGGCGGCTCATGATGCGGAAATCGCCGGTGTTGCGCGGAATGGGAACCTCGGAGATGCCGTTGATCAGCTTGTAGCCGACGGCCGAGACCACCTTCTTC
>JBBQGL010000118.1:0-13407 GCA_038323025.1 Hyphomicrobiales bacterium
GTATCGTCGGTCATGGCGGGTGTGGCCGGCTCGATGGGGCGGACAGGGTTGGCTTCAACAACCGAATCCTACGCCATATCAATTGCTTAGACTACATCCGCCATCCCCTCAGACGGGCCATCATGAATAAGACGGGCTAGAACCGGGCAATCCTCCTCGCGAATCCGGTCATCATGCGCAAGACACTCTTCCTCGCCCTCGGCACGGCGCTCGTGCTCTCTGCCTGCACGGGCGTCGATCCGACGCGGATGCTGGTCCCGCATCCGGCCGTGGACCGGCCGGCGACGGTCGATCCGGCGACCGCTCTCCTCCTCGTCAATGCCTTCCGGCAAGGCAAGGGACTCCCGGCACTTACCCTCGATCCCAAGCTGACGGCGATCGCGGCGAGCCACGCCCGCGCCATGGCGGCGGCGGACAAGCTCGAGCACGTGCTGCCCGGCGAGGGCAGCTTCTCTGCCCGGCTGGCGGCGGGCGGCTACGATGCCCTCACCGCAGCCGAGAATATCGGCATGGGCTATCACAACATAAACGAAGCCTTCTCCGGCTGGCGGCAATCGCCGCATCACCGCGACAACATGCTGAGGAAGGGCGTAACCCAAATGGGAATCGCCGTCGCCTATTCGCCGTCGAGCAAGTTCCGCGACTACTGGGCAATGGTCCTCGCCGCGCCGGCAACCGATAAGCCCGGCGGGCCGGCGGCGAGCGCCCGATAGATGAGCGGCGAGGCGGGCGCCTACGAGCGGCTAGTCGCCTCCTTCCGCTGGTCGATACCGGCGCGGTTCAACATAGCTCTTGCCTGCTGCGACCAGTGGGCGATCCGCGATCCCGGTCGGGCCGCCCTGATCCGTATCGGCGAGCGTGGCGAGGCGGTCGCGACCACCTTCGCCGCCCTGAAGGACCGTTCGGACCGGCTGGCGCAGGCGCTTCGTCGCCGCGGCGTGGCGCGTGGCGACCGGGTGGCGATCCTCCTGCCGCAATCCGTCGACACCGTGGCCGGGCACTTCGCCGCCTACAAGCTCGGGGCCATCGCGGTACCGCTTGCAGCGCTGTTCGGCAGCGATGCCCTCCGCTACCGGCTGGCGACGGCGGGGGCGAGGGCGATCCTCACCAACGCCGACGGCGCCGCCAGGATCGCCGGCATCCGCGAAGCCTTGCCGGACCTCGAAACGGTCCTCTCGGTCGATGGCGCCGGCGGTGCCGAGGATATGGGCGCAGCCGTCGCGCAGGAGAACGGATCCTTCACCGCCGAGGACACCGGGCCAGACGATCCCGCGCTGATGATCTTCACCTCGGGCACGACCGGTCCGCCGAAGGGGGCGCTGCACGGCCATCGCGTTCTGCTCGGCCACCTTCCCGGATTTGTCTTCACCCACGCAGGGTTTCCCGCTGCCGGGGACCGCGCCTGGACGCCGTCCGACTGGGCATGGGCGGGCGGACTGCTCAATCTTCTGCTGCCGAGCCTCTATCACGGCGTGCCCGTGGTGTTCGGGCCGTTTCGGCCTTTCGACCCGGAGGCGGCGCTGGCGCTGATGGCCGGGGCGGGCGTGACGCGTGCCTTCCTGCCGCCGACGGCGTTGAAGATGATGCGGGGCGTCGAGCGGCCGCGGGAGCGCCATTCGCTGCACCTCGCCAGCATCGGCTCGGCAGGGGAGAGTCTCGGCCGCGAGACCTTTGAATGGGCCGAGGGCGGGCTCGGTCTTCCGGTCAACGAGTTCTACGGGCAGACCGAGGGCAATTACGTGCTCGGCTCGTCGGCCGCGCTCGGCGTCAGCCGGGCCGGCGCCATCGGCAAGCCGATCCCCGGCCATCATGTCGCGGTGATCGACGACGACGGCAGGGAGGCGGCCCCGGAAACGCCCGGGCAGATCGCGATCCGCCGGCCCGACCCGACCCTCTTCCTCGGCTACTGGAACGACCCGGGGGCGACGGCGGAGAAATTCCTAGGCGACTGGATGCTTACCGGCGATCTCGCCGTCCGCGACAGCGACGGCTATGTGCGCTTCGTCGGCCGGAACGACGACATCATCACCTCGGCCGGCTACCGCATCGGGCCGGCGGAGGTCGAGGACTGCCTGCTTGCCCATCCGGCCGTCGCGCTCGCCGCCGCCGTCGGCAAGCCGGATCGGCTACGCACGGAAATCGTCAAGGCCTATGTCGTGCTCAAACCCGGAATTGAAGCGACGGACCGGCTCGCCGCCGAACTGCGTCTGTTCGTGCGCGCGCGCCTGTCGGCGGCGGAGTACCCGCGCGAGATCGCGTTCGTGAAATCGCTGCCGATGACGACTACCGGCAAGGTCATCCGCCGCGAACTGCGGGAGCGAGCGGCGCGGGAGGGCTGAAGGTGGCGGAAGGCCTAAAGATCGAGGTCGGCTGCGAAATCCCGTCCGCCCCTCCTTTCTTTGAGGGACAGCATAGTACGATTAAATCTTATCGACGAGTCTAGGCCTTGCCTGCGCCGTAGTAGTAATTGGCCTTCTTGCCGAAGAAGAGGGCGCGGAGCCTGCGGCGCATGCCTTCGCTGCGGCGGAGCGGGCGGACGACCGCCTGTGCCGCGCTGAAGGCGGCGATCTTCATGGCGTCGAGCCTCGGACGGCGACCGGGGGCAGGCTGGGGCAGGCCCATCTTTCGCAGGACGGCGTTGGCGAAATAGAGCTGGTTCATGCGCAGGTCCCGCGGCGACTTCCAGGTGATCGCCATGGAAATCGTCCACTCGGGGCCGGTGCGCACCCAGTGCGGCCAGGTGTAGGGCAGGAACACGCCTTCGCCGGGCTCGAAGCGGTTGACCGTCGCCTTCCGCTCGAAATCCTCGCGGTATTCGTGGTTGCGGTGCTTGCCCGGAAAGGTCTCCAGGTCCTCTTCGGAGACGAGGCTGCGGTCGCGGTTGTCGAAGACGTGCATGAACTTCTCGCCGTGCAGGTGGACGAAGAAGTTCTCCTCGTAGTCGATGTGGAAGGGCGTGACGCCGTTGGCCGAGGAGACGAAGATGAAGCCTTGGAAGTCGGTCATGCCGGCCTTGCCCGGATCGCCGGCGCCGAGCGCAGCGGCGGCATCGGCGAGCGCCGAGCGGATGAGCGCGGCATATTCCGGCACGGTCTCGACGTTCTTCAGCACCATCCAGGCGCCGGCGGTTTCGATCTGGCGGATGACGTCGGCGGGGGCGAGGTCGATGCCGGGGACCTCGTCGGGTTTCTGGTTGGGCTGCAGCTTGCCGGAATTGTATTCCAGCCGGTCGCGGTCGAGGCGGGTCGCGAGGTTGGCGAGCGCGTCGAGCGACAGGAGCGGGTGGCCGGCGAGGTGATGGCGGATGCGGAAGGGCTCGCCCGGAAAGGTCCCCGCGGCGCCGCGATCGATATCGATGAGGCTCATGCGTCCTACTCCTTGTCGGGGCGGCGCGCCCACAGGCGCGCGCGCAGATGACGGGCGAGTTCCCGCCCCCGGGTTTCGGCGCGCAGCGAGGCGAGGCCGAGGGCGTGGAGGGCGGTGGCGCGGAGGCTGCCGGGCTTCGGGCCGATGACCAGCGTGCCGATGGCAAGGCGATCGGGCCACAGGCGATCGACCATCGGGTGGTCGGCAGAGGCGAGCGAATCGATGCGCTCGATCCGCCCGTCGGCGAACAGGTGCGACGGCGCTTCCAGCATGACCTGGGCGCCGGGCGAGAAGCGAGCGAAATCCTCCGCATAGGCGATCTTCCAGGTCCACGCCGTGGCGCCGGAAACGAAGCTCACCAGCATGGCGATGGGACGCCGGTTGAGGCGGATGGAATCGATGCGTGCGCGGCCGTCCTCGGCAGAAGCGCGGACCATGGCGCGGGCAAAGGCGAGGGTCGCTTCCGAGGAGACGAGGGCCGAACGATTGCGGCCCTTCCAGCCGGCGGCCTCGAGGACGAGGAATTCCTCGAAGCGCGCCCGCACCTTGCCGGTCTCGGACGCCGATTCGACAACAACGTCACCGAGATCGGCGAGGCGGCGCAACTGGCGGCCGAATTCCTTGCGGCGGCGGGCAGGGAGCCGCAGGCGAGAATCGCCGGCGCCGGCGCGAAGGAGCGCGCGCCGGTAGGGGCTGACCACATCCACCGTGCGTTCGGCGCGGACGGCCAGGCGCTGGAATGCCGCGGCAACCGCGCCTTCCAGCGGCAGGTCCGGCAGTATCAGGCTGCCGCCCGGCGGCGTGACGCGTTCGATGAACGCCGCGATCGCCTCTTCGGGGTCGGCCGCGTCGATCAGGGGCACGCCGAGGGGGCCGTATTCGTGGCTCCAGACGCGCGCCGCCGGAGCGATGCGGCCGAGCCGGTCGGCGGTCACGGGCGCCGCGGCGATCAGGCGGCCATCGGCATTGCGCACCACCGCGAGCCGGACGCCGCTGCGGAGGTGGGTTGCAGCGGGGAGGGCAAAATCGGGATTGAAGAAGTGGTTGTCCTCGGCCGCACGGGCGGAGAGGTCGGCCCACTCACCGGCGATGGCAGTTGCCTCTCCTATACCGAGAAGGGCGACTCGCGCCCCGGTGCTCGCAATGTTCGGCGCGACCCGCCGGGAGGCGCGTGCCGGTTCGGCAATACCGAGGCCGAGTTCGGCCACGTCAGCCGGCCTCGACCGTCCGCTTCGCCGGCCTCAGGACGTCGAGGATCGAACAGCGGATGCCGAGGCGCGTTGCGGTGATGTAGTAGAGCGCGATCGATTCAAGCACGAGCGCACTCGAGGTGGCGATCGCAGCGCCCATCAGTCCGTAGCGCGGGATCAGCGTGAAGTTGAGCACGACATTGAAGACGAAGGTCGCGGTGTAGACGGCGGCGCAGATCCCCTGTTGCCCGGCCATGATAAGCAGGCTCTCCGCCGGGCCGATCGCGGCGCGGAAGAGGAGGCCGATGGAGAGGACGAAGAGCAGGATGTAGCCGCTGGCGAAGGACTGGCCGAAGAGGACGAGGAGCGGCTTGCCGACGAGAAGGAGTACGGCCACCATCGCCAGCGAGGGCCAGAACGTCCAGTGGAGCGTGTCGCGGGTGAAGGCCTGCAGACGCACGTGGTCGCCGGCGGTGTAGTACTGCGAGAAGCGCTGGGCGCTGCCGGCGCGTACCGCGAACGAGATGAAGTGCACCAGCGCCAACGTCTTCACGGTGGCGAAGTAGATGGCCACCTGATCGGGCTCCTGCAGGTAGCCGACGATGATGATGTCGATGTTAGTGAGCAGGTTGAAGAAGCCCTCGACGATAAAGATCGGAAGGGCGATGCCAAGCCACATCATCGGGCGGTAGCGGCGCGGCCCGGCCGGCACGACGGCGCGGATGCGCCGGTCGAGCGCGATGAGCTGGCCGATGGTGGTCAGGTAGGTGGCGACGATGGTGGCGCCCATGGCGGTCACGGCGTTCGGGGCCCAGCCAAGCCTGACGCCCAGCCACATGAACAGGATGATGAGGACGGGGCGCACGATATAGGTCGGCCAGAGGCCAAGGTCGGCCCAGCTGAAGCCGCGGGCGACGCCTTCGTGGATTTCGGCGACCGCCAGCATGGGCAGGGTGATCGCGCCGAGGAAGAGCGGCACCAGGTAATAGCTGGAAAGGTTGTCGCGGAAGAGGTAGAGGCCCAGCCCGCCCATCAGGGCAAAGAAGGTGGCGGCGACAAAACCCTGGATGCGGCTGCCGACAAGTACGCCGCGGAGCAGCGCCACCTCGTCGCGCTGCTTGTACTCGGGAATGAAACGGACGACAGCGGTCTGGATGCCGAGGCAGGCGAGGCCGCCGAGAATGACGGCGCCGACCCAGACGACGACGAAGATGCCGTACTCGAAGTCACCCATCCAGCGGGCGAGCAGGACCTGACTGACATAGGCGATGACGGCGCTGAAAATGCGCACGCCGAAGGCGACCAGCGCAATGCGCTGCGAAATCGCGCGGTCGTCCTTGCCGGTAAGCATCGTGCGCACGGCGGTGGTCCACGGCCGGGCAAGGTCGCTCACGCGACCCGTCATGGAACGCTCCGCGGTATCGCTGATGGTGCTGCGCAAATCTGGTCTCTCCGACGCGTGCTTTCCGAAAGGTAACGATCCGGGGCTTCATTTGAAGCAACCGGATTGAACCGCTGGATTATCAATAGTATTTGAGGCTTGAATGTACAGTTAACGAATAGTTAACAAGCGAATGAAGGTTAACTTCTAACGATCAGAAACTTATCAAAGTCTTATTTCGCCGGAGCTTATCCGCGCATATAGCGCGGCATCGAGGCGGACAAAGGCCCCGGCGGCCGGGTCGTCGAAATACAGCCGGTCGGCGATCCGCTCGGGATCGAAGCCCTCGCGGACAAGGCCGACCTTGCGCTGCTTGAACGTCGAGGTTGAGTCGATCGATGGCTGCAAGCGGAGAAACAGGGGCCGTGCATAGGGCGGGAGGCAGGCGCGGATGTGGCGGTGCAGCGCGGCAAGGTCGAAGCCCGCGCCAACCGCGACCGCAGCCATGCCGGCGCGGCCTTCACTTCCGGCCACGGCGACGCCGTAAACGTTGGCCTCCAGCACGCCCGTCAGGCCGGTGATGGCCTCGGCGACCTCCGAGGTCGACACGTTTTCACCCTTCCAGCGGAAGGTGTCGCCGATGCGGTCCGCGAAATAGTAGCGGCCGCGGCGGTCGCGGCGCATGAGATCTCCGGTTCGGAACCACCGATCGCCCTTGCGGAAGACGTCGTGGAGGATCTTTTTCTCGGTCTCGCCCTTGTCGGCGTAGCCGTCGAACCGCTGGCCGGGGCGCAGCGGGTCGAACGCAATTTCGGCTACGACCTCGCCAACCTCGTCGGGCTGGCATTCGATGCAAGTGCCGTCGAGGCCGCGGAGCGGTATCTCGCGCGCGAGATCGTAGCGGACATTGGTGATCGGGAAGATGCGGCGGGCCCAGCGCGGCACCCGCCCGACCGCGCCGGGCGTGTTGTCGAAATTGAACATGACGGCATTGCCCTCGGTGGCGGCATAGAACTCGCGAATCGCCGGGACGCCGAAGCGGGCCCGGAAGGCAGGCCACACATCGGGACGCAAACCATTGCCGCAACAGAGGCGTATGCGGTGCTGCTTCTCCTTTGGATGAGGTGGCGCGTTGACCAGGTAGCGGCAGAGTTCACCGATGTACTGGAACAGCGTGCACTCGCGATCGACGACGTCGTCCCAGAACTGGCGGGCGGAAAACCGGTCACGAATAAAGACCGAGCCGCCGACCATCAGGCAGGCGCCGATGGCGCAGACGCCGCCGACGGTGTGATAGAGGGGCAGGCAATCGTACATGCGGTCGCCGGCCTTCGCCTCGGTCGCGGCCGAGAAGGCAAGCATGGCGGCAAGCACCCGGTAGTGGTTGATGTTGGCCGCCTTGGGCAGTCCCGTAGTGCCGCTGGTGTAGATATAGAGGCAGCGATCCTCGTGGCTGAGGCGAGGTCGCTCGTCCGGCGGGATCGGCCCGTCGTCGAGCTCCCCGACCAGGGAGTCGATGCGATCGTCGCCATCCCGCGCGCCGCCATGCCGCCATACGGTGAGCGGTTTCTCCACGTGGGGGAGAGCGCTGGCGAAAGCCTCGGCGAGTTCGTCTGCAACGATGATGTGGCGCGGGGCGACGAGGTCGATGCAGTGGGCGAGCGCCGCGCCGGCGAGGTGCGTGTTGAGGAGGGCGGTGATGCCGCCGGCCCGGCCGATCCCCAACCAAACGGCAGGAAATTCCGGCCGGTTCGGCATCAGCAGGCAGACGACGTCGCCCTTGCCGATGCCATTGCCGAGGGCCCAGCGCGCGTATTGGTTGGCGCGGGCATTGAACTGGCGATAGGTGAGGCTCTCGCTGTCCGAGAAAAGCGCCACCCGATCCCCGAAGCGGAGGGCAAGCTCCTCGGCCACCACCGGGAAGGTACGCTCCTTCCTCCGCGCCATCGGCGTGACCAGGCGCAGGATGCGATAGATCCCGCGGACATAGGCGAGGTCGTCTCTGATATGATCGAGGACGTGCATCCCGGGTGTGAATCTAGCACAGCCCGGGCTTTTTGATGGAAGCGGAGTAGCCGTTGACCGGGATTGACTGGAGCCATGACGCCGTGCTCGACGCGCGCGGGCTCGCCTGTCCGCTGCCGGTGCTGAAGGCGCGGAAAGCCCTCCTGGGAATGGCGCCCGGCCGGCGACTGCTGGTCGAGACGACCGACCCGATGGCCGCGATCGACCTTCCCCATTTCTGCACCGAGGCGGGGCACATCCTGCTCGCGTCCGAACTGGTGGACGGCGTGCATCGTTTTTTGATCGCGCGGGGGTAGCGGAATATCGGTGCGTCCTTCGAGGCTCGATCGCAAAGCGATCGAGCAACCTCAGGATGGCGGGTTTGTTGTATCGGAGGCGAGGCCGAAGCGAATTGCCTTAACCGGCGATCCTCACTGAATCCTGCGCCCTCGTGCGACGGGCGAGCGTCCCTCGCCATCCAGAGGTGCTCGCGCGAAGCGCGAGCCCCGAAGGACGGCCTCCCTCTTTCAGCGCGCGCGGAAGCCGGGGATGGCCAGCGGGTTGGCAAGGAGGGCCGCCCGGTCGGGCGCATCGAGACCGCCGCCGAGAAATCCATCGACGAGACGTTCCAGCGCCGGGCGGTCGAGATCCTTGGCGATGACGCTGAGCCAGCTCCGCCGGTCGCCGTCCGGCCAATGGTCGATCGGTATCGGTGGCGAGAGCAGGCCGCCGGCGCCCTGCACGAGGAACGGCCGCTCGGGATCTTCAGCGGCGGCCAGGATGCCCTTCAGGCGCACGATGCGGGAACCGGGATCGAGCGCCAGATGGTCGAGGAAGTCGTAGAACGCGGTCCCCGGGATCGCACCGTCGCGGACAATCGCGAACGCCGAGAAGCCGGTCGGGTCGGCCGCGCCCGCATCACCGGAAGCAAAGGCGTCGAGGCCCAGCCAGCCGAGGATACCCGCGTCATCGGCTGGGGGATCGAAGGCGTTGGTCAGCGCCGCGGCGAGCGAGGCGTCGCGGGCGTCAAGGATCGGTGCTCCCGGGTTGAGGCGGCGGAGCCGGGCGCGGAGGGGTTCCGCCTTTGCCTCAGCGTCGATTCGATCGAGTTTGGTGAGAACGATGCGGTCCGCGGCCGCGACCTGTTTCAGCAGAGATTCGTCCGCATCAAGCGCAGGCAGGCCGGCGGCGGCGTCCACGACGGTGACGATGCCGTCGGTGTGATAGCGCAGGCTGAGATACGGATGGCGGGCAACCAGAAAGAGGATCGGGCCCGGATCGGCGATCCCGGCGGTCTCGATCACCACGCGGCTCAGCTTGTCGATGCGGCCGTTGTCGAGGGCGCGGAGGAGGCGCTCCAGGGCATCGACCAGTTCGCCGCGCACCGTGCAGCAGACGCAGCCGCCGGAGAGCGAAACGATGCCCTCGTCGGCCGTCTCGGTGACTGCACCGTCGATCGCGACCGCGCCGGGCTCGTTGACGATGACCGCCGTGCCCGCGAAACGCTGGTCTTTGATAAGCCGGTTCAGGAGCGTCGTCTTGCCGGCGCCGAGGGCTCCGGTGATGAGGGTCAGCGGTATCGGCGGCTTGCGGGCCCTGGGCTCGCCCGCGCCGACGCTATTGGACAAGGGCTGCCGGGGCCTTGCCGCCGGCGCCCTGGGGATCGAAGCGTTGGCTGAAGTTGACGGTTCGGCCGTCTACGGCGGCGCCGGTCCCGGGAAGATGCGGGCGCGGCCGGGGGAGGGGCACTCGCTTCGCGCGGTTGAGTTCGGCGGCGCTCGGCGAGGTGCTCGGGGAGTTGACCACGATCGGCGCCGGATCAACCCCTGCCGCGACCGTCGACGAACCGGGGTCGGCGCCACCGGTCGTCACCACCACCGGCGCCATGACAGCGAAGGGCGGATCGAGCGAAGTGCCGGTGAGCGAGGCGTCATCCTCCTCCGTCGGCGAATGCCGCTTGCAGACCGCGTCGTGCAAATTGGCAGGCGCGCCGCCCGACCCTTCGCCGCGGTAGCCGGCGAGGTCGCCGACCGATCCGCCGATGCCGGCAAAACCGCCGTTGAGAAGCTTGGCCGCGGTCTCGGCCCGCTGCTTGGACGAGTCGGCGCCGAGCACCACGACAATCAGCGTACGGCCGTTGCGCGTGGCGCTGGCGACCATGTTGTAGCCGGCGGCACAGGTGAAGCCGGTCTTCATGCCATTGGCGCCGCGGTAGCGGTCGAGGAGGATGTTCTGCGAGCGGAGGATGCGGCGGCCGGCCTTGATGGCGGGGATGCCGAGATACGGACGGTATTCGGGAAAATCCAGCCACAAGGCGCGGGAGAGGACGGCGAGATCGCGCGCCGTGGTGAAGTGCTGGTCGTTCGGGAGCCCGTTCGGGTTTTCGAAATGAGTACCGGTCATTCCGAGCGCCCGGGCGGCGGCGTTCATCTCGCCGACGAAGCGCGCCTCGCTGCCGCCGACCGCCTCGCCGACCGCAACGGCGATGTCGTTGGCAGAGTGAACGAGCATCATCTTCAGGGCGTTATCGAGGGTCATCACCGTGCCGATCGGGAAGCCCATCTTCGACGGCGGCTCCGCTTGCGCATTGGCTGACTCGGTTACCGGCGAAGTCAGCTTGATGCGCCCGGTCCTAAGGGCGGCAAAGGTCACGTATGCGGTCATCAGCTTGGTGACCGATGCGGGGAAGGCGGGCTTGCCGGAATTGTGCTGGGCGAGAATCCTGCCGCCATTGGCATCGATGACGATGTAGGCCGGGGTCGTTGCTGCCGCCGCAACCGGGATCAGAAAAAGGCAAAGGAAAGCCAGGCCGGAGGGCAATCGCAATTTCAACGAGCCTCAGTTTATGTGGCCGGCGCAGGGACCGCGGGACAGCATTTGCATAGCCCACCTTCGCGCGGATTGGCAAAGCCGGATCGTCGCACTGCCGCTTCCCTTTGCATTTGCCTGTAAATTCGGCGCCAATGGTGATTGTTCCATCCATCGAAGTATCGGTGGGAGAGATGGCTTCGGGCTTGCATGAGACGGCGTTGTCGAAAAGGATCGTTTCCGTGACCGTCCTGCAGCCGATCCAGAGCGCGCCGCGCGCCGTCCAGACCCGTCTCGAACGTGTCTCCGGCCGTGCCCGGATAGCCGTGCGGGCGGAGCCTCGCGCCGGAGACCAGGCTTTCGGGCGGACGCGGCTTGACGTGCTCTACCAGCAGGGAGCGGCGAAAATCCGGCTGCCGCGCATGGCCGCGGGCGATCCCATCGAGGCGGTCCTCCTCAATACCGCCGGTGGTGTCACCGGCGGCGATCGCCTCGCCTTCGAAGTTTCGGTGGGCGAAGGAGCGCGCGCCGTCGCGACCACGCAGGCCGCCGAGCGGGTCTACAAGCGGACCTCCGGAGTCGCAGAGATCGAGACCACGCTGACGGTGGAAGCGGGCGGCCGGCTGGACTGGCTCCCCCAGGAAACCATTCTCTTCGACAATTCCGGCCTGGCGCGGCGGCTCACCGCGGAGGTGGCGCCGGGAGCTTCGCTGCTTGCGATCGAAAGCCTGTTGCTCGGCCGCGCCGCCATGGGCGAGCGCGTGCGCCAGGTCTTCGCCACCGATTCATGGCGTATCCGGCGCGGCGGCAAGCTGGTCTTCGCCGACACCGTGCGACTCGACGGCGATGCGCTGGCCCAGATGGCCGGCGGGGCCACCGGCGCCGGCGCTGCTGCCTTCGCGACGCTGGTCCTCGTCGCCCCCGGCGCGGAGGCGATGCTCGAGCGTGCCCGCGAGGCGCTGGCGGAAACCGCCGTCGAGGGCGGGGTGAGCGCCTGGAACGGGCTCCTGGTTGCGCGCATGATCGCGGCTGGCGGACAGGCGCTCCGCACCGGTCTCATTCCGCTGGTCGAGGCGCTCCGCGGCGCCGCGATGCCGCGGGTCTGGTATTGCTGACGGAGATTTCATGAACCTGACGCCACGCGAAAGGGACAAGCTGCTCATCGCCATGGCCGCGATCGTCGCGCGCCGGCGCCTCGAGCGCGGGGTCAAGCTCAACTATCCGGAAGCAATCGCCCTCATCTCCGACTACGTGGTCGAGGGTGCCCGCGACGGCCGCTCGGTCGCCGACCTGATGGCGTCGGGCGCCACGGTGGTGCGCCGCGAGCAGGTGATGGAAGGCGTCGCCGAGATGATCCACGACGTACAGGTAGAAGCCACTTTCCCGGACGGGACGAAGCTCGTCACCGTCCACGAACCAATCCGCTGAACTGGAGCGAGTGATGAAATACCTCCGCATGCCGCTTTTCGCCGCCGGCCTCATGGTGCTGGCGGCTCCGGCCTATGCCCACGTCGGCGCAGGCGAGACGAATTCCTTCGGTGCCGGGTTCATGCACCCGTTTCTCGGCCTCGACCACATCACGGTCATGGTGGCGGTCGGCCTCTGGGCCGCCTTGAAGGGCGGGCGCGCGCTATGGGTATGGCCGGCGACCTTCGTCGGCGTGATGCTGGTCGGCGGGGCGCTCGGGATGGCGCAGGTGCCGGTGCCCTTTGTCGAGCCGGGCATACTTGCCTCGGTGGTGGCGCTCGGCCTCCTGGTGGCGCTGGCGGTCGATCTTCCGATCTGGACCGGCGGCCTCATCATCGGGCTGTTCGCGATCTTCCACGGGCACGCCCACGGGACCGAGGTGCCGGCGGCGGTGAGCGGCATCCAATACATGGCCGGCTTTGCGGCGGCGACGGCGCTGCTGCACGCGCTTGGCATCTTGGGCGCGCTGGTGCTCGGCCGGCGGCATCGCGAGATCGTGCGGGTGGCTGGCGCGGCCTGCGCGCTCATCGGCCTCGCGCTGGTCGCGGGCGTGGTCGAGGTCTGAGATGATCCCGGGCGAACTCTTCCCGGCGGCGGGCGAGATCGAGTTGAACGCCGGCCAGCCGACCGTCACCATCGACGTCGCCAATTCCGGCGACCGTCCGGTGCAGGTCGGCTCGCACTATCATTTCTACGAGACCAATCCGGCGCTTTCCTTCGACCGGGAGAAGGTGCGCGGCATGCGCCTCGACATCCCCGCCGGTACCGCCGTCCGCTTCGAGCCGGGCCAGACCCGCACCGTGACGCTCGTCCCTTACCGGGGCGACCGGATCGTGTTCGGGTTCAATCAGAAGGTGATGGGGAGCCTCTGACGCTCCATCGCCGCTTCCTCCCGACGCCAAGCCGCGTCCGCCACCGTCCTTGAGGACCAGAGATGCCCTACCGCATTTCCCGCGCCCACTACGCCGACATGTTCGGCCCGACCACCGGCGACAAGGTGCGCCTCGCCGACACCGATCTGATCGTCGAGGTCGAGCGCGACTTCACGACCTATGGCGAGGAAGTGAAGTTTGGCGGCGGCAAGGTTATCCGCGACGGCATGGGCCAGTCGCAGACGAGCAACGCCAACGGTGCGGTCGATACGGTCATCACCAACGCCCTAATCATCGACCATTGGGGGATCGTGAAGGC
>JBBQGL010000119.1:0-13377 GCA_038323025.1 Hyphomicrobiales bacterium
GCTTCCATGACCAAGATCATTCTGGCGGCCATCGCCACCTTCCTGATTGTCGGCCCGATTGCCGCCGAGGCCCAGACCGTCAAGGCGCCGAGCTGCCACTACAACTCCTCCAAGAAGCAGCCGAAGTGGATTTGCGGCTAGATTCGGTCGCCGACCGAACCAACGGTTGGAGGGCCTTCCTCGGGAGGCCCTTTTCGTTCAGGTCGGGTTTGGCGCCGAGGCAGGGCCCGCTGCGCGGGAGTACATCCGGCCGGGCAGGCGCAGGGGCCGGTGTCGCCAATTCTTCACGCGGGCGTCATCGACGGATGGGACAAGGCCGCATGCCCATTTTCGGAGATTCCGCCATGCGGTGGTTGCAAGACGCCCGAGGCTGGCCGGGCGCTCGGTCGCTCCGCCGCGTCGCCATCGCATTCGCGATAGTCGCGGCCATCGTCGGCATTCCGGCAATCGTTTTGGGGAGCTGGGCTGTCGCTCTCCAACTGTCCGGGAACGTCCACGTCGTCGAACCCGGCCAGCTCTATCGGGCGGCACAGTTGAACGGAGCGGAGCTCGACGATGTCCTCAACCGCTATGGCATCCGCACGATCATTAATCTCCGCGGCGCCCACGCGGGGCAGCGCTGGTATGACGACGAGGTCGCGGTCGCACGCCAGCGCGGGCTGATTCACGTCGACGTTCCGATGTCGGCTACGAGCGAGCCGGATGAAGCCACGCTGCAAACACTGATGCTGGCTTTGCGCGATTCGCCCGAACCGATCGTGGTTCATTGCCAGAGCGGGGCCGACCGGACGGGACTGGCCTCGGCGCTGTTCGAACTTGTCGGCGCGGGCCGGCCATCATCGGTAGCCGCGGAGCAGCTTTCATTTCGCTATGGCCACTTTCCGTGGCTCGGCAGCCGGACGGATGCGATGGATCGCACCTTCGAGCGCCTGACCGCTCACGGCGGATTGCGATTCCTGTCCACCAGTGTCGCGTGGTCCGACCGGTGAAAATTCCGGCCAAGGCTGAGGTCGAGGGTCAGGACCGTCTCGCCGGCACGCGTGACGGCGACGGGAAGTAAGGGCTCGACCCTGTCGAAGATGTCCGTCAAAGCAGGCCGCCAATCAGGGTTTTCCGTAGCCGGCCAAACCAGGAGGACATCCCTCCCTTCCGCGTCACCCGGATCCTCCCGGAACGGAAAGTGGTGCGGGTCGGCGCAGAGGCAGAATACGGGCACGGTCGGCCCGAGGGCATAGCTTGCCTTGCCGGCAGTCCGCCATTCGGGCGCTGCCACAAGTGTTTCCGGTCCGAGCAGTCCCCGCGCGGCCAAGGTTTCCGGCAGGGCCCGCCAGTCGACGAGGTCGACGGTCGGATCGAGAAGCTTCCAGCGCTGCAAAGTGGCCTGCGGAATGCCGAGGCCTGATCCCTGGATCGCAAATGCCAACGCCACCAGTCCGGAGACAACGCCGGCTGCGGCGGCGAAGGCGCGGAGGAATGCCCGTCGCGGCGTCAACGGCGGCAGCGCCAGCGCGAACAGCCAGCCGGGCATCGGCCAGTGCGGCAGACCGGGAGACCAGATCGCGATCGTCGTGAACACGGCGATCGGGCCAATGGCGAGCATGGCGAGAAACCACGCTCTCTCGTCCCTGGGGCCGCGCACCAGGCTTCGCACAAGCGCGATGGCAAACGGAACGAAGAGCCAGGGCGAAAGATAGAGCATCTGGCCGCCGATCTGGCGCAAGACATTGCCGTCGCCCCCGCCCGCCGCGGCGCGGTTCCCCTGTAAGGCGAAGCTGGCCAGGCCGTGTTCGGCGTTCCAGACGATCGCCGGGGAAAACACCAGGGCGGCGGCGAGCAGCGCCAGCCAGGGGCCGGCGGTGGCGAGCCATGGGCGCTGGCGCGGGACTGTGAGCAGGTACACGAAGGTCCCGAGACAAAAGAAGACGGCGCTGTATTTCGAGAGCAACGCCAGCCCGGCCAAAACGCCAACGCCGAGCCAGGCGAGGATGGGCCGCGCCGTCCCGGTGAAACAGATGTCGGCAAGAACGTTGGCGGCGGCCAGGAGGAAGAATATGAGCGGTCCGTCGGGAAGCACGCCGCCGGCGTGGACAATGCCAAAGACCGGCGCGAGATTCAGCCAGATCGCTGCCCAGAGGCCGGCTTCCTCACCGTAGAGGACACGACCGAGGCGGAACATCAGCCAGGTTGACCCGGCGAACAGCGCGATGAAGGGCAGGCGGACGACCAGCGCGGCTTCGGAGCCCGCGAGCCGCGCCGCGAGGCCGGCGATCCAGAGGTGAAGGGGTGGGTGATCGACGTATGCCAGCGAAAGGATGCGGGCGTTGCCTACCGAGTAGGCTTCGTCAATGCCCAGACCGTTGACCGCGGCGATCACGATCCGCGCCGCCGCCGTGGTCACGATCAGGAGGACGAGGACGCGTGCCGGCGAGAAGTGCCGGAGGGCGTTGGGGCCTGGCGCCGGCGGTACCTGGCGATCGACGCTCGTCAATGGATCCGCGCCTTCACCGGGTTGGCTCGAAAAGAACAAAGCGCCACGGCGGTTGGGGCACCGCGTGGGGGATATTCCGAAGCGCTCGAAGGCGAAGGTACCGGCCAATTCCACCGAGGTGAAGGCATTTATGACAACGCCCTGTGGATGCCGCGTGGCAAGAGGCAAGGTCGGGCGGTCCCCTGACCCGCGTCAGTCGGCGAGCAGACGGACGAGGTGGTTGGTGCGCGTCAGCCGCTTGGCAAGCATTGACGCTATGCCCTCATGGAAGCGGAGGGCGACCTCCGGCATTTCCGCCTGCAGCCGCTGGACGCTGGCGCGGGACAGGCGCCAGACGATCATGTCCTCCTCGGCGACGACCGAGGCGGAGCGCGTCTCGCCGAGGCAGAACGCGATTTCGCCGACGATCGAGCCCGGCCCGACCGTCGCCAGCCGGACGGGTACATGGCCCTCGGATGCAACGGCCACCGAGGCATGTCCCGCTTCGATGAAGAAGATGTCGTTCGATGGCGCTCCCTGCTCGATGATCAGCGCGGCGGCCGGCATCTCCAGGCGCTCGCAGTAAGCGACGACCTTGATGGCGATCTCGGCGCTGTTGAGGATGGCGGCCAGTCTCGCGGTCGGCGGCCGGATGACGCTCCCGGCGTAGTCCGGTTGGGCTGCCGACAACAGCATGTCCTCGCACCACTTCAGGCCGGTATCGATGTCGGCGATGAAGCGCAGCGGGGCGTCGTCGGAGACGTCGAGGCCCCCGCGCAGCATTGTCACCCGGATGGCTTCGGTAACCCCGGTGAAGATGATCGACAGTTCCTCGCGCGCCGCCACCTGGCTCAAGCGGACGAAGCTCAGCACGGTCGAGGAATCGAGGCCGGTCACGCGCCGGAAATCGATCACGATGAAGCGGGGCCTGGTTTCAAGTTCGGAGACAACGCGCCTCTCGATGCGCTGCCGCAGGCGATCGGCGGTCCCGAAGAAGAGGAACCCTTGCAGCCGCAAGATCAGGATCGCATCGCCATGAAGATGCAGCGACTGGCGGCGCTCGTCGGACGTATCGATATTGCTCTGATAGTCCTTTCCGGTGACGAACAGCCGCACGATGTCGATGCGGCCGTACTCGATGACGAACAGCATCAGCGCCGCGATCACCCCGACAAAGAGGCCCCAGGCGAAGCCGGCGAAGGCGATCACGACGAAGATCAGAATAACGATCAGATATTCCCACAGCGAAAGACGCAGGTAGGAGCGGAAAAGCCATTCCACGAGAAGGCCGCCGCCGATCCAGACGAGAATGGCACCGAGGAGGGGGGTCGGGATCGAGGTCAGGATCGGCCCCGCGAACTGGAGAGCCCCGAGGCATACCGCGGCGATGGTTAGGCCTACCGCGAAACCGCGGCCGCCGAGGCGGGTGGCCAGAATGGTCAGGGTCAGGGAATGAAAGCCCGGCAAGCCGCCGCCGGCTCCGGCAACGATATTGGCAAAACCGACCGAGCGAAGCTCGCTGTCCAGGTCGATGTCGCGGCGGGCATCGAGTTCGATGCCGGTGGCGTTCATCAGGACCGCCGCGATCGTGAGAAAGACCGCGGAAGGCAGATTCTTCAGCGCGTTCAGGATCGCCGGCCAGTTGACCAGGGAGAGGTCCGCGAAGGCGACGGGCGGCCACTGCATGCCGCCGTCAGGCAGCATCAGCAGCCACCCGGAGGCCCGCAGCGTTTCGGTCGACAGTCCCTCGGATCGCACGGCGACGTTGAACAGGATGAGGGCGGCGGCCACGCTCGCGGGAAGCATCGCCCGCGTGTGAAAGAAACGGCCGAGAGCGAGAATTGCGAGAATGAAACAGCCCGCCAGAGATATCCGTATCGCCAGCGACCCATCCTCGAGAATGCCGCCAACCGCATCGGCTATCGGTCGATCCGCGATCAGGTCGAGACCGCCGCGAAGGATGAGCCAACCCGAAGCGGCAAGGAATCCGCCGATCACCGGAAACGGGGCGAAGCGTATGAACCGGCCAAGCCTCAATACGCCGAGCAGGAGGGCGCTGGTTCCGGTCACCAGCGTCGAAATACCGATTGCGACGACCGCGGTCGCAACCAGGCTTGGGCCGGACTGGCCGGCCATCGACGTCGCCAGTGGTCCAACGACCTCCGCAAGGGCCACCGTCGAGATGCCCCGCGTAATCGCGACGACGGTCGTGGCGGAGCTGAAGACGGGCGTAATCGCGGCCAATATCACCGTCGAGAACAGCGCCATGGCGATAGCCACGATGGCAAGCGCGGGCGTGTCGTGCGCGAGCAGGCTGCCAAAGCCCACCGACTGGACGAGCGCGAGGAGGCCGCATGTCAGGCCCGCACCCAGGGCATGCACGAACGTTGCGGGCTGGGGCGCAGGCGGCTTGATCGACATGACCGGAAAATCCTCAGCCTTCGGATATGACAGACGGGTGACAGTGCAATGACGAGAGAGGGCTGACGTGGCGAAGGAGAGGATTCGAATCTGCCGTTTGGGCGACGCTAATTCCGAAAAGAGCGTCGGAGCGCAAGAACCAGCCTGGCCTGAAGCAGGGCGCAGCCCGAATTCCCGGTCAGTAAGATAGGCGATTCGTTCAACGGGTCGGCGACAGCCGGGCTTACCGCCCCCTCTGGGCAAGACGGGGCAGGACGATCAGGACGACAAGCGTGGTGACGATCAGCAGCATCGTCAGGGCGGCGCCGTCAAATATCGCGCCGCGATCGGTGAGCGCGAAGATTCCTACCGGCAAGGTCACCCAGCCGGGAGGGTAGACCATGATCGTGGCGCCGAGCTCGCCCATGGACAGCGCGAAGCTGAGGCTGAAGGCGGCGACCAGATGGGGCATGATCAGCGGCAGGGTGACGTGGCGGAGCCGGTATCCGGGGCGGGCGCCAAGGCTCTCCGCGACCTGCTCGTATTCCGGCGCGAGGCGGGCGAGGCCGGCGGAGACGCTGCCGTAGGTGAAGGCGGAAACCAGGATCAGATGGGCGATGATGACGATACTGGTGGTTCCGTTGAGGAGAAACGGCGGTCGGCTGAACGCGACCAGCAGGCCGAGGCCCACGGACACGGACGGCACCGCGCTCGGCACGAAGAAGAACAGGTCGAGGAAGCGCCGTGCAATCGGCCGGACGGAGCGTATCGCGATAGCCGCCCAGGTGCCGATGACGAGGGCGGCGGCGCTGGCTGCAATTCCGGTGAAGACGCTGGCGCGCAGCTGGTCGGCCGAGGATCCTTCGAACGCCGCCGCGTAGTGGCGCAGCGTGAAATCGCTTGGCCAAACCCCGTTCCAGTGTCCGGCGAAACTGGCGAGCAGGATCACCACCAGCGGCGCCCCGTAGATCACGCCGATGAGAACCGCGCCGAGCGCCCAGACGCCCGCGCGGCCCGACCTAGACCAGACCAGCACAGCGGCCTCCGAACCTTACCAGCAGCAGGCGATAGATCGAATAGAGGGACAGCGACAGCACGACGTTGATGACCGCAATCACACAGGCCATCGTGTAGTTGAACTCCTGAATCGCCTTGTCATAGACGAGAAGGGGCAGGGTGATCACGCCCTTGGCGCCGATGAAGAGGACGATGCCGAACTCGTTGACGGTAAGCAGCAGGCAGAGGCTGCCGCCGGCGAGGAGGGCGGGGAGCGCCGCCGGCAGGATGACCTGCCGCACGATCCGAAACGGGCGCGCGCCGAGGCTGCTGGCGACTTCGATCTGGGCCGCGTCGATGGTCGAGAAGGCGGCCAGCAGCGGGCGCATGACGAACGGCATGTACACGGTCACTTCCGCAAGGATCACGCCGGCGGGCGAATAGAGAAAATCGACCGGTGGGAGCTTCGTCCCGAGGAACTGCATCAGAATTTCATTCAGGATGCCGGCCGACCCGTACAGGAACGTGAAGGCAAGGGCGGCCAGAAACGTCGGCAGGGCGATGTAGGTTTCGATCACTCGCGCGACCGCCCGGCTGCCGGGAAAGGGAACGAACGCGAGGATCAGCGCGATCACGAAGCCAAGCGCAACGCAGCCGGCGCTGGAGGCCGCGGCGATCTCGATCGTGTTCAGGAAGGCGCGCTGGAATGCGGTGGTGCGGAGCACGTCGCCGAATGTCGCCAGAGAGAAACCCGAGGTGCCCCCGGAGAAGGCCTCGCGGACAATCAGGCTGAGCGGATAGACGAACAGCGCCCCGATAACCAGAACGGGGGGCACGACCCAAATGGTCGCGGGAAGCCGCGGGCCAGTTCGGCCGGCCTCGGCCGCCACGCTAGCCATTCGCCGCCGGGTTTGCGATGAGGACGGCATCCTCGGGGGCGAAACGAACCCGCAGGGAGGCCCCGAGCCGGGGTGGCTCGCCGAATGGAGGCATTCCCAGCCTAATGCGCTCGCCGCGCGCGACCAGGGTGACGCTATGCAGATCACCCTGCCACAGCACGGACTCTACCGTCCCGGTCACGATGTTGATGCCGAAACTGCTCTCCTCGAGAACGAGGTCGTGGGGTCGGATGCAGAGGAGGCATTCCTCGTTGACGGCCATGTGCGACCCGGTCTGGGCAACGAGCGCGGCGTCGCCGAACCGCACCCGCGACTGTCCGCTGCGCGGATCGCTACTCTCCAGCCGCACCGGCAGCAGATTGGCGCGTCCGAGAAACTCCGCTGCAAACCGGTTGGGCGGGCGGCGGTAGAGCTGGCGCGACGGGCCAAAGGCATTGAGGCGGCCGTCACGCATGATGGCGATCCGGTCCGCCAGCGTCAGTGCTTCGGACTGGTCATGGGTGACATAGAGGACGGTGAGGCCCGGGAGGTCGCGGTGGAGCTTCGCCAGTTCCTCGACCATGGAGCGGCGGATCTGGGCGTCGAGGGCCGACAGCGGCTCATCGAGGAGCAGGACGCGCGGCTGGATGGCGAGGGCGCGGGCAATCGCAACCCGCTGCTGCTGACCGCCGGAAAGCTCGCGCGGGTAGCGGCTGACATAGTCGAGCATACCGACGACGCGCAGGCACTCACGGACGCGGCCAGCGATCACGTCGCGCGCCGCGCGCTGAGCGCGGAGGCCGAAGGCAACGTTCTCGTCCACGCGCATATGCGGGAAGAGGGCATAGTTCTGGACCACCATGCCAAGGCCGCGCGCGTAGGGCGGCAGGTCGGTGACGTCCTCGCCGCCGATGCGGATGCGTCCGGCGACCGGGCGTACGAACCCCGCCACCGCCCGTAGCGCGGTCGTCTTGCCCGAGCCGGAGGGGCCGATCAGCGCCAGAATCTCTCCCGGCGCGACCTCGAGGCTGAACGACTTCAGGACGGCATTGCCGCGATAGGCAACGGTCACGTCGTCAAACGAAATGTTGCTGCTTGCCGCAGCAACGGAAGCAGCGGATGCGGCCGTAGCCGCGCCCGCCGTATCGGTGGCGACCGACACTAGCTGCCGGTCGACTGGTGCCAGCGATCGGCATCGGCCGGCAGGTCCTTCAGAACCGCGGCCCAATCCGGCGTCCAGATCTCGACGCCCTTCATTGCGTCCGAAAGCATCATTCCGGCCTTGTCCGTCGGCTTGACGTCCATGCGGACGGGCATGCCGAGCGCAACCGAAGTGATCGTGCTCTGGGCATCCTTGCTGAGCAGGAAGTCGATCAGCTTCTTGCCGGCGTCGGCGTGCGGGGCGCCCTTCACCAGCCCGACGTAGTAGGGCAGGGCGAAGGTAGAGCGCTTGCCATCGGGACCGGCCGGCCAGAAAATGCGGATGTTCGGATTGTCCGCCATCTGGGCCATGTTCATCTGCAGGTCGCCGTTGGCGACGAAGAGCTCTCCCTTGTTGACCAGGGCGGTCAGCTTGCCGGTCGACGCGGACGGGCCGACGTTGTTGTCCTGAAGCTTCTTGAAGTAGTCGAAGGCCGGGTCCTTGCCGCCGTAGGCATGGATGACCTGGATCATGACGGCGGTGCCGTCGCCGGCCTGGCCCGGGGTCGAGTACTGGATCTTGCCCTTGAACTTCGGATCAAGCAGATCGGCGAAGGTCTTCGGCGCCTCGGGCAGCGTCGCGGCGTTGTAGATGAAGTTCATATAGTTGTTGACAAGGGCGACGTAGTTCGCGTCCTTCTGCGCCGCGTCGATCTGATCGGCGCCGGCGGGCGTATAGGGCTGGAGCAGGCCGTCGGCGGAAGCCTTCTGGATGAAGGGAGGCAGGGTCACGAGGACGTCGGCCTGGGGATTGGTGGCTTCCTTGGCGACGCGCTCGACGACGCCGCCGGAGCCGGCCTCGACATACTGGACCTTGATGCCGGTCGCCTTGGTGAAGGCATCGAACTGATTGCCGTACCAGCTCGGGGTTCCGTCGTGGAGGCCATCGGCGCTGTAGACCGTGACCACATCTTCCGCCCGCGCCATTCCGGCGGCGAGCGTGGCAGCGGTGAACGCCCCCGCCAGCACAAGCTTTGACATCATGTTGCTTTCTCCCGTTGCGGCAGATCCGCGTGTCGAGAGCTATGGGCTAGCGAAGCGGAATGACGCTTATGCGACGCTTGCATGACGAGTCGGAGTCAGCGCGGAATCGTCGCGACCGCCTCCTCGAGAATGTCGAAAGCGCGGTAGAGCTGATCGATCTCGACGGTCAGCGGCGGGCACAGCGTGATGACGTTGCGGCCGCCGATCTTGAAGCTGAGCCCACGCTCGAGGCAGGCATAGAGGATGGCCTCCGCGCGCTCTGCCGCCTCGTCGGGATTCCTGCCGTCCACCTCGAGGCCGAAGTAAAGGCCGACCCCACGTGTGGTGCTGAGCAGGGGCTGGTCGGCAACCATGGAGCGGAGGCGAACCAGGCCATATTCGCCGAGTTCGCGGGCGCGATCGGCGAGCTGCTCTTCCTCGATCACGTCGAGCGTTGCCAGCGCCGCGGCGGCGCCAACCGGGCTCTTTTCGTGGGTGTAGTGGCCAAGCGCCGATTCGGGGTCGGCGTCGAGGTCGCCACGGACAATCATCGCCGCCATGGGCATGATGCCGCCGCCGAGACCCTTGCCGATGACCAGGATATCGGGAACCGCTCCAACCTGCTCGCAGGCGAACATTGTGCCCGTCCTGGCAAGACAGCTTGGAATCTCGTCAAAGACGAGGAGCGTCCCGTGACGGTCGCAGCTGGCGCGAACGCGCGGCCAGAAATCGGCCGGCGGCATCAGCACCGTTGTCCAGCGCACGGGCTCGGCGAATACCGCGGCGACATCGCCCTCGAGGCCGAGCATGTAATCGATGTAGTCCGCCAGCCGCTCGAAGGCACGTCCGTCGGTGCCGAAGAAGCGGGCCGCCTGATCGAGGGATGGCACATGTTCCGTGCCCGGCAGCAGCGGTCCGATGTTGCGGCGGAAAAGCGCTTCGCCGCCGATCGAGATCGCGTCGAGCCCGGCGCCATGGAAGGAATCCCACATGGAGATCGTCTTGTGGCGCCCGGTCGCCATCCGCGCGAGCTTCAGCGCCATGCCGATGGCCGCCGATCCGCTCGGGGCGAATAGAACCTTGCTCAGTGCTCCGGGAGCGATATCGGCGAGCCGCCGGGCGAGATCAATCGCCGGCCGGTTGGTGTAGCGCCGCGGCGAAAAGGGCAGCGTGTCGAGCTGGGCCTTGATCGCGGCGATCACCTTCGGGTGCCCATAGCCGACTTGGTGCACGCTGTTGCCGTGGAAGTCGAGAATACGGCGCCCGCCGACGTCGACAAGTTCGGCTCCCCGGGCGCTCTCGAGCACATCCAGACAGGGGGTCGACAGCGACTGGTGGACGAAATAGGCCGCGTCTTCCTTGAGCAGGGCACGGGTGCCGCGATCGAGCTTGGCGACCCAGGCGGCGCGCGCCCGCGTCAGATTGAGATCGCCCTCCTGCGCCGAAGTCGGACGGTGCTCCTTGCCCTTCCGGCTGGTCACGGGCGCTCGCCGCGGGCGAGGCGCCCTTCGATGGCGTGGACGACCGGTATCAGGTCGGCGACGCCATCGACGACGTAGTGGGCGCCGGCGCCGGAGAGCCGCGCCGCCGCGTCGGCACGGCGCGCCTGGAACTCGGAGACGCCGAGGGCCTCGGTGTCGGCGAAAGAGAGCCCGAAGACGTTGCCGGTCACCGCCACCCCAATCGTCCAGCAGCCGGCGTTCAGCCCTTCGGCGATGCCCACCTCGGTGTCATCGACCTTGATGCAGGCCGCGGCCGGCCATACCGCCAGGTCGAGAAATGTCTTGTAGAGGAGGAAGGGCGTCGGCCGGCCGTCGGGGGCATCGCCGGTGCAGGCCATGGCGTCGGGGACAAAGCCCTGTGCGGCCGCTACCGGAGTGATCTCGGCCATGATCTCGCGGGTGTAGCCCGTGGTCGTCCCGATCTTCAGGCCAAGATCGCGGAGCCTTTTAGCCGTCGCGGCGGCTCCCGGGATCAGGTCGGCGTAGCGCGCCGCGACCGCGATGTTCTTCGGCACGAAGACATCGTAGACGGCATCGACATCGGCCTCGGTCGGCGGGTTGCCGCGCACCCGGCGCCATTCCTCTGCAATCCGCGGCATAGCGAGCAGGGCGGCCACGTGCGGCCGCTTGGCGATGCCCATGGGCCGCCGGGCTTCCTCGATGGTGATCGCGATGCCGAACTCCGCGAACGCCTCAACGAAGACGCCCATGGGTCCGAGCGAACCATGGTCGACGACGGTGCCCGCCCAGTCGAAAACCACTGCCCTGAGATGCTTCAGATGATATGCCACGATTTCTTGCCTTTCAGCCGTAAAGCCCGGCGATCACTTCCTCGGCGATCGCAAACGACGTGCTGGCGCCGGTGCCGCTGGTAATGACCACAAGGCGGATCGCGTCTGCCGGCCGGTCGACGAGCATCAGCCGATCGGGAGCCGAAGCGTATGTCCCGGTCCAGCGTTCGACGACCCGGGTCTCGCCGACGGCGAGCACGGCGCGGAACTCGTCGAGGATCAGCCTATCCACTTCCTCCGGCGCGAACGGATCCGGGGTCGCGGCGTAGTGATGGGAGTCGCCGACGACAAGCGACCCATCGGCGCTCTGCACAACGATGAGGTGGACGCCGTGGGCGAGGTGATCCGGCTGCTCCGCCTCGAGCACGCGGCGCAATGCGGCGGCCTCGGGCAGTTCGGCATAGCCGACGTAGCGGATGAGCCCCAGATCCGACATCACCGCGGTTCCAATGGTGGCAGCCGGCGGAGTGATCCGCAGCATGTGAAGCTTGCAGCGGGTCAGGTCATAGGCCGCCAGCCGCTCCCGGAAGAGACCGGTGAAATCGTCCCCGGGGCAGACGATCGCCGCTTCAGCATGGATCGTCCCGGCCGATGTGGCGATCTCTGGCGGGGCCACGTCGTGAACGGCCGTGCCGCGCCGGAATTCCACGCCGTGGGCTTCGGCCAGCCATTTCGCCAGCTGCGGAATGGCCTTCCGCGACTCGACCCGGATCTCATGCGGGCTGACGAGAGCGGCGGCGACGTCGCGGAGGTACGGGAAGCGTTCGCGCGTGGCCGCGGGACCGATCAACTCGCAGTCCTCGCCCATGTCGGTGTTGCGAAATGCCTCGAGCACCGCCGCGGCTTCCGGCCGGCGGACCGCCATCACCATTCCGCGGTGGGCGACGTCGATGCCCGCCGGTCCTGCGATCTCGGCCCAGACATCGCGCGAGCGCATGGCCCGCCGCCAGCACGCGCCTTGCTGCTGGCCGGTGACGGTCACAAAGCCGAAGTTGCGAATCGAGGCGCCGTTGGCCTGGGCGTCGCGATCGATGACCACGACCTTCTTGCCGCGCCGGGCCGCGGCCAACGCATGGGCGAGCCCGCAGATGCCGGCGCCAACCACAGCCAGATCGAAATTCCCCGCCACCGGATGCCCGTACCCGCCTCGCCGCGCCTGTCGATAAGACGGTGCAATGACAGATGGATGACGCCGGCCAAGGCTGGGTGGGTGTTCCCGGTCGGGCGTTCGGAGGGCAGCCGCGACGGGCCGCCGCCTCGCAGGCAACGCGCCTTCGCCGCTCAGGCTGCGATCAGCTTGCCGCCAAATGTCGCCTGGAAGAACTCGGCATCGTCGGCGCTGGCAAAACACCATCGAACCGGCTGGCTGGGTTGAGGAGAGGGCGGAACGGTGCGATGCGCCTTCCCGACGCACCACGACGTCATGATGCGATGCGCGTGGCCATTGAAGGGCACAATCAGCTCCACCTGAAAGGGGAAAGCCTGATTCAGGGTCGGCCGCTCGGGGACTGCCGTTGCTGTTCCGGATTTTTCCATTCCCCTATCAGATCATGGGATGATGTCGTTTTCGCGTCTCTGCAGTAGAGCGCCGCCGATAACTGACCAGTGGGCGGGGTCGCCGGCATTCGGTGCATTCAGTGCCGCCCCGGTTGCGTTGAAATCAGTGCCGTCGCGACAGGTGCACAAATCGCGCGCTTGATCGAGGTCAATGGTTTCACGGACGGGCCGGTCTAACCATCCCGCCTCAGCCAAGGTGCCGCATGCCCAATCCGCTCTTCGACATCCGCGGCCTGACCAAGGTTTACCGGACCGGCAACGTCGAAGTGCAGGCGCTGCGCGGTGTCGATGCGACGCTGTACGAAGGCGAGCTGGCGGTCATGCTCGGGCCCTCAGGGAGCGGGAAATCGACCCTGCTCAATATCCTCGGCGGTCTCGACATCGCCACGGCCGGCTCCGTGATGTTCCGCGACCGCGACCTCGCCAAATACAGCGAACGCGAATTCACGCTCTTCCGGCGCGACCACGTCGGCTTCGTCTTCCAGTTCTACAACCTCATTCCGAGCCTGACCGCCAAGGAGAACGTCGCCCTCGTCACCGAGATCTCGCGCAACCCCATGCCGCCGGCCGAAGCCCTGGAACTGGTCGGCCTGAAGGAGCGAATTGACCATTTCCCGGCGGAG
>JBBQGL010000120.1:0-13256 GCA_038323025.1 Hyphomicrobiales bacterium
TGGTGCCCAGGAAAGGACTCGAACCTTCACGCCTTGCGGCACACGGACCTGAACCGTGCGCGTCTACCAATTCCGCCACCTGGGCACGGGGCGCATTGCTAGGGGTCGGCCGATTTGTTGTCAACGTGAGACGCGAGGCCCCGGCGCGCTTCAGCCGCGCTGGACGCCCGCGCCGGCAGCCGGTAAACACACGGCCGGGCGAAGCGGAGCATAACGATGGCGATCGAGCTGGCGGACCGCGGACTGGTGACCGTCTTCGGCGGGTCCGGTTTCATCGGCCGCCACGTTGTCCGGGCGCTGCTGAAGCGTGGCTGGCGCGTTCGCGCCGCCGTCCGCCGCCCCGACCTCGCCGGTCACCTGCAGCCGCTCGGTCTCGTCGGCTGGGTCCAGCCGGTGCAGGCCAACCTCCGCTATCGCTGGTCGGTCGATCGCGCCGTTGCCGGCGCCGATGCGGTGGTCAACCTGGTCGGCATTCTCGCCGAGAGCGGCCGCCAGCGCTTCGACGCGGTGCAGGCCTTCGGCGCCCGCGCCGTAGCCGAGGCCACGCGTGCCGCCGGCATCCCGGTTCTCGTCCACAGTTCGGCGATCGGCGCCGATCCCGATTCGGCCTCGTCCTATTTCCGCACCAAGGCGGCCGGGGAGGCGGCGGTCTTCGAGACCTTGCCCGGCGCCGTGGTGATGCGGCCATCGATCGTCTTCGGCGCCGAGGACAAGTTCTTCAACCGTTTCGCCGGCATGGCGCGCCTCTCGCCGGCGCTGCCGTTGATCGGCGGCGGTCATACCCGCCTGCAGCCGATCTTCGTCGGCGACGTCGCCCGCGCCATCGCCGATGCGGTCGAGGGCAAGGCCAGGCCCGGCACGGTCTACGAGCTCGGCGGCCCCGAGATAAAGACGTTTCGCGAGTGCATGGAGATCATCCTCGCGGTGATCGAGCGGAAGCGCCTGCTCCTGCCGCTGCCGTGGGGGCTGGCGGCGCCGCTTGGCGCCGTCCTGCAGAACCTGCCGGGCCGGCTGCTCACTTCCGATCAGGTGCGCCAGCTGCGCATCGACAATGTCGTCTCGGAGGCGGCCCTGAAGGAGGTACGCACGCTTGCCGCCTTCGAGCGCAACCCGACCAGCCTAGCCGCCATTCTGCCCACCTATCTTGGCCGCTATCGCGTCCACGGGCAGTTCGAGCGCCGGCGCACCGCCTGACGCCGTCGTCTTCGCCGGCTCCGGCGTGCCGGAGACGAGGAGCAGGATGGCGAGGCCGATCACGCCGACCGCGATTCGCCACCAGCCGAACGGCGCCAGCCCGTACTGGCTGACGAAGCCGACGAAACCGCGCACCACAAACAGCGCCGAGATGAAAGCGGCGACGAAGCCGATGGCGATGACCAGCGCGTCGCCGGAGTCGATCGCCGACCAGTTGGCGTAAAGGTCGAAGACGAAGGCGCCGAGCATCGTCGGGATGGCGAGGAAGAACGAGAACTCCGCCGCCGAGCGCTTGTCGGCGCCGAGCAGCATGCCGCCGACGATGGTGGCGCCCGAGCGCGAGACGCCGGGGATCAGCGACAATACCTGGAAGAGCCCGATGCCGAAGCAGAAGCGGATCGGGTAGTTCATGATGTCGCGGACGCGCGGCGTTCCCGGCAGCCGGTCGATGAAGAGAAGTACGATCCCGCCGAGGATGAGCGCGATGCAGATCACCACCGGCGCGTTGAACAGCACCTCGGTGATGTATTTGTGGAAAAGCACGCCGACGACCGCTGCCGGGAGGAAGGCGACGATCACGCCCAGCGCGAAGCGCTGCGTGCGCCGGTCGTGCGGCAGGTCCGCGAGCAAACGGATGATGCGCCCCGAATAGACGGCGAGCAGCGCCAGGATGGCGCCGAACTGGATCAGGACCTCGAAGGCCTTGCCGGCATTGTCGAAGCCAAGCAGGCGGCCGACCAGAAGCAGGTGCGCGGTCGACGAGACCGGCAGGAACTCGGTGACCCCCTCGACGATGCCGAGAATGAGCGCATCGAGAATCGAACTGAAATGCATGACTTTCTCCGTCGCTGCCCGCCCCGAATCGCTGCTTGTTCCGGCCGCGCGCGGGTTCTATACCCCAAACCCTTGCCGGCCGAGATTCGGCCGAATTTCAACCCGACCCTGACAGAAATATTCACGACCGCGATTGCCGATGCCTGTTCTCCATCACCACCCCCTCTCCGCCGGCTCACGCTATGTCAGGCTGGTCCTGGCCGAATACGGCGAGGAGACGACGTTCGTCGAGGAGGAGCCCTGGCTCAGGCGCGAGGGCCTGCTTGAACTGAACCCGGCCGGCACCGTCCCCGTCCTGGTCGACGAACCGGAAGGCGTGATCGTCGGGGCCGGCACCATCGGCGAATACCTCTTCGAGACGCGCGGCGCGCGGGCGGGCGAAAGCGCCCTTATGCCGGGCGGACCGGTCGATCGCGCCGAAGTGCGCCGGCTGATCGCCTGGTTCCTGCAGAAATTCGACGAGGAAGTAACCGGCTACCTGGTTAACGAAAAGATAATCAAGCGCCGCGCGCCGGCCGGCAACGGCGGCGGCCCGCCCGACGCTGCGGCAATTCGCGCCGGGCGCACCAATATTCGCTATCATCTGCGCTATATCGGCTTCCTCGCAGGAAGACGGGACTGGCTGGCCGGGCGCGACATGTCGCTCGCCGACCTCGCCGCCGCCGCCGAGCTTTCCTGCGTCGACTATCTTGGCGAGGTGCCATGGGAAGAGGACGCAACGGCGAAGGCCTGGTACGCGCGGGTGAAATCGCGGCCGAGCTTCCGCGCGCTGCTCGCCGACGTGATCCGTGGCAACCCGCCCTCGACCCACTACGCCGACCTCGATTTCTGAGCGATCGCGAGGTCCGGCCGGAAGACACGATTCCCTCTCCCCGGAGGGGAGAGGGTAAGGGTGAGGGGGTACCGGACCTTTCCGGGGAGGACCGAGCCCCCTCACCCTTTCCCTCCAGGCTCGGCTCCACCTCGCCAGGAGGGAAAGCCCTCTCCCCGCCGGGGAGAGGGGGCAAGTCTGTCGAGGCTGCGACACCGAAGGCGACGCTGGTCGCCGACTGCCGGCGGGCGGGCTTCGACGTGGTCGGCATCGCCGCCGCCGGCGCGGTCCCTGAAGCCGCCCGGCGCCTCCGCGAATTTCTGAACCACGGACGCCACGGCACCATGACCTGGCTGGAGGAGACCGCTGCGCGGCGGGCGGACCCGCGCGCGCTCTGGCCGGAAGCGGGCAGCGTCGTCATGCTCGGCATGAACTACGGGCCGGACCGCGATCCGCTTGCCGCGCTGGCGCTGAAGGATCGCGCCGCCATCTCGGTCTATGCCGGCAACCGCGACTACCACGATCTTATCAAGGGCAAGCTGAAGGTCCTCGCCGGCCGCTTCAAGGCGCGGACGGGCAGCGAGGTGAAGGTCTTCGTCGATACCGCGCCGCTGATGGAAAAGCCCTTTGCCGTGGCCGCGGGGCTCGGCTGGCAGGGCAAGCACACCAACCTCGTCAGCCGCGACTTCGGTTCGTGGCTCTTCCTCGGCGCGATCGTCACCGAAATGGTCCTGCCGCCGGACGCGCCGGCGACCGACAATTGCGGCACCTGCCGCGCCTGCCTCGACATCTGCCCGACCGGTGCCTTCCCGGCGCCCTACCAGCTCGACGCCCGCCGCTGCATCTCGTACCTCACCATCGAGCACGCCGGGCCGATCCCGCACGAGTTCCGCGCCGCCATCGGCAATCGCATCTACGGCTGCGACGATTGCCTCGCGGTCTGTCCGTGGAACAAGTTCGCGCAGGCGACGCACGAGGCGAAGCTCGCCATGCGCGCCGACCTCGACGCGCCGCCCCTCGCCGGCCTCATCGATCTCGACGATGCCGCCTTCCGCCGGAAATTCTCCGGCTCGCCGGTAAAACGGATCGGGCGCGAGCGCTTTGTCCGGAATGTCCTGATCGCCGCCGGCAACTCGGCTGAGACGGCACTGGCCGCACCCGTCCGCGCCCGTCTCGACGATGTCTCACCGCTCATCCGCGGCGTTGCAGTATGGGCTCTGGCCCGTCTCGCACCCGCAACCGCCGCCGCCGAGCGCGCCAAGCGCCAGGCCGCCGAACCCGACCCCGAAGTCCAGCGCGAGTGGGAGTTAGTGCCATGAGTTTGCGTCCCGAACCGCAGCCGAAATCCATGGAAATCCGGCCCGGAGGCCTGCTCGGCGGGCTCGGCATTGGCGGTCTTGCCCTCGGCGCCGTCGCCGTCGGTGCCATTGCCATCGCCACCGTGGCGATTGGCCGTCTGGCCATCGGCAGGGCTGCAATCGGCCGTTTGGCCATGGGCCGCGTCCACATCGCCAGGCTCACCGTCGGCGAACTCGAGGTCGAGCGGCTGACCGTGAGGAAGCGCAAGGGAGAATGAGCGAGCCGCGTTTCTTTGCGAGCGCCGAAGCGTGGCGAAAGTGGCTCGACCGCAACCATGCCACCGCAACGGAGCTGCTCCTTGGTTTCCACAAGGTCGCGAGTGGCCGGGGCGGGCTCACCTACAAACAGGCCCTCGATGCCGCCCTCGCCTACGGCTGGATCGATGGCGTTCGCCGCGGCGCCGCCGAGCACCACACCATCCGCTTCACGCCGCGAAAGCCGAAGAGCATCTGGAGCGCGATCAACATCAAGCGCGTCGCGGAGCTGGAGACGCTCGGCCTGATGCACGCCGCGGGCAGGGCGGCGTTCGCGGCGCGCGACCCCGTCCGGCAGAAGCGTTATTCCTATGAAAACCGCGACGTTGCCTTTGACCCGGCCTATGCGCAGCGCTTTCGCGCCGACGAGCAGGCGTGGGAGAATTTCGCAGCCATGCCACCTTCCTACCGGCGCCCGGCGACATGGTGGGTGATGAGCGCGGTGCGACCGGAGACGCGCGAGAAGCGGCTGGCTACCCTGATCGCCGACTCGGCAGCCGGCAAGCGGGTAAAACACCTGACGCCGTATCCCCAACGCGGAAAGAAGTAATGGCCGATCAGGCACGTCTCTTCGTCTTTGGCCTCGGCTATTCGGCCACGGCTTTCGCGCGCGCGTCGCTCACCGGCATCGGCTGGGTGGGCGGTACCGTGCGAAGCGCCGAGAAAGCCCGGTCGCTCGCGGGGGAGGGAATGCATGCGTTCCGCTTCGACGGGCTCGTGCGCGATGGCGCCGTCGCGGAAGCGGTCGCCGGCGCCACGCACATCCTCATCTCGATCGCGCCCGGCGAGGCCGGCGATCCGGTGCTCGCGACCTACCGCGAGGATATTCTCGCCGCGAGCAACCTGCGATGGATCGGCTACCTCTCCACGATCGGGGTATATGGCGACTACGGCGGGGCATGGATCAACGAGCGCACCATTCCGCACCCGAGCCATGACCGGAGCCGGGAGCGGCTGAAGACCGAGGCGGCCTGGCGCTCCCTGGCGAGGCAAGCCGACGTGCCGCTCGCCATATTCCGCATCGCCGGTATCTACGGGCCGGGCCGGAACGCCCTGGTCAATCTCGCCGAAGGCAAATCCCATCGCATCGTCAAGCCCGGCCAGGTGTTCAACCGGATACACGTCGCCGACATCGCCCTCAACATCGATGCCGCGGTCCGGCGTGACGCCGGTGGCATCTACAATGTCTCCGACGATGAACCGGCGCCGCCGCAGGATGTGATCGACTACGCCGCCGACCTGATGGGCGTGGCAAAGCCGGCGACGGTCTCGCTCGAGTCCGCCGCGATCTCCGAAATGGCGCGCAGCTTCTATGCCGACAATCGCCGCGTCATGAACCGGCGCATCCGCGAGGAGCTTGGCGTCGCGCTTCGCTATCCGACCTATCGCGAGGGTCTTTCCGCGCTCTGGCGAAGCGGCACGTGGCGAGGTTGATCAGGCCGAAGCGCCGGTGCGCGGGAGCGCCTTAAGCGCCCGGAAGACCGATGCGTGGTGCCATTTACGTGCCCTCACCCGCCGCCGGACGAAATCCAAGAACCAATGCGCCGCAGGAGCGCGCTTTCGCCGGTGCCGGCGTCGGTTGCAGGTCAGGCAGGCTGCCGCGATGTTTTCATTGCCGTCCTTGCCACCGTCCTGCCGGGCGATGAGGTGCTCGGCGGTGCATCGCAGACCCGCCGACTGCCGGCGGGTCAGCTCGACCCGTTCGGCAAACTCGTCGAGCCCTTCTCGCAGGGGCTCCCACACCGGAAACCTGCAGTAGAAGCAAACAAAGCCCTGTTTCTCTGCGGCCTTCAGCCGGTTGCTCTGAATGCGGTTCGCCATCTCGCCACGCCCTCCCACGACCGCGACCCTTTAAATTTGAGGGGTGGTAGCCACGGTCGCACTTCTGGGATGTGGCAATGGTAAACGGTCCGTCAGCTCCCGATCTCGGCGATCATTCCCTCGATCGCGGCAAACAGGCGCTGCAGATCCTCGGGCCGCGACAGGCGGTGGTCGCCGTCCTTGACCAGGGTCAGCACAACGTCGTCGCTGGCAAGCCGCGTCACCAGCTCTGTGGCGTGCGCCGCCGGGACCGTGTCGTCCTCCAGGCCCTGCAGGATGTGCACCGGGCAGCCGACCTCGATCGGGCGGTCGCCGAAGAGGTGGTTGCGGCCGTCCTCGATCAGCTTCCGCGTGATGAGGTGATGGTTGCGCTCGCTCGCCGGCCCCTGCGCCCAGACTCCCGTCCGTTCCAGTTCGAGGCGGGCTTTCCTCGTGAAGCGCTTCCACATCAGGTCTTCCGTCATGTCGGTGGCCGGGGCGATCAGGATCAGCCCTGCGATCCGGCTGGCGCCCCGCCTGTGCAGGAGGTCGGCGAGACGGAGCGCGATCCAGCCGCCCATCGAGGAGCCGACGACGATCTGCCGGCCGGCGGTGGCCCGGTCAAAGATGGCCTCGGCCTCCTCCAGCCAACGGGAAATCGTGCCGTCGAGGAAGTCGCCGCCCGACAGGCCGTTGCCCGAATAGTCGAAACGGGTGATGGCGAGATGCCTGTCCGCCGCGAATCGATCGAGGGCGGACGCCTTGTTTCCCGTCATGTCGGCGACATAGCCCGCCAGCCAGAAGAGGCCCGGCCCACCGCCTTCGCGTCGCCGGAAGGCGATATCGCGGGCCTCGCCGCCGCTGCCGACGGTCAGATATTCGGGACTTGAAGCATCCATGAAGCGATCCGATCTTTGCGTGAAGGCATGCCCAACCTCGGCATAGCATTAGCCAACGGAGGCCGGCGCGGTTGACTTCGCCCCGCCTTTGACCGATTCCTTCCGCAGCCGTGTCCGGCGCTTCCGGCCGCGGCGGGCAGACCGACCCAACGACCAAAGGAGATCACCACCATTCGCAGGCCCTATAAGGCAGCGGCGCCCACCAAGGATGGACCGCGCATCAACGAGGATATCGCCGTAAGCCAGGTCCAACTGATCGACACCGAAGGCACCAACCATGGTGCCGTGCCAATCCAGCGGGCGCTTGAGCTGGCCCGCGAAGCGGGTCTCGACCTGGTCGAGATTTCTCCCAATTCCGATCCGCCGGTCGCCAAGATCCTCGACTACGGTCGCTTCAAGTACCAGAGCCAGAAGAAAGCCACCGAGGCTCGCAAGAAGCAAAAGACCGTCGAGATCAAGGAAATCAAGATGCGGCCGAACATCGACGTTCACGACTACGAAGTGAAGATGCGCTCGGTCCGCCGTTTCTTCGAGGAAGGCGACAAGGTCAAGGTGACGCTGCGCTTCCGTGGTCGCGAAATGGCCCACCAGGAACTGGGGGTGAAACTCCTCGACCGGGTGAAGGAAGAGACCGGACCGATTGCCAAGGTCGAATCCGAACCGCGCCTCGAAGGCCGGCAGATGACCATGGTTCTGGCGCCGCGCTAGGCGGCCACTGCAGCCGGCCGCAACCGGATCATCCCCTTCATCGAGGGGGTGGTCGCCGGGCTTGCTCAATCCCCTCGCCGCCTCTATAACGCCGCCTTCTCGCGCCGCCCGGCTATTTCGAGGGTCGCACTGACCTGTCGATGGGCATGCCGTGGCGGCGCCTGTTGCTCCGTTTGAGAGGACGCGAAATGCCCAAGATGAAGACCAAGAGCGGTGCCAAGAAGCGATTCAAGGTCACCGGTACCGGCAAGGTGCTCTACGCCCAGAAGGGCAAGCGCCACGGCATGATCAAGCGGACGAAGAAGCAGATCCGCAACCTGCGCGGCACGGCTGTCCTGTTCAAGACCGACGGCGACAACATCAAGAAGTACTTCCTGCCGAACGGCTGAACCGCGTCCGTATCGCTTTAGGAGACTGCCATGAGCCGAGTAAAACGGGGCGTTACGTCCCACGCCAAGCACAAGAAGGTTCTGAAGCGCGCCAAGGGTTTCTACGGCCGCCGCAAGAACACCATCCGCGCCGCCAAGGCCGCCGTCGATCGTTCGGCGCAGTACGCGTTCCGCGATCGCAAGAACCGGAAGCGCAGCTTCCGCGCCCTCTGGATCCAGCGCATCAACGCCGCCGTCCGGCTGCACGGGCTGACCTATGGCCGATTTATCAGCGGCCTCGGCAAGGCCGGGGTCGACGTCGATCGGAAGGTGCTTGCCGACCTCGCGGTCAGCGAGCCGACGGCCTTCGAGGCGCTGGTCGAGAAGGCCAAGGTCGCCGTAGCCGCCTGATCGCTTCGCGACCTGCCTGCCGGGGCCGGAGGAAGCCGCCACCGCTTCCGCCGCAAGCTTGTCCTTTGCCGCTTTTTCTGTTGAAAGCTCTGGCCGGGCGCCGCCATGGAACCGAAGACCGCACCTGATCTGGATACGCTCGAGCGCGAGCTGACCAGCCGCATTTCCGCCGCCGCCGACGAGGCCGGGCTGGAGAGCGAGCGCGTCGCCGCGCTCGGCAAGAAGGGCGTCGTCTCGGATCTCCTGAAGGGCCTCGGCGGCATGTCGCCGGCCGAGCGCCAGGTGATGGGCCCGGCCCTCAACGGTCTGAAGGAGCGCTTGGGCGAAGCCATCGCCGCCCGCCGTGCGGTGCTGAAGGAAAAGGAGCTGGCCCGGCGGCTGGAGGAAGAGCGCGTCGACGTAACGCTGCCCGTCCGCCCGTCGCCGCTGGAGACCGGCCGCATCCACCCGGTCTCGCAGGTCATCGACGAGATCACGGCGATCTTCGCCGACCTCGGCTTCGCCGTCGCCGAAGGGCCGGATATCGAGACCGACTACTACAATTTCACAGCGCTCAATTTCCCGCCCGGCCATCCGGCGCGCGAAATGCACGACACGTTCTTCTTCAATCCGCGTCCCGATGGCGAGCGTATGCTGCTGCGCACGCACACCTCGCCCGTCCAGATCCGCACGATGGAGACGCAAAGGCCGCCGATCCGCGTCGTCATCCCGGGGCGCACCTACCGCATGGACTCGGACCAGACCCACACGCCGATGTTCCATCAGGTCGAAGGGCTGGTCATCGACGAGACCAGCCACCTCGGCCACCTCAAGTGGACGCTCTCCGAATTCTGCCGGACCTTCTTCGAGGTCGATCGCGTCGAGATGCGCTTCCGCCCGACCTATTTCCCGTTCACCGAGCCGTCGCTGGAAGTCGACATCCGCTGCCGCCGCGTCGGCAACGAGATCCGCTTCGGCGAGGGCGACGACTGGCTGGAGATTCTCGGCTGCGGCATGGTGCATCCGAACGTCATCCGCGCCGGCGGCCTCGATCCCGACCGGTACCAGGGCTTTGCCTGGGGCATGGGGATCGACCGCATCGCGATGCTGAAATACGGCATGCCGGATCTGCGCGCCTTCTTCGACGCCGACGTGCGCTGGCTCAACCACTACGGCTTCCGCCCACTCGACCTGCCGACGCTGTTCGGGGGGCTGTCGTCATGAAGTTCACCCTCGCCTGGCTGAAGGAGCACCTCGACACCGCCACTACGGTGGACGGGATCGCCGAGAAGCTCACCATGATCGGCCTCGAGGTCGAATCGGTCGACGATCCGGCGAAGGCCTTCGCGCCGTTCCGCATCGCCCGCGTCCTCTCGGCCGAGAAGCACCCGAACGCCGATCGCCTGCGCGTCTGCGTCGTCGATTCCGGCGACGGCACGACAGTCCAGGTCGTCTGCGGTGCGCCCAACGCCCGCGCCGGGATGACGGGCGTGTTCGCGCCGGCGGGCACGTTCATTCCGGGCACCGGCGTCCATCTGCAGAAGGGCGTCATCCGCGGTGTCGAATCGAACGGCATGCTCCTTTCCGAGCGCGAGCTCGGGCTTTCCGACAATCACGACGGCATCGTCGACCTGCCGGCGGACGCCCCGGTCGGTGCCCCCTATGCCGCCTATGCCGGCCTCGATGACCCGGTCCTCGACGTCGCGGTCACGCCCAACCGGCCCGACGCGCTCGGCATCGGGGGCATCGCCCGCGATCTCGCCGCCGCCGGGATCGGCCGCCTGATCGAGCGCCCGATCGAGCCGGTGCGTGGGCAGGATGCCTGTCCGGTGAAGGTAACGCTCGACTTTGGCGACACGCCGTCGCTGTGCCCGGCCTTCGGGCTCCGTCTCATCCGCGGCGTCCGGAACGGCCCGTCGCCGGAATGGCTGCAGAAGCGGCTTCGCGCCATTGGCCTCAGGCCGATCAACGCGCTGGTCGATATCACCAATTTCCTCACCTACGACCGCAACCGGCCGCTGCACGTCTTCGATGCCGGCAAGGTCAGGGGCGACCTCGTCGTCCGCCGCGCCAGGGCGGGCGAGGAAATCCTGGCGCTCGACGGGAAGACCTATCGCCTCGACCCGGAAATGTGCGTCATCGCCGACGCGGCCGGCGTCGAATCCATCGCCGGGATCATGGGCGGCGAGGCGAGCGGGTGCTCGGAGGCCACCACGGACGTGCTGGTCGAGTCGGCGCTCTGGGAGCCGATCAACGTGGCCCAGACCGGGCGGAGGCTCGGCATCCATTCCGACGCGCGCCATCGCTTCGAGCGCGGCGTCGACCCGGCCTTCATGCTCCCCGGCCTCGAACTCGCCACCCACATGATCCTCGGGCTTTGCGGCGGCACGCCGAGCGAGGTCCTGGTCGCCGGCGAAATCCCGCTGCAGCCGCGCATGGTCGACCTGCCGCTGACCGAGGTGAAGCGCCTCTGCGGCATCGATCCCTCGGTTGCCGATGCCGTCGCGATCCTCGAGAGCCTCGGTTTCCCCTGCAAGGCCGACCGCGTCCATGGCCACATCCGGGCTACCGTGCCGAGCTGGCGCCCGGACGTCGCCGCCAAGGCCGATCTGGTCGAGGAGATCGTCCGCATCATCGGCGTCGACCGGGTGCCGATGGAGCCGCTGCCGCGCGCGCCCGGCGCGGTGCGCCCGGTACTGACCCTCATCCAGACGCGCACGCGCCGCGCCAAGCGCACGGTCGCCGCGCGCGGCATGGTCGAGGCGGTGACCTGGTCGTTCATCGCGCGGCCGGCGGCAGAGGCCTTCGGCGGCGGAAACCCGGCCCTGACTCTCGCCAATCCGATCGCCGCCGACATGTCGGATATGCGCCCGAGCCTGCTTCCCGGCCTCATCGCCGCGGCCGGGCGGAACGTCGCCCGTGGCTTCGCCGACCTCGCCATCTTCGAGGTGGGCCAGGTTTATCGCGGCGACCGGCCACAAGATCAGGTAACCGCCGCGTCCGGCATCCGCCGCGGCACCGCCGGGGTTGCCGGCGGGGGCCGCCACTGGTCGGGCAAGGCGGCGCCGGTTTCCGTGTTCGATGCCAAGGCCGACGCGCTGGCGCTTCTCGATGCCCTTGGCCTCGCCCCCGAAAAGGTCCAGGTCGGCCCGGGCGCGCCCGCCTGGTTCCATCCCGGCCGCAGCGGCGTCATCCGCCAGGGGCCGAAGTCCGTCATCGGCGCTTTCGGCGAACTGCACCCGGCGGTGCTTGCCGGGCTCGATGCGGCCGGGCCGCTCGTCGCGTTCGAACTGATCCTCGACGCCATACCGGCACCAAAGATCCGCCCGACCAAAACCAAGCCGCCGCTCAGCCTCTCCGACCTCCAGCCGGTGCGCCGCGACTTCGCCTTTGTCTTCGACCGCGGCGTCGAGGCGGCGCGTGTCGTCAAGGCGGCCGAGGGCGTCGACAGGAAGCTCGTCGCCTCGGTATCGGTCTTCGACCTCTTCGAGAGCGAAGCCCTCGGGCCGGGCAAGAAATCGCTCGCCGTCGAGGTCACCCTGCAGCCGACCGAGCGCACGCTCACCGAGGATGAGATCGAGGCGGTGTCGCGCCGCGTGATCGCCGAGGTGACCAAGGCCACCGGCGGAATGCTCAGGGCGTGAAACGGCGAACCGCGTGAAGTACTTCGTCCACGGGCACGCGATCGTCTCGGCCGACGATCGCATCGCCGACGCCGCCGGCAAGGTGCCGCGTCTCTTGCGCAACCCCGCCGACTGGGCGCGCTACCAGGCGGCGCTGGATGGCGCCGCCGTCACCGTGCTCGGCCGGCGCGGCCACCTCGCCAATGCCAATCTAAACGGCCGCAACCGGCTCATCCTCTCCTCTGACGCGCGCGGCATCGAGCAACGCGCCGACGGCTGGTGGTGGAATCCCGCCGGCGCCAGCCTCGACCAGGCGCTAGCCACCGCGGCCCCCGCCGGCGGCACCGTCGCGGTGGTCGGCGGCCGGCGGGTGTTCGACCTGTTCCTCGCCTCGGGCTACGACCGCTTCGACCTGGCGCGGGTGCCCGGGACGATTCCGCTCGGCATACCGGTCTTCTCGGCGATCTTCGCCGGACGGAAGGCGGAAGATCTGCTGGCGGAGAGCGGCCTGGTGCCCGGGCCGGCCGAAATGCTCGACCCGCAGGTGGGTGTCTCGCTTGTGGTGTGGACCCGGCGGCCGGCCGATGGCGCCAACTGAGCCAGGTGCGAAGATGGGCTGCTCGATCGCAACGACATAGTTCTCCGTTCCCGCGGCCGATCCGGTCCAGGTGATGGAGTCCTTGCTTCCCTGTCGCGCCTTGCGGCGCTCCTCGCCTCCTTCTTGCTTCCCTGTCGCGCCTTGCGGCGCTCCTCGCCTCCTTCTTGCTTCCCTGTCGCGCCTTGCGGCGCTCCTCGCCTCTTCGGGCGAAGGGGGTGGCGGGCGCCTTGAAAACGCCAGTCCGGGTAGTCCGATAGGGGGCGCTCTCGAAGCGCCCGCCGTGACGTTGTTCGAGCCTCCCGCTTTCGCCCTCCGGAACGGCCAAGCATTTGCGCTCGCCGCCCTTAAGGTGGGCAGAACCCACAGCCGGTCGTAGTGCCGGCGGGCTACTTCGCGGGCGCCAGCCGGGACCGGGGGT
>JBBQGL010000121.1:0-13040 GCA_038323025.1 Hyphomicrobiales bacterium
GGCCTCCACATCGGCCGCCAGCATTCGACGCCCATGATCCTCCTGCTCGGCCAGATCGGGCGCGAGATGCGCGGGCGCGAAGCGTTCCAGGAGATGGACGCCCGCGCCTTTTTCGGCGAGGTCGCGAAATGGGTCGAGGAGATCGATGACGCGCGGCGCATCCCCGAGATCTTCGCCCGCGCCATGCACAGGGCGACCTCCGGCCGTCCCGGACCGGTAGTGCTGTCGCTGCCCGAAGACATGCTCCGCGAGACCGCCAGCGTCGCCGATGCCGAACCCTGGGCGCAGGTCGAGACCCATCCCGGCCTGACGCAAATGGCGCAGTTGCAGAAGATGCTGTGGGCGGCCGAGCGCCCGTTCGTCATCCTAGGCGGCTCGCGCTGGAGCGAGGCGGCGGTGGCCGGCTTCCGGCGCTTCGCCGAGCGCTTCGACCTGCCCGTCGGCTGCTCGCTCCGCCGCCAGGGACTTTTCGACCACGATCATCCCAACTACGCCGGTGACGTGGGCATCGGCATCAATCCGGCACTCGCCGCGCGCGTCAAGGACGCCGATCTCCTTCTCCTGATCGGCGGGCGGATGAGCGAGATGCCGTCCTCCGGTTACAGTCTCATCGACATTCCCGAGCCGCGTCAGACACTGGTCCACGTCCATCCCGGAGCCGAGGAACTCGGCCGGGTCTATCGCCCGACGCTTGCCATCAACGCTAGCCCGACCGCCTTCGTCGCCGCGCTGGAAGGCATGCAGCCCCCGCATCGCGCCATCGCCTGGGCGGCGGAGACGCGCGCCGCCAACGAGTCGTTCAAGATCTGGTCAACGCCGAAGGCCAATCCGGGCGCGGTGCAGATGGGGGCGATCATCCGCTGGCTTCGCCAGCGCTTGCCCGACGATGCCGTCATCACCAACGGCGCCGGCAACTACTCCGGCTGGGTCCATCGTTTCTTCCGCTTCCGCCGCTACGGCACCCAGCTTGCGCCCACCTCCGGGTCGATGGGCTACGGCCTGCCGGCAGCCATCGCCGCCAAGCTGCATGCGCCGGAGCGGATGGCGGTCGCCTTTGCCGGCGACGGCTGCTTCCAGCTGACCAGCCAGGAATTCGCCACCGCCGTGCAGTCGAAGGCCGCCGTGATTGTCGTTCTTGTCGACAATGGCATCCATGGCACCATCCGCATGCACCAGGAGCGCGACTATCCCGGGCGCGTCATCGCTACCGACCTGGTCAACCCCGATTTCGCCGCGCTCGCCCGGGCCCACGGCGGCCATGGCGAGGCCGTCGCCGCCACCGACGAATTCGCGCCCGCTTTCGAGCGCGCGGTGGCGTCGGGAAAGCCCGCGATCCTGCACGTCAAATTCGACCCCGAGGCGATAACGACTTCGGCAACCCTCTCCGGCATCCGCGGCAAGGGCCGGCGCTAGAAACTCCGATGCGAAACTGCCAGCTTCAACTGCACCTCGGCCGGCGCGCCGCCGTCGCTGCTCGCCTACCCGACCTTCAGTGTCATGAAGCGGAAGAGCATCTCCTCCTCCATCTGGTACACCTCGACGGTGAAACCCGTCGGCGGGGCTGGCACCAGCGCGGCCACAGACCTCTTCGCGACGTCGAGGATCATCTGGCCGAGGTGCCTGCGATCTTCAACCGACCTCCCCTGACGGATGCGCGCGATAACGTGGATGAAGCCGTTCTCCGGCTTGCCGTCGGCGATACGATAGATCGACCGCGGCATGGCGCGCGTGCGGATGGCAGCCAGGTCGAACAGCCCCGAGTCGGCCACTGCCTGATGGATGTCGTCGATCAGCTTGCGGATGCTCAGCTTGCTTTCGAGGTTGTCGGAATATTCGACGATGATGTGCGGCATGGTCCGGACTCCGTTGGCCGGCCTCGATACCACGCCGCCGGGCGACGCTCGAATCGGAACGACGCGGCGGCGGCGCCATGACCCGGCCGCGGGTTTTCATCCCCGATCCGGTCCATCCCGACGGCATCGCGCGGCTCGCCTCGCTGTTCGAGGTCGACGCGCCAAGCCATCAGGACGATGCCGACCGTCGCAAATCCTTCGCCGCGGCCGATGCGGTCATCGTGCGCAACCTCAGGATCGACGGCGCGCTCATGGATGCCTGCCCGAAGCTGAAGGTCATCGCCAAGCATGGCGCCGGCGTCGACAACATCGATATCGCAGCGGCCACGGCACGCGGCATCATCGTCGCCAGCGTTCCGGGCGGCAACGCCGACGCCGTTGCCGAGGCGACCGTGGCCCTGATGCTGGCGGCAATCCGCCGCGTGCCGCGGGTTCACCAGCTGGTGACCTCCGGCCGGTATTCTGCCCGCTTCACCCTGCAGTTCGAGCAATTGACCGAGCGTACGCTCGGTCTTGTCGGCATCGGCAATATCGGCGCCCGGGTGGCGAGGATATGCGCCGGCGGCTTCCGAATGCGCATCCTCGCCTATGACCCCGGCCTCTCGGCGGACGCCGTCCGCGAGCGCGGCGCAGAGAAGGTGGAAGCCCTCGGCGATCTCCTCGCCGAAGCCGATGTCGTCTCCCTTCACCTGCCCCTCACCGCCGCGACCCACCATATTATCGGGCGCGAGCAACTGGCCGCCATGAAGCCGACGGCGATCCTCGTCAACGCGGCGCGCGGCCCGCTCATCGACGAAAATGCCCTCGCCGATGCGTTGCGCGAAGGGCGGATCGGCGGCGCCGGGCTCGACGTGTTCGAGGTCGAGCCCCCGAGCCCGCGCAACCCGCTCCTCTCCGTGCCGAACGTCGTCCTGTCGCCACACACCGCCGGCAATACGGTCGAGGCAGCCCGCTTTCTGGCGCTCGCTTCGGCCGACATCGTGATCGCGGCGCTCTCCGGGGCGAAGCCCGCGAGCTTTCTCAATCCGGAGGTGTGGGACCGGCGCTGGCGATAATTCCCGGAACGGCCGTCGTGACTGGTCAGCCGAAATGCGAACTGGCCGGACTGGCAACGAACCTCGCTCATGCTATCAATATTGCAACGCTACAAGAATCCAATCGGGGGGAATCAGCATGTGGTACGGGCAAATCGAGGGGACCGATATCGTGGTCCTCGACCCGCGTTTCGGCGCGCTCTACGCCGGCCATGTCCGGGTCGAACGCGTGTGGACGGGCGCGCGCTGGGCGGAGGGCCCGGCGTGGTTCGCGGCTGGCCGCTATCTCATCTGGTCCGACATCCCCAACAACCGCATCATGCGCTATGACGAGCCCACCGGGCATGTCGGCGTGTTCCGCGACCGCTCCAACAATTCCAACGGCAACACGGTCGACAACGAGGGTCGCCTGGTGACCTGCGAACACCTCACCCGGCGCGTTACCCGCACCGAGTTCGACGGCTCGATCACCGTCATCGCGGACAAGTGGCAGGGCAAGCGCCTTAACTCGCCCAACGACGTCGTGGTGAAGTCGGACGGTTCGATTTGGTTCAGCGATCCCGCCTACGGCATCGATTCCGATTATGAGGGCGACACGCAGAAGCCGGAGATCGGCGGATGCTACGTCTACCGGGTCGACCCGAAGAGCGGCGCTATCGACCGGGTCGTCAGCGATATGGTCCGCCCGAACGGCCTCGCCTTCTCGCCGGACGAGAAGCTCCTCTACATCGTCGATACCGGCGCCACCCATGTCGCCAACGGTCCGCGCCACATCCGCCGCTTCCAGGTCTCCGCGAACGGCAAGTCGCTGAAGGGCGGCGAGGTGTTCGCCGAGTCGACCTCGGGTCTCTTCGACGGTTTCCGCGTCGACGACTCCGGCCGCATCTGGACGAGCACCGCCGAGGGCGTCCATTGCTACGAGCCGGATGGAACGCTGATCGGGAAGATCCTCGTTCCCGAGATCGTCGCCAACGTCACCTTCGGCGGCCCCAAGCGGAACCGCCTGTTCATCTGCGGGACGACCTCGATCTATTCGATCTACCTGTTCGTCAAAGGCTCGAAGCTCGGCTGATAACCGACTGAGTTAACAGCGCTCTTACAGGGTGACGCCTAACTTTTCGGTCCACGCGAGACCGGCATCGGTCTCGCCGCGGGGCTTGTATTCGCAGCCGATCCAGCCGGCGTATCCGACGCGCTCAATCGCGTCGAAGACCGCCCGGTAGTTGATCTCGCCCTCGTCCGGTTCGGCCCGGCTCGGCACCGCGGCGATCTGGACGTGGCCGATCAGCGGCAGGTACTGCTCGAAGCGCATCAGAACGTCGCCCTGGCTGACGCCGACATGGTAAACGTCGAACATGATCCGGATGTTGGGCAGCCCCAGCCCGACGATGATGGCGGCGGCCTCCTCGATCGTCGAATAGTAGTAGCCGGGAGCGTCGCGCTGGTTGATCGGTTCCAGCAGAATCGTCAGGCCGTGCTGGGCGGCCTTGGCGGCCGCGGCCGCGAGGTTCTGCTTGAACACGGCGGTCGCCTCGCTCTTCCGCTCCCACGGCACCTTGCCCGCCATGGCATGGATCGAAGTGAAGCCGGCGGCGGCGCAGTAGGCGATCGACTGATCGATCGCCGCGGCGAAATCCTTTTCGCGGCCGGGCACGGCACCGAGGCCGAAGTCGCCCTTCCCCACATCGCCGCGCACCGTGTTGAGGCCGAGCATGGTCAGGTTGTGACGGGTGCATGCGGCCTTCACATCGGCCGGCGGCACGTCATAAGGCCAGTGCACCTCGATCGCCCTGAAGCCCGCTTTCGCCGCCGCATCGATGCGCGCGAGGAGCGGCCGGTCGGGCCACAGGAATCCGAGATTGGCCGAGAAACGCAGCATCCCTAGCTCCTCCTGAACGTCGTTTCGAGATCGGCGATCTCGGCGCCCGTCAGATGGCGCACCTTCAGGCCGCGCGTGACAATGGCGAGCTTCGCCGCCTCTTCCAGTTCCTCAATGGCGAACACCGCGGCCTCCAGCGACCCGGCGGCCACCACCGGCCCGTGATTGCCGAGGAGCACCGCGGCGGAGGGCGCCCTGGCACGAATGAGCGGCGCCACGTCAGCGGACCCCGGGCGCGTATAGGGGACGACCGGAACCCGCCCGACGCGCATCACCACGTAGGGCGTCATCGGCGGCAAGGCGTCGTCGGCGTCAACGTCGGAGAGGCACGAAACCGCGGTCGCCCACGTCGAGTGCAGGTGAACGACGGCGTTCGCGCCCGGCCGCGATTCATAGAAGGCGAAGTGGAGCGGCAGTTCCTTGGTCGGCGGATCGCCAGAAACGTGCTTGCCGGCGCCGTCGAGCTTGGAGAGCCGCGCCGCGTCGAGAAAGCCGAGGCAGGAATTGGTCGGCGTGAACAGATAGCCGTCCGCCAGGCGCACGGACATGTTTCCCGATGAGCCGGCGGTGAGGCCGCGGTCGAACATCGACTTGCCCCAGCGCACCAGTCCCTCGCGAAGTTCCGCCTCGCTCATCCGCCACCCATGACGCGGAGCGCCTTCTCGTAGAAATCGGGAGCGCCGAAATTGCCGCTCTTCAACGCCAACGAAACCGCCCGCCGGCCTTCGGCGCGCAATGCCGGCACCCCCGGATCGATCTCCGGCCCGATGCGCAGCTGGTCCAGGCCGAGCGCGGTGACGATGGCGCCCGAGGTCTCACCGCCGCCGACCGCGATCCGGGTGATGCCCGCATCCACCAGACCGACGGCGAGCCGGCCGAAGAACCCCTCGATCGCCGCGGCCAGCTTCTCGCGGCCATATCGCTTCTGCGCCGCTGTCACCGCGTCCGGCTCGGCCGTCGAATAGACGATCGGGGCGCGCTCCGACTTGTCGCGAACGAACCTGATGGCGGCCTCCGCGGTGAGCGTACCGCTCATCACCGCGTCGGGATCGACGGCAAGGCCAGGATGCCCGACGAGGTATGCTGCCACCTGTCCGCGCGAAGCCCCGGAACAAGAGCCCGAGAGCACGGCGCCCGGGCCGCCGTCGGAGGGAAATGCCGTCGCCTTGGCGCCGAGCAGGCCCTTCCTGCGGAAGTTCTCCGGCAGTCCGATTGCAATGCCGGATCCCCCGGTGACCAGCCGGCGCTCCGCGACCGCCGCGCCGATCTGCACCAGGTCGTCGTCGACGACCGCGTCCACCACCACGAGTCGTCGTCCCGCCGCCGCCTCGCCATCGAGGCCGGCGCTGATGACGGCGGAGCCCTGGCGCACGACGGCGTAGGGCAGCAGGCCCACCTCGCCTCGCGTCTGCAGGCGCAGCCAACGGCGGATATCGGGATCGGTCATCGGGTTGAGCGGATGCCGCTCCATCCCGGATTCGTTGAGCAGGCGGTCCTTGACGAAGAGGTGCCCCATGAACAGCGTTCGTCCGGTGGCCGGGAAGACCGGGCAGACGACCGCAACCGGCGCATCGAGCGCGTCCAGCAGCGCCTCGGCGACGGGCCCGATGTTTCCCTCCGGGGTCGAATCGAAGGTCGAGCAGTACTTGAAGAGGAACTGGCGGCAACCCTGCAGCCGCAACCATTCCAGCGCCTTCAGGCTCTCGGCAACCGCTTCCTTGACCGGTGCGGATCGCGTCTTCAGCGCAACGACGCCGGCTTCGCAGCCCTCCGCAATGCGGACGGCTGGGATCCCGACGAACTGGATCGTTGCCATGCCGCCTTTGCTGAGCGTATTGGCCACGTCGCTCGCGCCGGTGAAGTCGTCGGCTATGCAGCCAAGCAGCATGGAAGGGACCGTGGGCGGAGGACAGCGTCGCTGATAGAGCTTCAGGCTTTGTCCGCAAATGTCAACGAGCCGCCGCGATCCTTGATGGAAGGCCGGGCGCGAAAACGCCGCTCTCGCCTTCCGCCCGGAAAGCGGGCAAACATTCGTATTCCTGCCCCGGCCGCAATGGCTCCATGGATCAGATCGCAGCAATCGTCCTGCCCGTCTTCGGGCTGATCGGCATCGGCTACGCTGTCGCCTGGTCGCGCTTCCTCGCGCCGGCCGCGGGCGAAGCCCTCTCCGAATTCGTCTTCGTCGTCGCCATCCCGCTGCTGATCCTCAGGATCGTCGCGACCGCCGATTTCGCCGGCATCTCGGCCTGGCGACTGTGGCTGCCCTTCTTCTCGGCCTTTGCACTCTCCTGGATCGCGGGCACGTTCCTGATCCGCCGCCTGTTTGGCCGTGACGCCCGCGCCGGCCTGGTCGCTGGCCTCGCCGCCGGCTACGGCAACACGACGCTGATCGGCATTCCGCTGGCGCTGGCCGCCTATGGCGCCGCCGGATCGGTGCCCATGGCACTCATCGTCGCGGTCCAGCTTCCGATCATGATGGCGGCGGTTGCGCTCCTCATGGTCCGCGCCGAGCGCCGCGACGGCGTCGCCACCGGCCCCGCCCATGCCGGCGCCATCGCCATCTCGGTGGGCAAGAACCTCGTCGAGAACCCGATCGTCATCGGTCTCGCGGCCGGCGCGCTCTGGCGGTTCACCGGCATCCCCTTCGCCGGCCTGCCGGCGGATTTGATCAACCGCCTCGCCGACGTGGCGAGCACGCTGGCGCTGTTCGCCATGGGCATGAGCCTGCGCAAATACGGCGTCCGCGGCAACGCCCGCGCCAGCTTGGTGCTGACCGCCCTGAAGCTTCTGCTTATGCCTGCCCTGGTGCTTGTGCTGGCGCGGCTGGTGGGACTGCCGCCCGAGCCGAGCAAGGTGGCGGTCATCGCCGCCGCCTGCCCGACCGGGGTTACGCCCTTCCTCGTTGCCGGGCGGTTCCATACCGGTGAGGGACTCGCCTCCAATGCGATCACCATCTCGACGCTCCTGGCGGTCATCAGCGTCGCGTTCTGGCTGAGCGCCGTCGAATGGCTTTAGGCGGGCTGCGGGCTGTAAGACAGCGGCTCGCGATCTTCTGATGAACGTCCCGAAGATTGTTCTGTAGATTGCGCCCGAACACCGAGGAGGGAACGACCATGAAGCTGCACGGATTCTTCAGAAGCTCGGCCGCCCAGCGCGTCCGCATCGCGCTGAACCTGAAGGGCATCCAGGTCTCGCACGTCTCGCACCACCTGCCGAAGGGCGAGCACAAGGCGGCCACCTACGTTGCGGTCAACCCGCAGGGGCTCGTCCCCTCGCTGGAACTCGACGACGGCACCGTCCTCACCCAGTCGCTGGCGATCGTCGAATATCTCGACGAGACCCATCCGAAGCCCGCGCTTCTGCCCGCCGATCCGGTGCGGCGCGCGAAGGTGCGCGCGTTCGCGCTTGCCGTCGCCTGCGAGATCCACCCGGTACAGAGCCTCGGCACGCTCAACCGCCTCCGCAAGATCGGGGTGGCTGAGGACGTCGTGAAGCAGTGGGCCATAACCATCAACCTCGACGGGCTTGCCGCGTGCGAGCGGCTGATCGCCGACGAGAAGGGCCCGTTCTGCTTCGGCTCGGCACCGACCGTGGCCGACGTGTTCCTCGTCCCGCAGCTCGGCAATGCCCGCCGCAACGGCGTCGACGTTTCCGGCTTCCGGCGCCTCCTCGAGGCCGAGGCCGCCTGCATGAAGCTGGAGCCGTTCGCCGCCTCCGCGCCCGAAAAGCAGCCCGATGCCGCGTGAGCCGCAGACCTACTCCGCCGGCTGAGGCTCAAGCCCGGTCCGGCGGAAGGTCACACGTGCGAGAACCAGCCCGCCGACGGCGCAAAGCGCGATCGCAGTCACCATCGGCAGCGCGGTGCCGTCGAAGAAGACGCTGACGACGGCGATCATCAGGGCGCCGGTGATCATCTGCAGCGTTCCGCCGAGCGCCGACGCCATGCCGGCGATCGGTCCGTGCTCCTCGAGAGCCAGCACCATCGTGGTTGGAATGACCAGCCCGAGGAAGGCGAAGGTCAGGAACAGCATGGCCGCCAGCACGAACAGGTTGTCGACGCCCGCCGCCACGATCGCCAGCAGGGCTATCGCCAGCACGGCGTGGCCGAGCACGGCTCCGATCACGACCCGCGCCATGCCGAATTGGCCGCCGAGCCGGGCGGCGAACTGCGACGCGCCGATGAAGCCGATGGCGTTCAGCGAGAAGGCGACGCTGTATTCGGTCGGCGTCAGCCGGAGGTGGTCGATATAGATGAACGACGAGCTGGCGAGAAAGGCGAAGAAGCTCGACATGCCGAGTGCGCCGATGAAGGTGAGTCCGAGAAAGCGGCGGTCGCGAAGCAGCACCGCGAAGCCCTCCAGCATGTTGGCGAGGCTTATCCTGATGCGTTCCGTCGGCGGCCGGGTTTCAGGCAGGAGGGCGGCGAGCAGAACGAGCCCCGCCACCGCCGCAACAGTTATCGCCACGAACACCGCCCGCCAGCCGAAGGCGAGGATCAGCCCGCTGCCGGTCAGCGGCGCCAGCATCGGCGAGACGCTGATAACCAGCATCACCAGCGCCATCAGCCGCGTCGCCTCGATGCCGGTGTGCAGGTCGCGGATGATCGCGCGCGGAATGACCATCACGGACGACGCCCCGATGCCCTGGATGAAGCGGAAGAAGATGAGCCAGGCAATGCTTGGCGCCACCGCGCAGCCGATCGACCCGATGATGAAGAGCGTCAGGCCGAAATAGAGCGGCGGCTTGCGGCCCACCATGTCCGACACCGGCCCGTAGGCGATCTGGCAGACGCCGAAGGCGATGAAGAAGACCGTGAGGGTCATCTGCGCGGCAGCGATGGAAGTGCCCAGATCGGCCGCCAGCGAGGGCAGCGCCGGGATATACATGTCGATGGCGAACGGGCCGACCGCGGCCAGCAGACCGAGGACAATGGCATTCCGGGTGTAGGTCGAGATCATGCTGCGCGTTCCGTGAGAGCTGCACCTTGTGCAGCAATGATGCCGCCGACGATTTGCAGTTTCGCGACGGCTTCAGGTCCGATGACGGTCCCGAGCGCCCGCGGCCCAGGCCGGCAGGGCCGCCGGTTTACGCACTCCGGGTTCGCCAGTCAAAGAGAATGCCGCGCCCGGTCGACCCGCAAAGCAAAACGGCCCCCTCGGGGGGCCGTTTCTCCATTCGCCGTGGAACGCGTTACCGGGGGACGCCGGTGATGACGCGCGTCTCGCCTGCGTAGAGGCTTTCGTGCTCGTCGCGCTCCGAGCCACCGTATGCCGCTGCGACGCTGGCGATGAAGGCGCCGATTATCAGCGACAGGAAGAGGAAGATCGCGAAGGTCGCGGCCGCCTTGCGGGCATCGTCCGCCGCCTGCTGCACCTTGGCCGCCGCTGCCTTGGCCTGGGCCATCACGTCATCGACGCGCTTCTCGGCATCAGCCTGGCTGAGGCCGGTCTGCGACGCGACCAACTGCGCCAGACGCGTCCTGTCGGCCGCCGCCATCTCGCCGCTGCCGAGTGCGGTGGTGAAGATGCGCGCGCTCTCGCCGCGAACATCCTGCGGGTTGGCGTTGGTCGCCGGGGTATCGCTCCGGGACAGCATGTCGGTGAAGTAGGCCGTGGGGTTACCGAGCGAACCGGCCGACTGCGTCGCGCCCTGCGCCGCACCGGAAAGCACGGTGGTTGCGGCGCTCGTCGCTCCGCTCACCATGGAGCCGATCGCCGAACTGAGCAGGCCGATGGTGACGACCGTCCCCAGGGCCCAGGCGAGGAAGCCATGGGCGGTATCGCGGAAGAAGACCTCGTGGGTATGAACGCTGACCCATTTGGTGCGCAGGCGTCCCGCGAGGTAGCCGCCGAGACCGGCAGAGAGCCACTGCGTGACAACCAGCCAGACGATGGCGCCGACGCCCACGGCCGTGGCCGATGCACCCATGTTCGACCACGGCGAGACCGAGGTCAGCCCGAGCCCGACGCCGAGAATGACGAGAAGGATGGAGGTGGCGATCGCCGCCACCGCGCCAGCGATGATCGCGGACCAGGAGATGGCTGACCTGGAGGTTTCCCCACTCGCCATCGCCGGGCGAACAAATGCAGTGTCGGTCATGAAAGCCCCCGACTAGTGGTGAAAGAAAAGAGCGAGCAAAATGATGATCGGTATCGGAACACCGAGCAGCCAGAGCAGGATTCCGCGACCCATGGGTGTCTCCTTGATTTGTTGGCAGGCGTGTCGAAATTGACCGCCCTCAACGAACACAGGGGGGACAAGGTTCCGCGCCTTGCTCAAATATTCGCCACAACTGCCCGGTCGCCCGCATGGGAACCGCCTCTCCGACCGGCCGTTTGTGTCAGGAGCCGACATCCCGGCGTTTGAGAACATCACCAATGGCGCGCAGAAAACGACTGACCACGAGTGCCTTTCCATCGCTCGGCCGAGGCATACAGTTCGCCATCGACTGTCAGCAGGTCGTTGCGCTCCGCATGATGCGGCTCGCCGGCGGCGGCGCGGTGGCCGGGCGTGAAGCCGAACGCATGGTAACGGAAAAGGCAATCGCGGGGTTTGTCGCCAACACCGCTGTCGCGGCCGGGATTATGCGGGGCGATCTGGCGGGCGCGCTGAACGCGGCGAGCGATCACTACGTGCGCGCCGTCCGGCGGAACCGCCTGCGGCTCAGCCGCTAGCTCCCACCCTCAGCCGCAAAAGCAGCAAACGCCCGCCTTGCGGCGAGCGTCTGCTGTACTGAAATTGTCGCTCGAACTACTTGTTCTTGACGGCGTCGCGCAGCTCGTCCTTGGCCGAGCCGACCGCGTTGCGAAGCTTGCCTTCTGCCTTGTCGGCCTTGCCGTCGACCTGCATTTTGGTGTCACCGATGGCCTTGCCGACGGTGTCCTTGACGGCGCCCTTGACCTGCTGGGCCGAGCCCTTGATCCGATCCTTGTCCATTTCGATCTCCTAAAATTCAGGACTGACGGAGATGAAACGAACTCGACCGCCGGTGCGTTCCGTGCGAACTCGGACAAATCGCGCGACGGTCAACGAAACCTACATTCCCCAGCGAAGTGCGGCGGTGTGGACCGGCGCATCCCACAGCGCCGCAACCTCATCATCGAGCAGCGAAACGGTCAGAGAGCAACCGGCCATTTCCAGCGACGTGACGTAGCTCCCGACGAGCGAACGGCGGACCCTGACGCCGCGCTTCTCCAGGCGGCTGCGCGCCGCGTTGAACATGACGTAAAGCTCCATCATCGGCGTCCCGCCGAAGCCGTTGAGCAGGACGAGCGCGTCGCCCTTCCCAGGAAGGTCGCCGACGATTGCCGCCACCATCTCGTCGGCGATCGCATCGGCGGAGGCGAGCTTCACCCGCCGACGCCCGGGCTCGCCGTGGATGCCCACACCCATCTCCATCTCGTCATCGCCGAGCGTGAAGGTCGGCTTGCCGGCGGCGGGTACCGTGCAACTCGTCAGTGCCACCCCCATGGACCGCGTGCGGCCGTTGACCCGGTCGCCCAGCGCCTTCAGCGTCGCCAGGTCGGCGCCTTTCTCCGCGGCGGCGCCCACGATCTTCTCGACGACCAGCGTGCCGGCAACACCGCGGCGGCCGGTCGAATAGGTGGAGGTTTCGACGGCCACGTCATCATCGGTGACCACCTTCACGATCTCACGGCCGGCCATCTCGGCAGCCATGTCGAAGTTCATAACGTCGCCTTCGTAGTTCTTGACGATGAACAGGATACCCGCCCCTCCGTCCACCGCCTCGGCGGCGGCAATCATCTGGTCGGGCGTCGGCGACGTGAACACCTGGCCGGGACACGCCGCATCGAGCATGCCGTACCCGACGAAGCCGGCATGGAGCGGCTCGTGGCCGGAACCCCCGCCCGAGATGATCCCGACCTTTCCCGGCTTGAGCGCCTTGCGGCGGACGAACTGTCGTCCTTCGCCGAGCACCACGATGTCGGAATGGGCGGCGGCAAAGCCGTCGAGGCTCTCGCCAAGGATCGTCTCCGGTGCGTTGATCAGCTTCTTCATGGACCCCTCCCCTCGCGTAACCTATTCGCCTTCGATCAGCCTCGTCAGCCGCTGCACGAACTCCCCGACGGTGCGGTCGAGTTCATGGTTCCGCTCGTCGTCGCCGAGGTCCGGCAGGTAGATCGTGTGTGCGCGGACGCGCCGCTCGCTGCGTTCCGTCCCCAGGCGCCGCGGGTGCGCCTGGGAATAGGCGTCGAGAAACAGCTGCCGGTCGTCGGGCGCGAAATGGCAGATCTCGAAGATCGTCTCGACGTG
>JBBQGL010000122.1:0-12867 GCA_038323025.1 Hyphomicrobiales bacterium
ACCATCACGCCGAGGTCGATGACCTCGAAATTGTTGCACTGGAGAACGACGCCGACGATGTTCTTGCCGATGTCGTGGACGTCGCCCTTGACCGTGGCGAGCAGGATGCGCCCGGCGGAGGACGACTGCGTGTCGCCCGACCTCAGCTTCTCCGCCTCCATGAACGGCATGAGGTAGGCGACCGCCTGCTTCATCACGCGCGCCGACTTGACCACCTGGGGCAGGAACATCTTGCCCGCACCGAACAGGTCGCCGACCACGTTCATCCCGGCCATCAGCGGGCCTTCGATGACGTCGAGCGGACGCGCCGACTGCTGCCGCGCCTCCTCGGTATCGGTCTCGATGAATTCGGTGATGCCGGCGACAAGCGAATGTTCCAGCCGCTTTGCGACCGGCCACGAGCGCCAGGCCAGCACGATCTCCGCCTTCTCGGCGCTGCCGCCACGATAGCGCTCGGCGGTTTCGAGCAGCCGTTCCGTGGCGTCCGGCCGGCGGTTGAGGATCACGTCCTCGCAGAGGTCGCGCAGCGCCGGCTCGATGTCGTCATAGACCGGCAGCGCGCCGGCATTGACGATGCCCATGTCCATGCCCGCGGCAATGGCGTGGTAGAGGAACACCGAGTGCATCGCCGCACGCACGCTCTCGTTGCCGCGAAACGAAAAGGACAGGTTGGAGACTCCGCCCGAGACATGGGCGTGCGGCAGGTTCGCCTTGATCCAGCGCGTCGCCTCGATGAAATCGACGGCGTAGTTGTTGTGTTCCTCGATGCCGGTAGCGATCGCGAAGATGTTCGGATCGAAGACGATGTCCTCGGGCGCGAAGCCAACCTCGTCGACGAGGATGCGGTAGGCGCGCGCGGAGATCTCGGTCTTGCGCTTGAAGGTATCGGCCTGGCCCTTCTCGTCGAAGGCCATGACCACGACCGCCGCGCCATAGCGGCGGACCTTTTCGGCCTGGACGCGGAAGGCCGCCTCGCCTTCCTTCATCGAAATCGAATTGACGATCGCCTTGCCCTGGACGCACTTGAGACCCGCCTCGATCACCGACCACTTCGACGAATCGATCATGATCGGGACCCGGGCGATGTCGGGCTCGGCGGCGAGAAGATTGAGAAACGTCACCATGGCCTTCTCCGAATCGAGGAGGCCCTCGTCCATGTTGACGTCGAGGATCTGGGCGCCGTTCGCCACCTGCTCGCGTGCCACGGCGAGCGCGGCGGTGTAGTCGCCGGCGGTGATCAGCTTCCTGAATTTCGCCGAGCCGGTGACATTGGTGCGCTCGCCGATATTGACGAAGGAGGCAGCGGTATCGGTCACTGGGGAGCTACCCGTCTTCACAATTGCAGCAGGGCGCGAGCACGTTCCGACAACCCCGCCTCGTCGAACGGCCTCACGACCTCGACCGTGCCGAGCCGTATCCCGTCCTGCATGTCTTCGCTCAGCATATGCGTGCACCCGGCTCCTTCAGCTGCGGCAAGCAGGTTGGCGTCCCAGAATGAAAGTCGGCCGGCCGCGGCCTCCGCGAGCGCACGCTCGGTCGAGCGGCGGGTCGACCCGAAGACTGGATGCGCCACCATGAGATTGCGCGCTCCTTGCGCCGCTTCCCACGGCGACCGCCTGAGTCGCCGTGTGCAGGCTCGATAAAATTCGCCGCAAACCTGTAGGGCGATCGGGCTGTCACGTTCCTGGAGCACATCAACAACCGCAGCCGCTGCGCGGAACTTGACGGGATCGCGCTCGTCGAACTGATAGACAAAGATGTTCGTGTCGGCCGTCACGATCATCGGTCGTCGGGCTCATAAAGCTCTTCGCGAGGTCCGTAAGGCTTTTCAGACCGCCACCCGGCGTGACGCAGCGCCTTGAAAGCCTGCCAGGCCGCCTAGCGCTCGGGGGCCGAGGCCCGTTCCCACCGATCGCTTGGTTGCGGTGAAGCGTCAGACTCGGAGCTTACCATTTCAACGTCAACCACCGTACCGCCGGTAGCCTTGTGCGCCCTGAAAAGCTGCCGCCAATAACCCGCCGCCTCGCCCAGGGGCCGCAGACCGGGTGTTGCGGCTCCGGTCGTACTGTTCCGCGCCATCTTGCGCCAGGAGCCGATTCGGCCGGCAACCTTGAGCCGCACGGTGGCCTCGGGCGGCAGGGCTTCAAGCGCCGATCTGAGCTCAGGTGAGCCATGCACGCGCTTGGTCCACATGACGTTGTCGACAATCTCCACTTGAGCCATTGGCCGCTCCTCTGTCGGTGAGGCGAAAGGTAAGGGGCCATATGGGGCCTGTAAAGGCCCCCCATTGCCCCCATATGCACCCCGTCGCGGCCGCGCGTATAATCACGCTGCTGCAAGCTCGAACGGTTCCAAGCCGGAAAGGCGCATCTTCGCCGCGACGGTCGGCACCACGCGCGGCGGCACGTCCTTCACCGCCGCGGCGATGGCGCGGATGTGGTCGGGCGTCGTGCCGCAGCAGCCGCCGACGATGTTGACGAGGCCGGTGCGGGCGAACTCGCCGAGCATCCTCGCCATGGCCTCGGGGCTCTCGTCGTACTCGCCGAATTCATTGGGCAGGCCGGCATTGGGATAGGCGCACACCAGCGTGTCGGCGATCCGCGAGATCTCGTCGATGTGGGCGCGCATCTCCTTGGCGCCGAGGGCGCAGTTGAGCCCGATCGAAACCGGGCGCGCGTGGCGCATGGAATACCAGAAGGCGGTCGGCGTCTGGCCGGAAAGCGTGCGCCCGGAGAGGTCCGTGATCGTGCCGGAAATCATGATCGGCAGGCGCCTGCCGCGCTCGGCGAACAATTCCTCCAGCGCGAAGATCGCCGCCTTGGCGTTGAGCGTATCGAAAATGGTCTCGATCAGGATCAGGTCGGCGCCGCCGTCAATCAGGCCGCGCGCCGCCTCGCCATAGGCCGCGACCAGCTCGTCGAAGGTGACGGCGCGCGCGCCCGGGTCGTTGACCTCGCGCGACATGGACGCGGTGCGATTGGTCGGCCCGATGGCGCCGGCCACGAAGCGCGGCCGCTCGAGCGTCTCGCGCTGGATAAGGTCGCATGCCTCGCGCGCCAGCCGCGCGCCCTCGCGATTCAGTTCATAGGCAATCGCCTCCATGCCGTAGTCGGCCTGGGCGATCGACGTCGAGGTGAACGTGTTGGTCTCGACGATGTCGGCGCCGGCGCGCAGGTACTCGAGGTGAAATCCCCTGATCGCGTCGGGATGCGTGAGGTTGAGCAGATCGTTGTTGCCGCGCACATCGCGCGGCCAGTCGGCAAACCGCTCGCCGCGGAATTCCGCCTCCGACAGCCGCAGGGACTGGATCATCGTCCCCATGGCGCCGTCGAGCACGAGGATGCGCTTCGCAGCGATGGAACGGACGAGGGCTTCTGTGTCTGTGCGGGCGGTGCTCACGTGGTTGCCTTCATTCCCAAGGGTTGAAATACGTGACGCCGGTATCGGCGATGTCGCGCGTATTGCGCGTCACCAGACAAAGGTTGTGGGTCAAGGCAGTCGCCGCAATGAGCGTGTCGACGATCGTTCGCGGGCGCTGGGCGGCGAGTTTTCCCCAAGCCGTCGATGTTTCGAGATCCACCGGCAGTATCCGGTCAGCAAATGAGGTCTCCAGGCCATCAATCCAGGCATCGAGCCTGCGTGAGTGCGCACGGTCAACTTTGGCTCGCTCCTGAGCGCCCCTTCGCAATTCTCCGATGGTCAGCACACTAAGGTAGACGGCCTCGTCGCGAAGCGAGTCCACGTATTTGGCGACACGGACATCCGGTCGGGGTCGCCGGCGCTCGGAGACCACGTTGGTGTCGAGAAGGTACCCAGCGCTAGTCAAGGTCCACTTCCCGACCGGTATCCCGCGAGCGCGACAAATCGACATCCTCGAAGGATGGGCCGCTCTTGAGGTAGTCGATGAGGTTAGGCTTGGACGGTCCGGCCTTCGCCATCGCCTCGAAGGTCTCGGCGGACATCACCACCGCGTGCGGCTTGCCATGACGGGTGATCGCCTGCGGACCTTCGCGGCGGGCGCGATCCATCACTTCGCTAAAGTGGCCCTTTGCCTCCTGAATTTGCCAAGTCTTCATCCGATACCTCTAATCTGTCCATAATGACCATAAATAAGGTCATACTGACCTTCATTCAAGCCGCCGCCACCGCTGTCGGGGCTTCCGCCGCAACCGCCGGCTTTGCGGGGCGCAGGCCGAGGAGGTGGCAGATCGCGTAAACCAGGTCGGCACGGTTCATGGTGTAGAAATGGAAGGCCATCTGCCCCCGATCGACGAGATCAAGGACCTGTTCGGCGGCTACCGCGGCGGCGACGAGCTGGCGGGTGGCCGGGTCGTTGTCGAGACCCTCGAAGCGTTGCGCCAGCCACGCCGGGATCGAGGCGCCCGTCTTGGCGGCGAAGCGCGCCACCTGCGCGAAATTATGAACCGGCACCAGGCCGGGCACGATCGGGATGGAGATTCCGGCCGCGCGGACACGATTGACGTAGGACTCGAAGGCGTCGTTGTCGAAGAAGAACTGCGTGATGGCGCGGGTGGCGCCGGCGTCGACCTTCCGCTTCAGCATTTCGATGTCGGCGGCGACACTCGGGCTCTCGGGATGCTTCTCGGGATAGGCGGCGACGGAAATCTCGAAATCGCCGATCGCCCGGATGCCGGCAACCAGCGCGGCGGCGTTCTCGTAGCCACCGGGATGCGGGACATAGGTGGTTCCCGCCCCTCCGACCGGATCGCCGCGCAGGGCAACGATATGGCGGACCCCAGCCTCGCCATAGGCACGCACCACTGCGTCGACTTCCGCTTTGGTGGCGGCGACGCAGGTAAGGTGCGCCGCGGGCTTCAGCGTCGTTTCAGCAAGGAGGCGGACGACGGTGTGGTGCGTGCGCTCGCGGGTCGAGCCGCCGGCGCCGTAGGTGACCGACACGAAGAGCGGCGAGAGCGGCGCCAGGCGCTCGATCGAATGCCAGAGGTTCGCCTCCATCTCGTCGGTCTTCGGCGGGAAGAACTCGAACGAGACGCGCAGGCCCGTGTTGGAGGCGAGGAAGCGGCTGGGACGGGATGCCATCACGCCACCTCGCGCGCGGCCGGCCCGGCTACGGCGAGCCGCCGATCATGGGCGAGCCAGAGCGTCACGGTGAGGTTGTCGCCGCCGGATTCTTCCGCCGGCAGATCGATGACCCGGTCGAGTGCCAGCCCTGGGCCCTCGACCCATTGGCGGACGACATCGTGGCTGAAGCCAAGACGGCGATGCGCGTGCCGCTCGCGCAGGAACTCCAGTTCGTGGGGCGCGAAATCGACGATCAGCAGGCGGCCGCCGGGGCGAAGCACGCGCGCGGCCTCGATCAATGCCCGCTCGGGATCGTCGAGGAAATGCAGGACCTGGTGGATCGCCACCACATCGAACGAATCGCGGGCGAGCGGCAGGTTGTAGATGTCGCCGAGCCGGACCTGCGCGTCGGCGATACCGGCGCGCGTGAGGTTGGCACGGGCGACCGCGAGCATGTCGGTCGACGAGTCGATGCCGATCGCCCGGCTGTAAAGCGGCGCCAGCAACTCGAGCATGCGGCCTGTGCCGGTGCCGAGATCGAGGAAGCTGTCGAACTGGCGGTCGCCGAGCGCGGCAAGCACAGCCTTCTCGACCGCGTCTTCGGCAACGTGAAGCGCGCGGATCGTGTCCCAGCCGGCGGCATTGGCGGCGAAATAACGGCGCGCGGCGTCGGCATGCTCGCGTTTCACCTGGGCCAGGCGGTCGCGATCGCGGGCGAGCGTCGCATCGTCCTCCTCGACCAGCGCCAGGACGTTCCGGGCAAGCTGGCGCGCCGTTTCGGCATCGGCCAGGCGATAGAACACCCAGGCTCCCTCGGGATGGCGCTCGATCAGGCCGGCCTCGGCGAGGAGTTTCAGGTGGCGTGAAATCCGCGGCTGCGACTGGCCGAGAATGGCGGTCAGATCCTTCACCGTCAGTTCGGCGGCCGACAGCAGGGCAAGGACGCGCAGGCGGGTAGCCTCGCCGGCAGCCTTCAGAGCCGCGATCACCGTCTCGGCAGGAAGCGATCCCGTCATTCCACTAGCCATCGATCTGTTGCAGACATAAAGATATCCTTATACGTCAATTATATGGTTGGCAACTCGCCTCTTGACCAGCCGTCGATGCCATTTTACTGACGGGTTAAATAGACCGGAATCGAGATGACCGCTCCTGCCCTTTCCACGGTGTTCGGCGCCCTTGCCGATCCCACCCGGCTCGCCATCGTCGAGCGCCTTCTCGCCGAAGGGGAGCGCTCGGCCGGCGAGATTGCCGCACCGTTCGCCATGAGCAAGCCGGCCATCTCCAAGCACCTGCGCGTCCTCGAAGGCGCGGGCCTGATCGAACGGCGGGTAGACCGGCAATGGCGCGTCTGCCGGGTGCGGCCCGAGGCAATCCGCGCGGTGGATGAATGGACCGCGCGCTACCGCTCGTTCTGGCAAGGTTCGTTCGAGCGGCTCGAAAAGATTCTGGGCCAACCGGAAAAGGGGCAATCCCGATGAATGATGCCCGCCCGTCCGGCCACGATACGGCGCTGCCGGACGAGGATCGCGACGCCCGCACGTTGGTGATGGAACGCGTTTTCCGGGCTCCGCCAGAGCGCGTCTTCCGCGCCTGGACCGACCCGGCGGTGCTGGCCACCTGGTGGGGGCCGGAGGGCTTCACCACTCCGGAACACCGGATGGATGTCCGGCCCGGCGGCGAATGGTGGACGCAGATGATGTCGCCAGACGGCAAGCCGCACACGGTCTCCGGGGTCTATCGCGAGATCGCACCGCCGAAGCGCCTGGTCATGACCTGGGGCTGGGAGCAGCCGGACGGCAGGCGTGGGCATGAGACGGTGGTCGAACTGACCTTCGAGCCGGCACCTGGCGGCACGCGGCTGAAACTCGTCCAGCGCCTCTTCCAGTCCCCAGAGGACGCGAAGGGCCACAATGCGGGATGGGCGTCGAGCTTCAGGGACCTGGACCGCATTCTCGCCTGACGTTCACGCCAGCTCGGCGACCGGGCGCTGGCGATCGGCGAACGTCACAGCAAGGTCGACGCCCCAGAAGCGACCGGCGAGCGCGCCGAGGTCGGCGACCGCGGCATCGAGATCGCCGGCGCCGTTCGACTGCAGCGTCACCACCGCGTTGTGGGTCAGCGGCGTCACCAGCGAGCGGCGGTCCTGCCGCCAGTTCCAGCGGCGGCAGAGAATCTTCTCGCCGTCGGCATAGACCACCTCGCCTTCCTTCGGCGGGTCGTCCTCGCCACCCTCGAAGCCTGTCTCGCCGTGGGCCATGTCGAGGTACTGGTCGCCGAGGCGGCTGTAGCGGAAGGCGAGGTCGCCGACGACCTGGTCGAGATCGTCGGCGCCGAGCGGCATGACGTGGGCGAGCGACACCGCGTTGTAGACATCGACGAAGTCGTTGATCTCGGGCAGCGGACGACCGGCGAGGACGTTCTTGACCAGCCGCTCGACCGACGAACGGTAGCTCGTCTTCTTGATGCCGAAGGCGCGGTAGGCCTTCCGCCAGACGGCGATCCCCGGAATCTCGGAGAGCTCCGTCTTGCCCCAGCGCTCGCGGCACGCAGCCTCGCGGCCGGCGATGATGGCCTTCAACTCGTCGGGCCGCTCGGCGCGCACGTCGATGCGCCGGGCGATCGCCACGGCAACGCGAAAATCGGGGAAGGTGTCAACAATCTCGGAAATATCGATACGCATCGCTGCCGCATGCCTGCCTGGTTTGGGATTGCCGGGACCGGCGACCGCCCGAAAGGCGATGCGAAAGCCCCTGCCCAACCCTGCCACGGAACGGCGGGCGTGCGAAGGCGTCCGGGGGCCCGAGCCACCACCAGCGGATCGCAGGCACCCTATTGCCGGATCGCCACCAGGAAAAGACGCGGAAAGCGGAGGAGCACCTTGCCATCGATCCGCGGCGGATACGCCTCGCCAATCCCCGCGACGTACTGCTCGAGAAAAGCGGAACGCTCGCCCTCGTCGAGGCGGGCGAGGTAAGGGCGGAGACCCGTGCCGAGGACCCAGTCGACGACCGCCTGGGGCCCGGCGAGCACGTGGTTGTAGATCGTGCTCCAGATATCGACGCGCGCCGAGAGCGGTTTCAGGAGATCATAGTAGGCGGCGGGTGGCGGGATCTCCTCACGCTCGATCGGCGCCACGAACTTCGCCTTCCACGGCCCCTTCTGGGCAACCTCGCGCATCAGCATGTGCGTCGGCTCGCCGAGATTGTCCGGCACCTGCATCGCCAACGCGCCACCTGAAGGAAGGGTGGCCGCGAGCCGTCCGAGCACCGTCCGATGATCGGGAATCCACTGAAACGTGGCATTGGAGAAAAGGAGGTCGACCGGCTCCGCCGGCACCCACGTTGCGGCGTCAGCTTCGATGAACCGGGTTCCCGGCAGACGCTTCCGCGCGGCCGCGAGCATTTCCGGTGAATTGTCGAGCCCGACCACCTCCGCCCCGGGAAACCGGGCGACAAGCAGCTCGGTCGAGTTTCCGGGACCGCAGCCGAGGTCGACGACGCGGCCAGGCCGATCGAGCGGCACCCGCGCCAGCAATTCGATCGCAGGCCGGTTTCGCTCATCCTCGAACTTCGCGTATTGCGCAGGCGACCATGCGCTCACAACAGCGTTTCCTCCCCCTCGGCGCGATATACCCACTGTACGGGCAAGCGCAACGTCACCTCTTCGCTCCTGGCAATCGTGCCCGGCTTCTCGACCGTGGCGACCACGCCGCGCCGGTGGCGGGCGAGCTTCGGGAATAGCAGATCGAGGCCTTCGCGCGTGCTGAAATGCTCACCGATCGATGCGCCGGCAATCCGGCATGGCCCGTTCTCGGCCTCCACACTCAGCGCTGCACCGCCGGCGAAGAGCAGCTTCGTTCCCGGCGGTAATCGCGAGAGGTTTGGTATCCCGTCCAAAACGAGATTGGCTCCGATCCATGCGGGAGCGATCTCCGGCAAGTCCATGAGCGCTGCAACTTCAGCCAGTTCCGCCGACGATACTATCGAGACCTGGCGGTCGTTCCGTATCTCGGTCCCCCGGGGATGCCAGGGCTCGCGCGACCCGGAGCGCCGCGTCATCCCGGCGTGGAAGTCGCCGGCGATGCCGGCAAAGTCGAGCGTGAGCCCATCGACCGGGCGCGAACGGAACGAACCGCCATCGGCAATGAGGCACGCGGCAACCGTTCCGGCCAAGCGGCGCGGACCAGCGTCAGCAGTGTTCGCGGGCAAAGGTTTGCGTCCCATCAGCCAGGCCTCGGATCAATCCGATCGCCCGATATCGGAACTCTGGCTATTTGCCGTCACCGGTTCCGTCGCCCTCTTCATCGTCGCCGGCCTTCAGCCACAGCTCATCCAGGTGGCGGGTATATTCGTAGCAGAACGTCACGGCCGCATCGCCCGGCTGGTAGAAGGCGTTCGCCTGGCCGCATTGCCGCGCCCGGAAGGTGAGATCGCGCGGCAGCAGGTAGCTCCCCTGGACGATGTCGGCGGCACGCTCGAGGAACTGGTCGTTCTTGAGCTCCGCTTCGATGTCGGCGTAGTCGCCCGCGTCTTCATACTCGACGGTGATGTGACCAACCTGGCCGCGGTCGCCGAGTTCATGCGGATCGAGGAGCGCATGCCAGCTCTCCGAAGCCTGCTTGTAGGTCCACTTGCACTTTTCCCGACGGTCAGCGTCGAGCCCATATTCCTCGGCGACGTCGACGAAGAAATCGGGTGAATTGCCAACCATCATGCAGACGATGGAGAAGGCCCGCTGCTTGTCGAGGCTGTGCTCGTCCATGAAATTCCAGTCGCCCGGCTCGTCCTTGCCGTTGAACGGCGTCATGTACCAGCCGTCGGCCGCGTCGCGGAGCGCCTGATCGGCCCAGTCGCCGCCATCCTCGAGAAGAAAGATCGAGGCAAGGCTGTCCGCTGCGTCCTCGTTCTTGCCGAGGACCGGCAAGCCGAACTCGCCGACGAAGAGGTGGCCGATCTCGTGATAGAGCACCATGGTCGAGTGGTTGAGAGCGAACTCGGCCGCGCGCTCCTTGTCCGCCCCGTCATCCGCCGCTTGGGCAACGGTCACGGCGAGTCCACCGACCATCGCGGCTACCCAGGTGGCGGCCAACAGTCCCGATTTCATGTCACCCCCCAGGCCCCGAGTCGCCCGTCACCATAGCGCCCGCGTTCGGTGTCGTGGTCAAGACGGCCAGCTCACCGTCCCCGCGCTGATCAAAGCGCAGCCCGGCCGGAGCTAGAGCAACCACCGCCAGCACACCTCGGCGTCCAGCCGGGATCGCGCTATTGTAGCCCGCACCCCAAACCAGTTGGCAACCAAAGATGGAGCCCGGTCCTTCACCGCGAGAAGATCGGGTGCTAGCCTCGCGCCATAGTTGCATCAGACTCGGGGGAGGAACGATGATCAACCGTCCATTCTTTTTCGAACGCGTGCGCTCCAACCTGTTCGACGGCAAGTTGAAGCAATCGCAGGTCGATGGGCTGACCGGGATTCTGGATGTCTGGGAAGCGTCGTACGCCAAGAGCGACGACCGCTGGCTGGCCTACATGCTGGCGACCGCGCATCACGAGACGGATCGGACCATCCAGCCCATTCACGAGTATGGCAGCAATGCCTACTTCACCAAGCGTTACGACATCACGGGCGATCGCCCCGCGCTCGCCAAAAAGATGGGCAACGACACACCGGGCGACGGCATCAAGTATTGCGGCAAAGGGTACGTACAGCTCACCTGGAAGAGCAACTACAAGGCAATGTCGCCGGTGACCGGGGTCGACCTCGTCGCATTTCCCGACCGCGCGATGGAAATCCCCGTGGCCACCAAGGTCATGTTCTACGGCATGATCAAGGGCACCTTCACCGGCAAGAAACTCGCCGACTACTTCAACCCGACGACCGCCGACTGGGTCAACGCGCGGCGGATCATCAACGGGACCGACAAGGCCAACCTGATCGCCGGCTACGCCAAGAACTACTACGCCGCGATCAGCTATACGACCTGATCAGGTCACCTTGCCGGCGACGCCCATTGCCTCGGCGATGGTCTTGAAGTCGGCCTCGTCGACTTCGAAGCTGCCGCGGCGGAAGGCGTAGCCCCACGAGACCTTGCCCCGGGTCAGGGCAAGGTCATCGAGCAGCGGACGGATCGCGGCTTCCTTTGCCTTGAGGAAATCGACGTCGCGGCGCATGGGGTGGAAGCTGCCGCCCATGTCGCCCTGGTAGGGCTCCCCCGGCTTGATGCGGCCGATGGCCGTGAACGCCTGGACCGGATCGCCGCCACGCATTTCCGTCCGCGGCGAGTAATAGGCGATCCAGTCGCCGGGCGAGAGCCGCTTCACCGGGCCGGCCTTGCCGTGGGAAAGCTGGCAGAAGCCGCCGGCGACGCCCTTCATCACATGGTCGCGCGAGGCGACGCCGATCCAGTAGCGCGTCACTGGATTTGCCGGAAGAACCGGTCGAGGCGCACTTCGCCCGCTTCATCCGAGATGGAAAGGATGATCGTGCCAGCTTTGGCAACGAAGTCGGCGCGCGCGATCATCCCGAATTTCGGCATCCGGCTGTCGACCGAGTTGTCGCGATTGTCGCCGAGAAGGAAGTAGTGATCCGGCGGCACGTCGAACACCGGCGTGTCGTCGAGAAAGCCGCCGTCTTCCGCGTCGAGCGTGACATAGGTACGGCCGTTCGGCAGCGTCTCGGCGAAGCGCCGGGCGCCCGGCGGCAGATCGGGCGACGGGTCATCCGCCAGCCGCTCGCGCGGCACGGTGACGCCGTTGATGGCGAGCTCGCCGCCGATCATCTGGATCCGGTCGCCGGGAAGGCCGATGACCCGCTTGACGTAAACCGAGCCGTCGCCCGGCGGTTGGACGACCACCACGTCCCCCCGTTCTGGCGATGGCGCGGGGTTCGTGCTGCCGACCGGCGCCACGTACGCGTCCTCGAAGCCGACGAAGACATCGCCGATCAGCAGCGTCTCGCTCATCGACGTCGAAGGCACCGAATAGAAGTGCATCGCCGGCCCAAGCAGCACGTACCAGATGAGCTGCATCAGGATGCTCACCGAGGCGGCCTCCCTCGGCCGGCATCGCCCGGCCCGCGAACGAAGCCGTCGAGCGACGGCACTATCGCGACGACCACCCTTCTCATCAGCGCTCCTCGGGTAGGCGAAACTCCGCCGGACTCTCCTGCCGCGACGAGGCTGCCGTCAACGGCGAACGCCGGGTTATCGCGTCAACTGCTTGTACTTGATACGGTGGGGGTTGGCGGCATCGGCGCCGAGGCGGCGAACCTTGTCGCTGCTGGTCGCCGCCCTTGGCGTCCGGCAAAATTCAGTTGTAGACTTACTGATCTGCCACCTACAGAGAGGGTCGCTGTGACCGTTCTGTTCGTGTTGACTGGCGTCGCGCTCTTCAGCTCCATCACATTGCTGGTGGTGTTTCGCGCGAGTCTCAAGCCGAACAAGGACGCGCTTGGTGTGGCCGTCTCAATTGTCGGCGGTCTTCTGACCTTTGCCGGCCTTCTCTTTACAGGACTCCAAATCGGCGCCGGCGCGCGCCAGCTCGAAGCCTCTTCGATCTACACCATGCAAAAGGATGCGCGCGAGCTTTTCGAAAAGGCCTCAGGTGATGAGGCCTATCGCAAATACGTTCTAGTGGAACAAATCTGACGGGTGAATCCTGGAGGGGATTCCCGTCAGGTTCGGCGCATGCGAGTCTTGGGCATGCGCCCCGGGATTTCCGTCAAGCTGAAGCCACGTGATCGCCGCCACCTTGAAGCGATCGTCGGTGACCGTAACGCGCCGCAAAAGCAGGTCTGGCGGGCCGAGATCGTGCTGCTCTCTGCCGA
>JBBQGL010000123.1:0-12370 GCA_038323025.1 Hyphomicrobiales bacterium
TATTCCAAGCGCAAGCTTGGCGACATGGATAGCGGCATGGCCTACTACACCAAGGCCCTCGCCCTCGAGCCGGACAATCTCTACACCCACGAATATCTCGGCGAACTCTACGTCGAGCTCGGCAACGTCAACGAGGCCAAGGTCCACCTCGCGAAGCTCGAGACGCTGTGCGGGACGACCTGCGAGCAGTACCAGGATCTCTCGAAGGCGATCGCGGGCCAGCCCGAGGTCAACTAGGACGCCCTTCGGTCCGATTGAAAGGGGCGGGTGGCGACACCCGCCCTTTTTCTTTCGCCCAAGCGGAGCCCACACAAATGGCGGGCGCCGCGCTCTGGGTGCGTCGGCCGGTGAGAATCCAACTCGAACGGGATTGGGTTAGCGACTGGGACGGGGAGAGGCGGTGCCGGGGGTCGACGGCAATCGCCTCCCCTCGCCCAGTTCTCGCTGACTACGCACAACCGAAAGGTCAGCGTACCAAAGGGGATCGCAAGGACCCTGCCACCCGGATGCCCACCACATCTGGTGCCAGAGGCCACACGCCTCGCAATCGATAGAACAAATTTACCGGGCGTTTACGCCGCGTGCTTCGCAAATTGCGAGGCGTTTCGCAATTTGCGAAACCCCGCCGGCCTACTCGGCCGCGTCGATGCCGACCGCGCCCCGCTTGTCGCCGGCAAGCCAGTGGCCGAGGAACGTCTCCATGAACGCGGCGGTCTTCCAGTCGTGCAGCGCACGTCCGGCGAGATGCTCGCCGGCGGTCTGGGCGTTGGGCAGGCGGGCGCGCTCCCCGATGCGGCCGGTCCAGCGCCCGACCATCGCCATGGTCAGTTCGATGTGGAACTGGATGGCGAAGGCGCAGCCGCCGACGACGAAGGCCTGGTTGGGGAAGACGTCTCCCTCGGCCAGCAGCGTCGCGCCCGCCGGCAGCGCGAAGCCCTCGCGATGGAAATGGTGGACCCGATCCGGCCAGGCCATCAGCTTCCGCCCCGCCTCCGTCGGCCGGATGCCGTAGTAACCGATCTCGACCCGCCCCTCCGCGTCCGGGGCGACCGCCGCGCCAAGGTGGCGGGCGAGCATCTGCCCGCCGAGGCAAAGTCCAAGGAACGGCGCCCCCTCTTCCAGCGGCACGCCGATCCATTCGGTCTCGCGGCGGATGTAGTCCTCGTTGTCGTTGGCGCTCATCGGCCCGCCGAAAATGACCGCCCCGGCATGGCCGGCGAGCGTTTCGGGCAGGGGATCGCCGAAGCGCGGGCGGCGCACGTCGAGCTTGTGGCCGCGGGCGGCGAGCCAGAGCCCGACCCGGCCGGGCGTCGAGTGTTCCTGGTGGAGAACGATCAGGACCGGCGGCTTGATCACGGTTGCTTCGGCCGCTCCAACTCCGCGGCCCCGGCGCCGCGCACGCTCTGCTTGAGGCGCAGGCGTGTCTGCGACGAAATGCCCAGCAGCTCGGCCACCCGCCAGATCAGGTTGTCCTCGAATTCGTGCAGTTCGCCATCGGCAAAAACCAGCTCCCACATCATCTCGACGATGCGCTCGCGATCGGCTTCCTCGAGTTCGCGCTTGAGCACGCTGGTGAAGCCGAAGAGGTCGACCGCCTCGCCTTCCGCCGCCTGTGCCGCGGCCATCAACGCATCGGTCGCGGCCGGATCGAGGGCGAAGCGGCCGCTGAGCATATCGCGCAGCTTCTGCCTTTCGGCATCCGAGACGGAGCCGTCGATGGCTACCGCATGGTAGAGGAGCGCCGCCGCGGCCAGCCGATGATCGCTCTCGGAGAAGCGCTCGGGCGCCCGGCCGCCGGCAAGGTCGCTGAGGAACTGGCGGAAGCCCGCAATCATCATGATTCTCCGGTCTTCTGAAAATAGACCGGTCGACGCGGCGGGCAACCGCGGATTTGGCGTACCTGCCCGCCCAAAAGCGAACCGCCGGCCAAGGGCCGGCGGTTCTGATGGTGCTCGTGAAAGAAGCTTGTTTGCCCGAATAACAAAGCAGATCGAATAATTCATTGCCCAGACGAAAAAGCCGGACGGATAACATAAAGTACAGTTGAAAGGAAAAACTAGGTGTCGAAAGGCTTAACTAGAACCAAATCTAAAATTCAATTCAAAACATCGGTCCGGCTCTTCGCCGGAAATACAGGTGAAAAAACTCACCTGCGAATCACCCATGTCTAAAGTCTAATAGACGGGACGGGGCTTGCGCAAGACGAAATTATGGAGCCCTGCCAACAGTCAAGCCGGCTTTTCCAAGGAGCAGCGCGAACTAGCCTTCGAGGACGCAGAACTCGCCACCCTGGTTGAGTTCGACGCGCGGATCCCCGGCCTTGCGCGGAGCCTTGCCGAGGACGTCCCCGGCGTATTCTTCGGATCGGTCCTCGGGCCTGTAACCGAGCCGGGCAGCGTTGCTGTTGTCCCACCAGGCGCGCTGGTTGTCGGACATCCCATAGACGATCTCGTGGCGGATTCCGGGGCTTTCGAGCCCGATCCGCATGAGCTGCGCCAGGTCGCGCGGGCTGATCCAGATGGCCAGGGCCCGCGCGCCGTCCGGGCGCGGCATGACGTGGCCGATGCGGATGCTCATGACCTCGGCGCCGTATTTGTCGGCGTAGAGGCTGGCAAGCGATTCCCCGAACGATTTGCTGAGGCCATAGCGCGTGTCCGGCCGCGGGGTGACGTTGACCGGAATGGTTTCCGAGCGCGGATAGAAACCGACCACGTGGTTGGTGGAGGCAAACACGATTCGCTTCACTCCCTCGAGCCGCGCCGCCTCGAAAAGATTGTACGCGCCGACGATATTGGACTGCAGGATGGTCTCGAAATCGCTCTCCCCCGGATAGCCGCCGAGGTGGATGATTCCGTCGGTTCCGCGGACGGCATGGCGCACTCCCGCGAGGTCGCCGAGATCGGCCGCTACGGCCTCCTCGCCTTCGACCACATCCACGAGCGGCCGACGGTCGGAGAGGCGCAGGCGATAGTGGCCCCGGAGGTGGGGCCGTATCATCCGGGCAACGTTGCCGGCCGCGCCGGTGATGAGAATACGCTTCATGCAGCTGAACCAATCCCGCTGAGGTACCGGCCTATCCCTTAGCGGAGGGGCATTGCCTCTGCCAGTAGCCTGGGTTGGTTGCCTATCCGGGCGGATTCTGGGCGGCTACCTTCGCAATCAGCCGTTTCGCATCCGCCGCCGTCAGCGGCGCCGGGCGCCCGACCTTGGTCTTGACCTTGACGAAGCGGCGCTCCGCGGCGGACTCCAGAATCGACTCCATGACATCGACCACGTGCGCAGCGAGCCGGCCGGAGCAGCGCGGCTCACGGCCTTTCGCCGCGGCGTCGATCATCTCGGCGACGCCGAGCATCCGATAATTGGCGCGCGTGAACGGTCCCGCCCACGGCCAGTTGGCGGCGCCGAAGGCTCCGTCGGCGCTGTCCACTTCGCTGTAGTCGCCGCCCTTGTTCGAATAGGAGATACGGCCGGCAAAGAAGTTCGGGTCGGGCACCAGCATGGAGCCCTCGGCGCCGTAGAGCTCGATCGGGTTGGTATGGCCGTGGCGCCAGACGTCCCAGCTTGCGGCGAGCGTGACCTGGGCGCCCCCGGCGAAGCTCATGACCGCATTGATGTTTGTCGGCGTATCCACCTTGATGCGCTTTCCCGTCATCGGCCCCGCGCTCGTGACGAGGCGCTCCTCGAACCCCTTCGACGCCATGGCGACAACGCTCTTCACGTTGCCGAGCAGGCTGACCAGGGCGGTGATGTAGTAGACGCCGACGTCGAAGATCGGACCGGCACCCGGCTGAAAGAAGAAGCCCGGGTTGGGGTGCCAGTGCTCCATGCCATGGCTCATGACGTAGGCCGTGCCGCCGATGACGCGGCCGATGGTGCCCTTGTCGAGGAGCTGGCGCGCCCGCTGCAGGCCGGCGCCGAGGAAGGTGTCCGGCGCCCCGGCGAGCTTCAGCCCGCGCCTGTCGGCTTCTGCTACGAGCTTGTTGGCATCCTTGGCCCGCCGCGCCAGCGGCTTTTCGCTATAGGCATGCTTGCCGGCCGAGAGGATCGAGCGCGTGATGCTGTAGTGCACTTCCGGCACGGTCAGGTTGACGACCGCGTCGATGGCGTCGCTCTTGAGCAGCTCGTCCACCCCCATCGCCCGCACGGAGAACTGCTCGGCCCGCGCCTTCGCCGCCGCCGGAACGATGTCCGCCACCGCGACGATCTCGACATTGGCGAAGCCCGGCGCCAGCCGGAGATAGGCCTCCGAGATATTGCCGCACCCGATGATTCCGATTGCCGCCCGCTTCGCCATTTTGTCAGCCCCGTCCGATGAGTTTTGCCACATAGGCATACGAATGCGCCGCGAAGGAGCGCCAGTCCGACGGCGCGTCGTGCTCGAATACCAGGAGGTCGGTACCCGAGCCGGCGATTGCCGGCAGGAGCTTCTTCCAGTCGATGGTGCCGCCGCCGATGTCGGTCCAGCCGTCGTCCTTCGTGACCCCGTCCGGCGCCGTATCCTTGACATGGATGGCGGCGATCTTCGCGGCATATTTGCGCAGTTCGCCCTCGAGATCCGCGCCGCCGATCTTGATCCAGCCGAGGTCGGGTTCGAACAGCACGCCCGGCGAGCCCATGAGGATATCGATGGGGCGCGTTCCGTCGGGGAACGGCTTGTATTCCCAGGCGTGGTTGTGCCACGCGAGCTTCAATCCGGCCTCGGCCAGCGTCGCCGCGTGCCGCGTCAGTTTCTGGGCGAGCGCCCGCCAGCCCGCCGCGTCCATCGAGCGCTGGTCCGGCGGCGGAGCCGGAACGATGACGGTTTCCAGCCCGAGCGTCTGGGCAACGGCGATCGCCGCCTTCGCGTCCTTGTCGAGCCGGTCGAGCGGCATGTGCGACGTGGGCGCGGCGAGCCCGACGGCGTCGATCTTCTTGCGGAAGCCGGCGGGATCGTCACCATAGGCGCCGGCATAGGGCTCGACCGCGTCGAAGCCGATGGCGGCGAGGGCTTCCAGCTGGGCCTCGATCGGCGGGAAGTTGCGCGCGCTGTAGAGCTGGAAGGAGAGGCGATAGTTGTGCATTGGACTGGCTTTCCGGGTGACTAGAGACGGGCGCCGCTGGCGGCGTCGAACAGGGATGCGCGGGCCGGCTGGAAGTAGGCGTTCACCTTTTCGCCGATCGTGTGGGTTTCGTCCGGGCCGGTGCGGATCGAGACGGATTCGCCGCCGATCGTCCCCCACAGCAGGCTGTCGGCCCCCATCGGTTCGATCAGCGAGACGGTGAGCGGGACCGGAATCGAATCGCCGAACATTTTCGTCAGGTGTATCTGCTCCGGCCGGATGCCGAGCACCGCCGGGCGGCCGCTCTCCGGCGCGCCGGCGAATTCATAGCCGTCCAACCCGATACGAACGCCATCGTTGCATTCCAGCGATGCCGCAGTCCCACCGGCGATCTCGAGCCGGCCGGTCACGAAATTCATCGCCGGCGATCCGACGAACCCGGCAACGAAGCGATTGATCGGACGCTGGTAGATTTCCTTCGGCGAGGCCAGCTGCTGGATGACGCCGGAATGCATCACCGCGACGCGATCGGCGAGGGTCAGCGCCTCGATCTGGTCGTGGGTCACGTAGATCATGGTCGAGCCGAGGCGCATGTGCAGTTTCTTCAGCTCGACCCTGAGTTCGGTGCGCAGCTTGGCATCAAGGTTGGAGAGCGGTTCGTCGAAGAGAAAGACATCCACGTCGCGCACAAGGGCGCGGCCGATCGCGACCCTCTGGCGCTGCCCGCCCGACAGCTCGACGGGCCGGCGCTTCAGGAGCGGCTGGATCTGAAGCAGGTCGGCCGCCCGCGCGACGCGTTGGGCGATCTCCTCGCGCGGCACGCGCGCCATGCGCAGCCCGAAGGAGAGGTTTCCCTCCGCGGTCATCCGCGGATAGAGCGCGTAGGACTGGAAGACCATGCCGATGCCGCGATCCTTCGGCTCGGCCCAGGTCACGTTCTTCCCGTCGATCCAGACCTGGCCGGCATTCACGTCGAGCAGCCCGGCGATGGCGTTGAGGAGCGTGGACTTGCCACAGCCCGAGGGCCCCAGCAGGACGATGAACTCGCCCTTTTCGACCTCCAGATTGAGGCCGGCGAGAACCTTCAGGGAGCCGAAGGCGACGCCGAGGTTGCGCACGGATACACTTGCCATCGGTTCAGCCCTTGACCGCGCCGGCGGCAATGCCGCGCACGAACCAGCGCCCGGAAATGAAGTAGATGGCCAGCGGAACCGCGGCGGTGAGTATCGTGGCGGCCATGTTGACGTTGTAGAGCCGCGTGCCCGTCGTCGTCTGCACGATGTTGTTGAGCTGCACGGTCATCGGCCAGTTCGGCCGCCCCGAGAAGATGATCCCGAAGAGGAAATCGTTCCAGATGCCGGTCACCTGCAGGATGACCGCGACCACCGTTATCGGCACCGACATCGGCAGCATGATGTAGATGAAGATGCGCCAGAAGCCGGCACCGTCGACGCGGCCGGCCTTGAACAATTCGATCGGCAGCGCCGCGTAGAAATTGCGGAAGAGGAGCGTCAGGATGGGCATGCCGAAGATCGTGTGCACGATGATGATGCCGGCAAGCGTCGAGAACAGGCCGGCGGTGCGCGCGGCGATGATCAGCGGGTAGATCACCACCTGGTAGGGCACGAAGGCGCCGAACACGAGCAGCATGAAGAACAGGTTGGCGCCCTTGTAGCGCCAGAAGGAAAGCGCGTAGCCATTTATCGAGGCGATGACGATGGAGATGACGACGCTCGGCACCGTGATCTTTACCGAGTTGAGGAAGCCGGGACTGAGGCCCTTGCAGTCGCGCCCGGTGCACGCGTTCAGCCAGGCATCGATCCAGGGCTGGAAGGTCAGCTTCTGCGGCAGGCCGAACAGGTTGCCGAGGCGGATCTCGGGCATTTCCTTCAGCGAGGTCACCACCATCAGGTAGAGCGGGATGAGGAAGAACGCCGCCGAGATGACCAGGAACGCGTAGACGCCGAACCGTGCCGGCGAGAAACGCCTCGGCTTCACCCCGCTCGGCTCGACGCCCCAGCGCGCGATCGCCTCCGGGTCCGACAGGGTTGTGTCGCCGACGCTCATGCCGCCGCTCCGCCGCGCAGCCGTCGCCGCCACACGACCAGCCCCCCGATCGCCAGGACGACGATCACCGGCAGGAGCATCATGGTGGCCGCGGCCATCCCCTGGCCGACGTTCTGGCTGCTGGTGATCATGTCGATGACGTAGACCGCCGGCATGTTGGTCGAGATGCCCGGGCCGCCGCCGGTCATGGCGACGATCAGGTCGTAGACCCGCACCACGCCGACGGACTGCAGCACGAAGGCGGTCGCCAGCGCGCCGCGCATCATCGGCAGGGCGATGAACAGGTACGTGCGCCAGTTGGGTATTCCGTCGACCTTCGCCGCCTTCCAGATCTCGGCGTCCACCCCGCGCAGGCCGGCGAGCAGGATCGCCATGGTGACGCCCGAGCCCTGCCAGATGCCCGCCAGCACCAGGCCGTAGATCGCCGTCTGCGGATCGACCAGCGGCGAGAAATGGAAGCTCGTCCAGCCGAGGCCGTGGAACGTGTTTTCGATGCCGAGGTTGGGATCGAGCATCCACTGCCAGATCAGGCCGGTGACGATCAGCGACATGGCGAAGGGGTAGAGGAAGATCGAGCGCAGCAGGTCTTCCTGCCGGATGCGCTGGTCCATGAAGACGGCGAGCAGGTAGCCGAACACCATGTTGCAGCCGATCAACAGGAATCCGAAGACCCAGATGTTGTTGACGGCGACAAGCCAGCGGTCGCTCGACCACAGGCGCCGGTACTGGTCGAGGCCGACAAGGATATTATTGGGAAAGATCTTCGAGCTGGTGAACGACCAGTAGAAGGTGAAGGCGATGCCGATGATGTAGACGCCAACCGACACCGCGATCATCGGGGTGGTCCCGATGACCGCCTGCAACGGGAATGCGCGCCGCCGCCTTTGCGTTGTCACCTGGCCATCCTGCCCCAAGCCGGAGAATCTTGCATCAACCACCTGACACGGCCCGCCGGCAAGCCATGCGGCCGGCGAAAACCGTGCCCGGGCGTTCCATCCCTCGCGGTCAACCTGCGGTTGTCCGCTTCCGGAGGCGAGAGGGGCGCGGCCTGTCGGCCGCGCCCCCCAAATCGCGGATGGCTAGCCTGCGCTCTTCAGGATATCGACGAACTTGGCCTGGGCCTGCTCGGGGGTCATCGCGTCATCCGACCAGAACTGGGTGACCAGCGAGTTCAGCTCGTTCGTGGTATCCTCGGTGATGAAGCGGTTGATCGCCGAGGCAATCCGCTTCGGATCGGCGAGCGCCTTCAGCGCCTTCTGCATGCACGGATCGGCGGTTCCCATGTCGACGTCGCCGCGTACCGGTGCCGAGCCCTTGGCGTTGTTGAACGCCACCTGGACCGGCGGGCTGAGGAGCAGCGCCGCGAGACGCTTCTGCGCGGCTTCCTTGTCCGGATCCGACTGCTTGAAGAAGACGACCACGTCGCCGTCCGACGTGACGACCGGGTTGTCCTCGTTGAGACCGATCATGCAGCCGAAGTCCTTGACGCCGGTCATGCCGGCGGCCGCGAACTCGCCGCGTGCCCAGTCGCCCATGATCTGCAGGCCGGCCTTGCCCTGGATGACCAGATTGGTCGTGTCATTCCAGTTGCGGTTGGCGTAGCCGTCGTCGGTGAACGGCTTGAGTGCCTTCAGCTGCGTAAACGACTTCAGCACTTCCGGCCCGCCGGCAAGCGCCAGGTCCTTCTTGCCGAACAGCTGGTCGCGCTTCTCGATGCCCAGGTGATCGAGGAGCAGGATGAAGAACGCGTTGGCGATCTGCCAGCCGTTGCCGTCGCCGCCGATGGCGAGCGGAATGATGCCAGCCGCCTTGAGCGCGGGCGCGTCGGCGACGAACTCGTCGAAGTTCTTCGGCTCGGGCAGCTTGGCCTGGGCGAACGCCGCCTTGGAGTACCAGCCCCACGGCCACGAGTGGATGTTCACCGGCACGCAGTACCAGTGACCGTTCTGCCGGCAGGCGTCGATGAACTGCTGCGGCCGGACCACATCGGCCCAGTGGTTGGCTTCGGCGACGTCGTCGAGCTGGAGCAGCAGGTTGTTCTTGATCAGCTCCTCGTACTCGCGGCCCGGGTTGAACTGCGCGGCAGCCGGCGGATCGCCGCCGAGCGCGCGCTGCATGATGGTGGCGCGGGCGGTCTGGCCAAGCGCGATGGCCGAGTCGACCCAATGGTCGCCCTGGCCGTCGTTGTCGAACGCCTTGGCGAACTGCGACACGGCGGCGGACTCGCCCTTCGACGTCCACCAGTGGATGACTTCGAGGTCGGCGGCGTAGGCGGTGCTGCCGATCATGGCGAGGCCCGCGGCCGCAGCCAGCAGCCTCCCTGCGTGATAGGTCATTCATTCCTCCCTTTTGAAAGCGCCTTCGGCGCCCGTGTTCACTACTTGCGCTCAACGAATACAAAGGTGCATGAATGCTCTGTAATCGTTTACATAACTGTATTCAACGAGTCGGATCGCTGTCAATGGCGTTAATGCAGGACCGTCACCTTGGACCTCGCCTTTCTATGCTGCACTGCCGCAAAATTTCGCGCGTCAATGCTTCCTTATCGGCGTTGGCCTAAGTTAAAACGCTGAACCGACTACTCGATGGGACGCCGATCCTGCCATGAGCCGACATGCCTCCGCACTGGCACAGAAGGGACGATCGGCGACGATCCGCGACGTCGCCCGCCGCGCCGGCGTGTCGACGGCCACCGTCAGCCGCGCCCTCGCCGCGCCCGAGCAGGTCGCCGAGCCGACGCGTACGCGGGTCTTCGCCGCGATCGAGGCGATCGGCTACACGCCGAACGCGGCGGCTCGCTCGCTCCGCGCCCAGTCGAGCAAGATGGTGCTCGCCCTTCTCCCCGGCCTCGGCAATTCCTTCTGGAACGTCATTATCAACGCCACCGAGGAAGTGCTCACCCGCGAGGGCTACGGCGTCATCTTCGGCGACACCCGCAACGACCCGCGGCGCGAGGCGCACTACGACCAGCTGGTGCGCGGCGGCACGGTCGATGGCGTCCTGCTTTTTGCCGGCCGCCTGCCGCGCGAGGGCTTTGCCCTCCTCAACGAGACCATCCCGATCACGCTCGTCTGCAACGAGGTGCCGAACCTCAGCAACCTGCCGCTCTTCGAGATCGACAACCACGAAGCCGCCCGGCAGATGACCGAGTACCTGATCGGCCGCGGCCACCGCCGCATTGCCCACATCGCCGGGCCTTCGCCCAACCCGGAAGCGGCGGAGCGCATCCGCGGCTATTCCGACGCCCTCACCGCGGCCGGCATCGCCTTCGACGAAAGCCTGGTGTGGCCGGGGAACTTCTCCTTCGCCTCGGGCGCCAGGGCCGCGGAGCGCTATCTCGCCATGACCGATCGGCCGACCGCGATCTTCGCCGCCAGCGACGAGATGGCGATCGGGTGCCTGAAGGCGCTGAAGGACGCCGGCCTGTCGATCCCGAAGGACGTGTCCGTGGCCGGCTTCGACGGCATCGACTACTCGGCGATGTACGACCCGGCGCTCACCACCATCATCCAGCCGCGCGCCGAGCTGGGACGCCTGGCGGCCGAGAACCTGGTGCGCCGCATGCGCCGCGAGGACATGAGCGACGCGCCGACGCGCACGCGCATCCCCTGCTCGCTGGTGGTGCGCGAAAGCGTCGGCCCGCCGCCGGCGCGCCCGCGCTGACCGCCGGGGCGTCGGGAAGAACCGGCTTCAGCGGATCAGCCGCTCGCGACCGTAGAGCAGCATCATGCCGACGATGACGAGGCCGAAGACCACCTGGCGGATGGTTTCCGGCGGCATCTTCACGCCCATCTGGGCAAGCAGGAATTGCGGCTGCACGACCGACAGGATCGACTGCAGCAGCGTGATCAGGATGACGCCGGCGACGACGCCCATGTAGCTGCCGCGCCCGCCCATCACGCTGGTGCCGCCGAGCACCACCGCCGCGATGGTCGGGAGCAGATAGGGGTCGCCCATCGCCTGGTAGGACGCGTTCGCCCATCCCGAGAGGAGAACGCCGCCCGCCGCGGCGCAGCCGCCGGAGATGGCGAAGCAGATGAGCAGCACCTTCTTCGTGTCGACACCCGACAGGAACACGGCGCGCTCGCGGTTGCCGATGGCGTAGATCTGGCGGCCGAGCGAGGTGCGCGTCAGCATGAAGACGGTGGCGATGCCAAGCACCAGCCAGATCAGGACCGGGTTGGCGACGCCGGGGATGACATGCCCGACGACCAGCTGCCGCATGAACGGGGTAGCCTTGTCCTGCGGCGCGAAGCCGCCGGTGTGGAACACCATCAGGCCCTGGGCCACCGCATTGGTGCCGAGCGTGAAGATCATCGAGGGCGCGCGCAGGTAAGCCACGCCGAAGCCGTTGACGAGGCCGACGATGACCCCGCAAAGGATGCCGAAGGGAATGGCCAGGGGCACGCCCAGCGTCGGTCCGAGGAGGCCGGCCGCCCCGGTCGCCATCATGCCGCCGATCGAGATCGTCCACGGGATAGAAAGGTCGATGTGGCCGAGCAGAATGACCAGCATCATTCCCGTCGCCATGACCCCGAGGAACGAGGCCGTCAGCAATTGCTGCAGGAGGTAGTCGGCGGAAAGGAAGCTGCGGTCGTAGAGGGCGCCGATCGCAAGCAGCAGCACGATGCAGCCGAAGGCGATCACGGTCGCTTTGTCCACCCGTTTCGCCACCATCGCCATTGCCGTCATCACTCGTTCCTTACCGGTAGAGGTCGAGCTTGTTCTTGATGCGCAGCAGCCGGACCGAGCCGAGGCTGACCGCGAAGAGGAGCACGATGCCGACGAAGAGCGGCTGCAGCACCGGGTTCATGTCGAGAACGAAAAGCAGGTCGCCGACGGTGCGCAGGATGAAGGCGCCGAAGATCGAGCCGATGGCGCTGCCCGAGCCGCCGAACAGCGAGGTGCCGCCGATGACCACCGCCGCGATCGAATTGAGCGTGTAGTCGCCGGAAAGCGCCGCCCGCGCCTCGCCGGAATAGGTGATTGCCGTCAGCAGCAGGCCGGCGATCGCCGCGAGGAACCCGGCGAGCGCATAGGCCAGCACCTTGGCGCGCATGATCGGCACGCCCGACATGTAGGCCGCCTGCTCGGACGATCCGATGGCATAGGCGGCGCGGCCAAGGACCGAGCGCCGGTACGGCAGCCAGACGAAGATCACCACGGCAACGATGAGGATCAGCGAAGACGGCACCGCGAAGGTCGAGCGCGTCATCAGGTCGGCGAAGTCGGGATTGACCGACCCGCCCGGTTGCGGCCGCAGC
>JBBQGL010000124.1:0-12364 GCA_038323025.1 Hyphomicrobiales bacterium
CGTCACAACCAGCGCATCAGGTCGCCCGGCGCCCGCCGCGGCCTCCTCCTATCCGCTACCCGCACAGGCCCGATTCGGCACCCTGAAAGGGGTCGTTATTGGACGCGAAAAGGGGGTCGCGGTTGGAAGCGATTTGACAGCCAAGGTCGCCGACCTCGATCGGCGCCGGGAAGAGACCGCACCGGCAGCGCTTACCGACACGGATGCCGCCCTTGAGCTTGAGGCGATCGAACGGCAGACAATCGAACTGTCAGCCGAGCGCCAGACCCTTGAAGCTCTGGGACGGGCCGTGGACGCGGAAGCGGCGACGGAAGAGGCGCGACTGGCAGCGGAGCGAGAGCGCGAGCGAAAGGCCGAGGCGCGTGTCGTGGCGGGCGAGCTATTGCAGGTGAGCACCGCTGCCGATGATGCCGCAAAGACGCTGGCCGGTGCCCTCGCGCGAAGGTGGGAGCTTGCCCGTCGGCTCTACGAGTTGGGCGGCCTCGGCGGCAACGGCGTCTTCCACAAGGCGGCGGTCGACCGGATGCTCGGATTTCACGGCGTCAGCGAGTTCGCGCACCTTGCCTTTGCGCGCCAGGGCGAGTCACTGGCCGCGAGCGATCGTCGCTTCGTCGGCCCGCTTGTGTCGGCCGAGTCACCGACGGCGGAAAGAAACCCGCGTCGCGGCAAGTTCGGTGCACGGGCGATCGCCGCGCTCGCCCAAAGTTGGAAAGGAGCCGACCATGCCGGTTGAACAACGCAAGAGAAAGATTCTCACGTCACTTCGCCTTTCGGAAATCAGCGCGGTCGACAACCCGGCGCAAGTGCACGCGAGGGCGCTGATTCTGAAGCGGGTCGAACCACAGGGCGAGAAGGATATTCCCATGCACACCAACGCTGAAGCCGAATTGGAGCGCTTGGCCACGGCACAGGCAACGGTCACGCGCGTTTCGTTTGCCAAAGCGTACTCGACGGTCTTGGAGAGCCGCCCGGAACTCTACGGCCAGTACCTCGCCGAGCGCAGCGCACCCGCGTACGGCGCGGGCTTCACCGCCCTCGCCAAGGCGGCAAGGGAATCCAACGAGGCCGCTCTTGAGGCCCGCAAGAAGCCGGCGGAGAAGGCGATCGAAGCCGGGGCAAAGGAGCTTCACAAACGCGCGCCGTACGGGCAGAGCTTCGCCAAGACCTACAGCGAGTTCCTCGACACACCCGAGGGTCGGAAGCTGTACGCGGAGTTCGTTGCCTGAGAGGTCCGGAGGCTGTTTGTTCCTTCCGGCCAGCCGGGCGGGCGGTTCGCGTTATTCCGTTGGGGCGCGAACCGCCTCCGCCGGGATCGATTGCGCCCGGCCCAGACGCTCCGCTTCGCCCTGTGGGCTTGCCGGCAACGTCCACGGCCTTGTCGAAAACCTTCTTCGGACCTTCGCGACCTGTTGCCACTTCGCCGATTGGTCTTTTGTGATTCCAAGCTCTTTCAACGGTTTGCCCACGCGGTCGTGCGTGACGACCGCGTGGCGCCTTACCGCGTTTCGTGCCCGGTTCGGCCGCGCCCTTGGCCTTCGGCTCCAAGGAAACGAAGGCAAAAGGAAGCCGTCGCCTTCCAAATAAAGGCGGCGGTTCTCACGCGGAACCGCCAGCGAAAACGTTGAAATCCCTCGGAATCACAAAAGACCAATCGGCGACGTGGCTGCGCCGCCGCTACCCGGTCGACTGTAGCTGGCGAGGGCCACGACGGCGCGCGCTTCCGATAGCTTCGACTTGGCGACCATCGGAAACCGTTGTTCCCCGGCGGAACTTCCGGATCGCTTGGTCTTGGTCGCTTCCGGATACGCCTTCGCGACAACCATGGCGATCGCGCCCTTGGTCATCTGCCGGCGTGCGCGGGGTTAATCCCCGGCGAGAAAGGGCGGAAGCCGCCTCTCTTTTGGCTCGACGCGATTTTGCGGACATGGCACTGACACCAAATAAGCCGATCAGGCCGCCCGCTCAGCGGCGTCTAGTAATTAATTGATTTAGTTGATTAATTTGGTGAGCGCGTCGGGGCTCGAACCCGAGACCTGGTGATTAAAAGTCACCTGCTCTACCAGCTGAGCTACGCGCTCTTTCGACGCGGGCGGTGAATGGCGCGGACCCTATCGGCGGGTACCCGAGGGGTCAATAGCTGAGCCGGATTCCGGCCGGTTTGCTGGGATTGGCGCCGCGAGGCCCGAGGCCTTTGAAACTTTCCCGCGACTCGCTCGTATACTCCGGCGAAGCAGGAGGAGAATGTCATGGCCTTCATCGTCAGATTGTTCTTCGCGTTTGTCCTCGTTGCCGGCCTCGGCCGAGCCGCCCTTGCCGACGGACCTTCGGCGGCCGATCGCGAGGCCATCCACGGCCTCATCAGCAGCCAGATCGATGCGTTCCGGAAGGATGATGGCGCCGCCGCCTTCAGCTACGCCTCGCCCACCATCAAGGGCCTCTTCCAGACCCCCGACAACTTCATGCAAATGGTCCGGCAGGGCTATCCGCCGGTCTATCGCCCGCAGTCGGTGACCTTCGGCGACATGGCCGATACGCCGGCCGGCCCGCTGCAGCAGGTGTTCCTCACCGGCCCCGACGGCAAGGGCTACGTTGCCTTGTATTCGCTGCAGCGCCAGCCCGACGGATCCTGGCTGATCAACGGCTGCTCGATCGTGGAAGCCGACGGTCCGAGCATCTGAGCGCGCTCACTCGCGGTCGCCCGCCGCCCAGCCTTCGCCGATCGCGGCGGCGTGGTCGGCGAGGTTCCCCGATGCGATGGCCGACCGGAGGCCGGCCATCATGCCCTCGTAGTAGGCGAGGTTGTTCCAGGTCAGCAGCATCCCGCCGAGGCTCTCCCCCGCCTTGATCAGGTGGTGCAGGTAGGCGCGCGAATAATCGCGCGCCGCGGGACAGTCCGACCCGGGGTCGAGCGGACGCTTGTCCTCGGCATGGCGGGCGTTGCGCAGGTTGATCTTGCCGAAGCGGGTATAGGCGACGCCGTGGCGGCCGGCGCGCGTCGGCATCACGCAGTCGAACATGTCGACGCCGCGAACCACCGACCGCACGATGTCGTCCGGCGTCCCGACTCCCATCAGGTAGCGCGGCCGGTCGGCGGGCAATACCGGGACGGTGGCTGCGATCATGTCCAGCATCACCGCCTGCGGCTCGCCGACCGCGAGGCCGCCGATGGCGTAGCCGTCGAAGCCGATGGCGACCAGCGCCTCGGCGGAAGCGGCACGGAGCGCCGGCCGGTCGCCGCCCTGGACGATGGCGAAGAGCGCCCTGCCCTGCCTGACGCCGCGCGCCTTCGAGCGCTCGGCCCAGCGCAGCGAAAGGCGCATGGCGCGCTCGATCTCGGCCGGCTCGGCGGGCAAGGCCAGGCATTCGTCGAGCTGCATGTGGATGTCCGAGTCGAGCAGTTCCTGGATCTCCAGCGAGCGCTCTGGCGTCAGCGCATGCGGCGACCCGTCCAGATGCGAGCGGAAGGTGACGCCGGTCTCGTCGATCTTCCGCAGCGCCGCCAGCGACATAACCTGGAAGCCGCCGGAGTCGGTGAGGATCGGCCACGGCCAGTTGGCGAATGTGTGCAGCCCGCCGAGCGCCGCGACCCGCTCGGCGCCCGGGCGGAGCATCAGGTGGTAGGTGTTGCCGAGGATGATGTCGGCGCCGAGCGCATGCACCTGCTCCGGGTACATCGCCTTGACCGTGCCCGCCGTGCCCACCGGCATGAATGCCGGCGTGCGGATGACGCCGCGCGGCGTCACGATCTCACCGGTGCGGGCGGCCCCGTCGGTGGCGGTCACGCTGAAAGTCACGCCGCTCATACGGCCGCACCGGGATAGAGGAGGCAGGCATCGCCGTACGAATAGAACCGGTAGCCGGCTGCGATGGCGTGGCGATACGCGGCCTGCATTGTCTCCAGGCCGGAGAACGCCGAGACCAGCATGAACAGCGTCGACCGCGGCAGATGGAAATTGGTGAGCAGGAGGTCGACGGCGCGGAAGCGATAGCCCGGCGTGATGAAGATCGACGTTTCGCCGGCGAAGTTGCCCAGGCGTCCACGCTCGTCGGCGGCGCTTTCGAGAAGGCGGAGCGAGGTCGTCCCGACGGCAACGATACGCCCGCCGCCGGCGCGCACTTCGTTCAGTGCCGCGGCAGTCTCCGCCGACACCGTCCCCCACTCCGGATGCATCCGGTGTTCGGCCGTATCCTCGCCCTTCACGGGGAGGAAGGTGCCGGCGCCGACATGGAGCGTGACCGCGTGCCGCGAGATGCCCCTCGCCGACAGGCGCGCCAGCAGGTCATCGGTGAAGTGCAAGCCGGCGGTCGGCGCCGCCACCGCACCGTCCTCGCGCGCGAATATCGTCTGGTAGTCGTGCCGGTCGGCTTCGTCCTCGGGGCGGCGCCCGGCAATGTACGGCGGCAGCGGCACGTGCCCGACGGACGCGACCGCCTCGTCGAGCGCCGGTCCGGCAAGATCGAAGCGGAGCAGAACTTCTCCGCCCTCGCCTTTCTCCTCGACGGTCGCGTCCAGTCCGCCGAGCAGGCAGGCATTGTCGCTGACTGCGCCGAAGCGCAGGCGGTCGCCCGGAGCCAGCCGCTTCGCCGGCCTCGCCAGCGCCCGCCAGCGGGAGCCGTCGGCGCGGCGGTGCAGCGTCACCGCGATGTGCGCCGTCGAGTCCTCGCGAAAGCGCTCCCCGCGCAGTTCCGCCGCGATCACCCGCGTATCGTTGATCACCAGCGCGTCGCCCGGCCGCAGCAGATCGGCAAGGTCGGAAACCCGGCGGTCCTCGGTTGCACCGCCAGGCTTCACCACGAGCAGGAGGGCGGAATCCCGCGGCCGCGCCGGCCGGAGCGCGATCCTGTCCTCGGGCAGGTCGAAATCGAAAAGCTCTACGCGCATGCACCCATCAACGACGCCACGGCTGCCGGAAGGCTGTTCCGCCTATCGCCGCCAGTACGATCTCGTCAGCAGTGACAGGCCGAGCAGGATCAGCGCAACGGGCCAGAGCAGGTTCCAGTTGATGTCGACGTTCAGGAGGAAGACCAGCATCAGGGCGATCAATATCGCCGCCGCGAAGAGCGATCCCATGACCGGGCCGGTGACCGCGCCGTCACGCTGGTAGACGCGCCATGCGGCCGCCAGGGACCCTCCGGCCGGTATCAGCAGGAACAGCGCCCACCAGTGCTCCGGGAACCAGAAGCCCATGTTCCGCAACAGGAAAACGACGCCGATCCCGATGAGGATGACGGCGCCGATCCACGCTCCCTCGCCGCCATGGTGACGCTGGCGGCGGAAGTCATCGTCCGGGCGTAGTTCAGACATGAGAAGTCCTCCGAATTCCTGCGGAGCACATTCCTACCACCAATTGCCGGCGGGGGCGTTTGCGCTAGGTCACGTCCGCCGCGACCTTCATGCTGACGATCCTGTCGGGCTCGCGCACCGGCTCGCCGCGCTTGAACTTGTCGATGTTCTCCATGCCCTCGATCACCTCGCCCCAGACCGTGTACTGGCCGTCAAGGAAGCCGGCATAGCCGAAGCAGATGAAGAACTGGCTGTCGGCCGAGTCCGGGCTCTGCGCGCGCGCCATCGAAGCAGTGCCGCGCTTGTGCGGCTGGCGGTTGAACTCCGCCTTCAGCTTCTTGCCCGAGCCGCCGGTGCCGGTTCCCGTCGGGTCGCCGCCCTGGGCCATGAAGCCTTCGATGACGCGATGGAACGGCGTGCCGTCGTAAAAGCCCTTCCGCGCCAGTTCCTTGATCCGGGCAACGTGGTTGGGCGCGAGGTCCGGCCGGAGGCTGATCACGGCGCGACCCTTTGAGGTCTCGAGGATCAGGGTGTTTTCGGGGTCCTTGATGTCGGCCAACGTATGTCTCCTTGTCTGTTCTTGTCGGTGAAAACGGGTTGCGCGGTCCCGGTTACTTGCCCATCGCCTCGGCGGCGAGACGCATGCGGATGATCTTGTCGGGATCGGCGACCACGCCGTCCTGGTCGGGATCGCCCTTCTTGATCTTGTCGACGAACTCCATACCGCTCACCACCTCGCCGCAGACCGTGTACTGGCCGTCGAGGTTGTGGTTGGCGTCGAGCATGATGAAGAACTGCGAGTTGGCGCTGTCGGGATCGTCCGAGCGGGCGGCCCCGATGACGCCGCGGACGAACGGCGTCCCGGTGAACTCGGCCTTCAGGTCGGGATATTTCGAACCACCCGTGCCGGTGCCCGTGGGGTCGCCGCCCTGGGCCATGAACCCTTCCATGACGCGATGGAAGGGCGTGCCGTCGTAGAATTTCTCGTGGGCCAGCGTCTTCACCCGCTCGACGTGCTTCGGGGCGAGATCGGGCCGGAGCCTGATCACGACGCGGCCGTCCTTCAGGTCGAGGTAGAGGGTGTTGTTGGGATCGAGGTCGGCGGCGAAAGCCGGCGCCACCAGAAGGAACAGTGCGGCCGCTGCGGCCCAGACCGATTTCATTGCACTCATTCATCACCGTAGTTGCAGTTGAGGGGGTGGACGGATTGTCCGTGAATCTGGAGCGTGCCGACGCGGACGTAGTGCTCCTGTTCATGCACGCTGAGTATGCGGATCGAGGCGACGATCCGGCTCTGCTGGTCGTCCGAGACATCCACCGACAGGAGCGTCCCGTCATCGAACGACTGGAGGATCGTGGCCGCCTTGAACCCGTCCGCCGCACCGTCGCCGAGGGTGCTCCACTTCTCGGAGCCGGCGCTAAGCCTCACCCAGTTCGGCCGGTCGATCGGCAGCGAATCGGAGAAGTTCATCTCCACCATCGCTTCGGTTGTGCCGCTCGACTGGCAGTCGACAGTCTCGGTCGCGAGCGCCCCGCCGCACGGAAGGAGCAGGGCCAGCGTCGCTGCAACTCGCATGTTCATCCGGGAAATACTGACTTCAATCGCTTGGCCACGGCTGCCGGGACGAAGGCCGAGACATCGCCGCCCATGGCTGCGATCTGGCGGACAAGCGTGGCGGTGATGTGGCGGGAGGCGGGTGAAGCGGGCAGAAAGATCGTGTGGACCTCGGGGGCGAGCACGCCGTTCATGCCCGCCATCTGCATCTCGTAGTCGAAATCGGCGGCGTCGCGGAGACCGCGGACGATCACGCTGGCGCCGGCCTGCCGCGCGGCCTCGACGACCAGCCCGTCGAAGGTTTCCAGGGTCACGCGGCGTGCATCGGCCTTGCCGAGGGTCTTCAGGACCTCCTTGATCATGGTCTTGCGCTCGCTCACCGCGAAAAGCGGCGATTTCGAAGCGTGGATGCCGATGGCGATGGTGACCCTGTCCACCAGGGCCAAGGCACCCTTGAGGATGTCGATGTGGCCGTTGGTAAGGGGGTCGAACGTGCCGGGATAGAGCGCGGTGCGGGTCATGGCGAATGCCTCGTGGCCGCCTCGCCGGGCGGCGGGCCGGGTTTAGCCCGCATGCGCCTCTCCCACAAGCAAACCGCCTGCGACAGGAAATGTAATTGCCCGCCTTCGCCGTTCAACAGGCGCCAACCGCTCGCACAACGTCAATTCCATCAATGGCTTGCGACGGTTGTGACGGGCATCACAGCAACTTGCCCGGCGCGCACCTATCTCTTCGCTCGACACAACGCGGCGCCGATGATTCGGAAGCTGAACCGCAGATGAACCGGCTACTCCGGAACCGTTCAGCCAGCACCTGCGTTAATTGCGCAAGTTGAGACAACAGCAATTCGGACGGAGGACAATATGATGCGCTCCCTGTTCCACACCACGATCCTTGCCACCACCGTTGCCGCTACGGTCGCCGTAGGTCTGGCCAGCGCGGCGATCCTTTCCGGCGGCCAGGACCGAGCCGCGACCAAGGGCGACCGCTTGCCGGTCGTCGCGTCGTCGAACTACGTGACCGTCGAAACCCGCGGCAACGGCGTCTCCGTGCTGAACCGCCTGCCGGTCGACGTCGACTAGGATTTCCTGGCGCGGTCAGTCCCGCGCACCTCCAGAGGAAATGCCGCCGAGAACCCCTCCGGCGGCATTTCCTTTTTCACCGACGCGAGCGGCTACTTGGCGCCGCTGCTCTCGGCGGCGCCGTCCGGCTGCGCTTCATCCGGGTCATCGCCTTCCGTCAGGCGTTCGACGGAGACGACGTGCGCGCCTTCCGTGTCGAACAGCTTCACGCCTTGCGTACCGCGACTGATCACCCGGATGTCGTCAATCGGCATGCGGATGATCTGGCCGCCGTCGGTGACCAGCATGATCTGGTCGCTTGCCTCGACCGGGAACGACGCCACCAGGCGCCCGTTCCGCTCGTTGACCGCCATGGCGACGATACCTTTGCCGCCGCGCCGGGTGGTGCGGTACTCGAAGGACGATGACCGCTTGCCGTAGCCGTTCTCGGAAGCGGTGAGGATCAGCTGCTCGGCGGCGCTCATCTCGGCGTAGCGCTCCTGCGGCAGGGTTCCCTCCTCGCCGGTCTCCGGCCCGCTCGCCTCGGTCTCGCCCTCGGCCTCCGCCGGCGCTTCCTCGACCTCAGGTTCGTTGCCCTCGCCGCGTACCGCGCGGCTCATTTTGAGGTAGGCGGCGCGTTCGCCCGGCGTCGCCTCGAAGTGACGCAGGACCGCCATCGAAATGACGGTGTCGCCCTCGGCGAGGTTGACGCCGCGCACGCCCACCGAATTGCGGCCGGCGAAGACGCGCACCTCCGGCACCGGGAAGCGGACGCACTGTCCGCCGGCGGTGGTGAGGATCACGTCGTCGGCTTCCGTGCAGGTCTCGACCCCGAGGATGCCTTCGCCCTCGCCGAGCTTCATGGCGATCATGCCGGAGCGGCGGACTTCGACGAAATCGCTGAGCTTGTTGCGCCGTACCGTGCCGCCGGTGGTCGCGAACATGACGTCGAGCGTCTCCCAGCTCGCCTCGTCCTCGGGCAGCGGCATGATGGTGGTGATGCGCTCGCCGGCTTCCAGCGGCAGGAGGTTGATCAGCGCCTTGCCGCGCGCCTGCGGCGCCGCCAGCGGCAGCCGCCAGACCTTTTCCTTGTAGACCTGGCCGCGGGAGGAGAAGAACAGGACCGGCGTGTGGGTGTTGGCGACGAACACGCGGGTGACGAAATCCTCTTCCTTGGTCGCCATGCCGGCGCGGCCCTTGCCGCCGCGGCGCTGCGCCCGGTAGCTGTCGAGCGGCACGCGCTTGATCCAGCCGGCGTGGGTGACGGTGACCACCATGTCCTCGCGCTGGATCAGGTCCTCGTCGTCGAGTTCGGCGCCGCCCTCCATGATCTCGGTCTTGCGGGGCGTGGCGAACTCCGTCTTGATCGCCGCCATCTCGTCCTTGATGATCTTCCGCATGCGCTCGCGCGAACGCAGGATGTCGAGGTAGTCGCGGATCTCGGCGGCGAGCTTTTCCAGTTCCTCGGCGATCTCGTCGCGGCCGAGCGCGGTCAGCCGCGCCAGGCGCAGTTCGAGGATCGCGCGCGCCTGGGCATCGGAGAGCTTGTAGGTGCCCTCCCCGGTCATGCGGTGAAGCGGGTCGTCGATCAGCGCGATCAGCGGGGCCACATCGAGGGCCGGCCAGTCGCGGGCCATCAGCTGCTCGCGCGCCGAGTTCGGGTCGGGCGCGTTGCGGATGATGCGGATGACCTCGTCGATATGGGCGACGGCAATGGCGAGGCCGACGAGGATGTGGGCGCGGTCGCGCGCCTTGCCGAGGAGGAATTTCGTGCGCCGGGCGATCACCTCCTCGCGGAAGGCGACGAAGGCGACGAGGATGTCGCGGAGCGTCATCGGCAGCGGCTTGCCGCCGGTCAGCGCCACCATGTTGGCGCCAAAGCTCGTCTGCAGCTGCGAGAAACGGTAGAGCTGGTTGAGGACGACGTCGGCCATCGCCTCGCGCTTCAGCTCGATGACCACCCGCACGCCGTCGCGATCGGACTCGTCGCGGATGTCGGCGATGCCCTCGATGCGCTTGTCGCGGACCAGCTCGGCGATCTTCTCGATCATCGTCGCCTTGTTGACCTGGTAGGGGATCTCGGTGACCACCAGCGCCTCGCGCTCGCGCCGCACCGTCTCGGTGACGACGCGGCTGCGCATGACGATCGAGCCGCGACCGGTGGTGTAGGCCGAGCGGATGCCCGAGCGCCCGAGGATGATGGCCCCGGTGGGGAAATCGGGCCCGGGAATGATCTCCATCAGCTCGTCGTCGGTGATCGCCGGATTGTCGATCAGCGCCGTCGCGGCGTCGATGACCTCGCCGAGATTGTGCGGCGGGATGTTAGTCGCCATGCCGACGGCGATGCCGCCGGAGCCGTTGACGAGGAGGTTGGGGAATTTCGCCGGCAGCACCGCCGGCTCCTTCTCGGAGCCGTCGTAGTTCTCACGAAAATCGACGGTGTCCTTGTCGAGGTCGTCGAGGAGCGAATGCGCCACCTTGGCGAGGCGCACCTCGGTGTAGCGCATGGCCGCCGGGGGATCGCCGTCGACCGAGCCGAAATTGCCCTGCCCGTCGATGAGCGGCAGGCGCATGGAAAATTCCTGCGCCATGCGGACGAGCGCGTCATAGACCGCCTGGTCGCCATGCGGGTGATATTTGCCGATCACGTCGCCGACGACGCGCGCCGATTTCCGGTACGGCTTGTTCCAGTCGTAGCCGGCCTCGTTCATGGCGTGGAGGATGCGCCGGTGCACCGGCTTCAATCCGTCGCGCACATCGGGCAGCGCCCGCGCGACGATGACGCTCATGGCGTAGTCGAGATAACTCCGCCGCATCTCCTCGGTGATGGAGATCGACTCTATGTCGGAAGGCTTTTCGCCCGGCCCAGCGGGCTCGCGCGGCGGTTTTTCGTCGGCCAATTCAACGCCTGAGAATCATTGGGGATGCTGGGCAAAATCTAGGGATTCAGCTGCCGAGATACAAGCGAAGACGGAGGTTTCTTGCGCTCGAAACGCTAAACACTTTCAACGGGTTATTGGCGCACTTCCCGTCCGGCCGCTCGGCATCCGAAGTTATGCCCAGAAACCGTGAGTTCGTCGGGCGATTCGTCCGGCCTTTGCGGCCGCTGCCGGACAGGAACGAATGGTGCGTTAAGCAGCCGGCGTCACCTCCGGCTTCTTCTCCCCCTCACTCAAATCCACCGCGGTTGCCCCATAGGCCCCCGCGACGGCGCCCACGACCACCGTCGCCGTCCAGAAGCCGACGGTGACCGGGCCCATGGCGCCGTGAGCCGTGACGTAGCGCCAGAGCACGATCGCGATGACGGCGTAGCCGGCGAGCGAGAAGAGGAAGAGCGCGCGCCGGTGGCTCTTCTTCAGCACGAGGAGCACCACCGCGCCGGCGATCAGCGCGGCGAAGAAGCCGTCGGCCAGCGCGACGAGGAAGTCGCCGACCGCTCCTGCGCCGCCGATGCGCGTGCCGGCGCTGTCTTCGCGGCCCATCAGCTTGGCGCGGAAGAACAGGTCGATGACGAAGAAGCCGACCGCGGCGATGGGAATGCTGAGGGCGCAGGAAATGACCGCCGCCAGCGCCGCCAAGGAGACCGACCCGCCGGCCGGGGGTGTGGGAAACCCCCGTTCCGCCGACGGCGACGGTGCGCTCTCTTCCGGTTGGTCAGGCATGCGATTCTCCGTTCTCGGGACGGGAGATTATCACCACCTGTCATCCCCGGGCCGCCCGAAGGCCGAACGAGGAACCTCAAGCCGGCGGAGGCACGCCGCCCGAGCCGTGACCGCTCACACGCTTGCCAGTGTCGCGGCGTCCGCTTCGCCGGCAAAATATTTCGCCAGCGCCTCGGCGAATTCGGGCTCGTCGGGAGCGGCGGCGCGGGCAAACAGAGTCATTGACGAGCGGAACTTCAGGTCGTCCGGGTAGCCGAGGATATCGCCGATCGCCTTGCCCTCGATCCTGATGACCAGGGCCGTGCATTCGCGGAGCCGCGCGCCGAGGACCGGATGGGCGAGGTAGGCGCGCGCCTCCTCCAGCGAGCCAATGGCGTATTTCTGCGCCATGAAACTGTACCCGAGCCCGGCGATCTGCGGAAAGATGAACCACATCCAGTGGCTCTCCTTCCGCCCGCGCGTCAGCTCTTCCACCACGCGCTCATAGACCGGGGCCTGGGCGTCGACGAAGCGCCGGAGATCGTATGGGTCGGAGGTCGAGGTGGTCATGCACCAATTCTACGCCAGCCGGCCACGGGTTCACATTGAGCCGGGATGGCCCATTCCCTATGATCGGCGCGCCGGGCGGGATTCTGTCCGGCCGGGGCCCCGCACCATGTCCGAATTCATCAGTTCGTTCCTGCTGGTCTATGCCGGGCTCTTCCCGATCGTGAACCCGATCGGCGGCGCGCCGATCTTCCTCGGGCTGACCCGCCAGCGCGGCGTCAAGGATCGCGAGCCGATCGCGCGCCGGGTCGCCATC
>JBBQGL010000125.1:0-12090 GCA_038323025.1 Hyphomicrobiales bacterium
GGGGTGTCGGGCGCCTTCGTCCTCCTGTTCGTGTTCATCGCCGGCCAGATCGGCGGTGCGGCGGAGCTGGCCGCCAAGACCTTCTTCTGATGGCGGACCGGCCAGCGCTTCCTGCCGGCTTTCGCCGCCGGGCTTTCGACGCCCTTCCTTCGACCAACACCGAGGCATTCACGGCGGCCCGCGACGGTGACCCGGGCAATATCTGGTTCACGGCGGCGGAGCAGACGGAGGGCCGCGGCCGGCGCGGCCGCGTCTGGGTCGGCGCGCGCGGGAATATGGCAGCGTCGTTGCTGCTGATAGATCCGGCACCGCCGGCCAATGCAGCGACCATCTCGTTCGTTGCCGGGGTCGCGCTGCATCAGGCGGCGATTGACGCCACCGGGCCGGCCATCGCGGAACGCCTCCGCCTGAAGTGGCCGAACGATCTGCTCCTCGATCGCCTGAAGGTCGCCGGCATTTCGGTCGAAGGCGACAGGCTCGCCGACGGGCGGTTCATCGTGGTCATCGGCTTTGGCGTCAATTGCGTCGCGCACCCGGAAGCCGACACCGTTCATCCGGCCAGCGATTTCGACGCGCGCGGCGTACCGCTCGCTGCCGAGTCGCTTTTCGAGCGCCTTGCGCACCGGATGGCCGACGAACTGACGCGCTGGGATCGCGGCGACAATTTCCGTGCCATCCGCGGCGCCTGGCTCGCCCGCTCGGCCGGGCTCGGCGAACCGATCCGCGTCAATCTGCCCGAGCGGACGATCGACGGGCGCTTCGACAGCCTCGACGACGACGGGCGCCTTGTCCTCACACGGTTGGACGGCGTCCGCGAGGCGGTTTCCGCCGGCGACGTGTTCTTCGGCTCCGGTCACTGACGATGGCCGCCGCCCGCGACGAACTGGTCTTTCTGCCGCTCGGCGGTGTCGGCGAAATCGGGATGAATCTCGGGCTCTTCGGCTACGGCTCGCCGACCGATCGGACGTGGATCGCCGTCGACTTCGGCGTCGCTTTCGCCGGTCCCGACCTGCCCGGCGCCGATCTCATCTTCCCGGATATCAGCTATCTGGAGGAGGAGCGGCGCAACCTTGCGGGGATACTGATTACCCACGCGCACGAGGATCATTTCGGCGCGCTGGTGGATCTCTGGCCGCGGTTGCGCGTGCCGGTCTATGCGACGCCATTTGCCGCCGGCCTGCTCGCCGCCAAGCTCGCGGGAGAGCCGGGCAGGCAGCACATACCGGTCACCATCGTCACCCCCGGCCAGCGTTTCGCGGTCGGGCCGTTCGGCATCGAGTACATTAGCGTGGCGCACTCGATCCCCGAGCCGAATGCGATTGCGATCACGACCCCGCTGGGGGTCGTCATTCACAGCGGCGACTGGAAGTTCGACGACGATCCCGTACTGGGCGCGCCGATCGACGAGATGCGCCTGCGCGAACTTGGCGACGGTGGCGTGCTCGCGTTCATCTCGGACTCGACCAACGCCATGCGCGAAGGCCGCAGCCCGAGCGAGCGGGAAGTCGCGCGCGAGATCGCGACAATCGTCGCCGGCGCGAAGGGCAGGGTGGCCTTCACCACTTTCGCCTCGAATGTCGGGCGCCTGCGTTCGTTTGCCCTGGCCGCGGCCGCCGCCGGACGCGAGATCGTGGTGGTCGGGCGGGCGCTCCGGCGCGCGATCGACGTGGCGGGCGAGCTTGGCTACCTGGAAGGGCTGCCGGCCTTTCACGAGGAGGAGGCCTACGCGCACCTGCCGCGCAACCGGGCCGTGGCGCTGCTGACCGGCAGCCAGGGCGAGCCGCGCGCCGCGCTTGCCCGCATTGTCGAGGGCGAGCACCGCAATGTCTCGCTCGACCCCGGCGATATCGTCATCTTTTCCTCGCGCACGATCCCCGGCAATGAGGTTGCGGTAAATCGCATCGTCAACGGATTGGCGGCGCGCGGTATCCAGGTGATCACCGACCGCGACCGGCTCGTGCACGTCTCCGGCCATCCGCGCCGCGAGGAGATGCGGGCCATGTATGGCTGGGTGCGGCCGCGGATCGCAATCCCGGTGCATGGCGAGGCGGCCCACCTCGCCGCCCATGCCGGCCTCGCCCGCGATGCCGGCGTGCCCGAGGTGCTCACCATCGCCAACGGGACGGTGGTCCGGCTCGCTCCCGGCCGTGCCGAGGCGGTCGATGCGATAGAGGCCGGGCGCCTGTACAAGGACGGATGGCTGATCGGCGACCTCGATGCCGTGGGCATCCCGGAGCGTCGGCGGCTGGCGCTCTCCGGCCACGTCGGGGTGTCGGTGGTCCTCGACGAGCGCGGCCAACTCGCCGCCGAGCCCGAGGTCGTGCTCACCGGCGTGCCGCTGGTGGATGCCGCCGGCCGGCCGATCCACGAGGCGGTGACGGGTGCGGTGCACGGCACCATCGACTCGCTGCCGCGCGCGCGGCGGCGCGATCCCGAGGTCGTGCGCGAGGCGGTGCGCCGCGCCGTGCGCGCTTCGGTCGCGGAGGTCTGGGGCAAGAAGCCGGTTTGCACCGTCTTCATCGCGGTCGTATGACCGCGCGATGATTGGACGCCTCAACCACGTCGCCATCGCCGTGCCGGATCTCGCTGCCGCGGCCGCGCTCTATCGCGACCGGCTCGGCGCGCGGGTCTCGGAAGCGGTCGCGCAACCCGACCATGGCGTGACGACCGTGTTCGTCGAACTGCCCAATACCAAGATCGAACTGCTGGCTCCGCTTGGCGACGAGTCACCCATCGCCGGATTTCTTGCCCGCAATCCGCAGGGCGGCATGCATCACCTCTGCTACGAGGTCGCGGACATCGCCGCCGCCGTGAAAGCCTTGGCGGCGACCGGCGCGCGCATTCTCGGCAGCGGCAGGCCGAAGACGGGCGCTCACGGCAAGCCGGTCGTCTTCCTCCACCCCAAGGATTTTGCGGGCACGCTCATCGAACTCGAGCAGGTCTGAGGCCCACGATGAGCATCGTTACCCTGATTGCGGTCTACTTCGTCGTCTGGTGGACCGTGCTATTTGCAGTGCTGCCCTGGGGCATCCGCACCCAGGAAGAGGAGGGCAGCGTGGTCGCGGGCAGCGAGCGCAGTTCGCCGGTGCGGCCGATGCTGGTCAAGAAGGCGGTCGCGACCTCGATCGTCGCGGCCGTGGTGGTCTTCCTGATCTGGCTGGCGTCGCACCTCGGGGTCACTCTCGAGGGGATAGCCGGCTACTTCGATCCGCCCAAGCTGTAGGCACAAAAAAAGCAAGGCCCCAAAGGGCCTTGCTGGACTAGTTCCGCGTCTTAAACCCCTCGTGCTTCACTCCATAAGCCTGATTGGCTGATCAAGCCCGATACCAAGTGAAACGGCAGCTACCGAACGGCGCGCCCGAAGGGCTCTTCCTCCCAAGACTTAGACCGCGATGCCTTATTATAGCGGGACGGTGGTCATTCCGATCCATCCGACCCTCTTATGCCAAAACCCTACCGAAACTCAGAGGCCTTGTCACCAATTTGTGCGTGTCTCGTCCAATTTTTTTGCATGAAAAGCCACTTCCGCGCCAAATGGTTTCCGTATCGATTCGCCGCCTGCACGCTGTGGTTGAATGAAGGTGTCTCGCTAGCGCCGTCTTTGCAGGCGGGCCTTGTGTTTTCATCATGCGGTCGATTGACTGCCACGCCTTTTGATCGAGCCTTCGGAGCCGAACCCCGTCATGCGACTTTCCCGATATTTCCTGCCGATCCTCCGCGAAACGCCGAAGGAAGCGGAGATCGTTTCCCACCGCCTGATGCTGCGCGCCGGACTCATCCGGCAGCAGGCGGCGGGCATCTATTCGTGGCTGCCGATTGGAGAACGCGTGCTCGCCCGAATCGGGCAGATCGTGCGCGAGGAACAGGACCGCTCGGGCGCCATCGAGATCCTGATGCCGACGATCCAGCCGGCCGATCTGTGGCGCGAAAGCGGGCGGTACGGCGACTACGGCGAGGAAATGCTCAGGCTCAAGGACCGGCATGAGCGCGACATGCTGTACGGGCCGACGAACGAGGAGATGGTGACGGATATCTTCCGCACCTACGTGCGTTCCTACCGCGAACTGCCGCTGAACCTCTATCATATCCAGTGGAAGTTCCGGGACGAGCGGCGCCCGCGTTTCGGCGTCATGCGCGGACGGGAATTCCTGATGAAGGATGCCTACTCGTTCGATGTGGATCGCGAGGGCGCCCGCCATGCCTACAACCGCATGTTCGTCGCCTATCTGCGCACGTTCCAGCGGCTCGGCCTGAAGGCCATCCCTATGCGCGCCGATTCGGGCCCGATCGGCGGCGACATGAGCCATGAGTTCATCATCCTCGCCTCGACCGGCGAGAGCGAGGTCTATTGCTCGCGCGATCTGCTCGACCTGCCGGTGCCGGGGGAAGATACCGACTTCCGCTCCGACCTCACGCCGATCGTCGATGCGTGGACGGCCCACTATGCCGCTACCGACGAGAAGCATGACGCGGCCGGGTTCGCGGCGCTGCCCGAGGAGAAGCGGATTACCGCCCGCGGCATCGAGGTCGGCCATATCTTCTATTTCGGCACGAAGTACTCCGAGCCGATGGGCGCCAAGGTCGCCGGGCCCGACGGAACCGAGCTGCCCGTCCACATGGGCTCCTACGGAGTCGGCGTCTCGCGCCTCGTCGGCGCGGTGATCGAGGCAAGCCACGACGAGGCCGGGATCATCTGGCCGGACAGCGTGGCGCCGTTCGCCGTCGGCCTGATCAACCTGAAGCCCGGCGACCAGCCGACCGACGCCGCCGCCGACGGGCTCTACGAGCGCCTCACGAATGCCGGAATCAGCGTCCTTTACGATGATCGCGACGAACGCGCGGGCGCGAAATTTGCCACCATGGATCTGATCGGCCTGCCCTGGCAGGTAATCGTCGGGCCGAAGGGCGTGGCCCGCGGCGAGATCGAGATCAAGCGCCGGGCCACCGGCGCGCGGGAAACCATGACGATCGACGCGGCGATCGGCCGGTTGACCGGTTGACAGGGAAGGTGCGAGGGCAAGGCTAGGGCATGGCTCTTCCGATCGGCACCGGACCGTTCTCGCGCTTCGAGTGGATGCTCGCCTGGCGCTATCTGCGCTCCGGGCGGCGCGAGGCGGTGGTCTCGGTGATCGCCGCCTTCTCGTTCATCGGCATCATGCTCGGCGTCGCCACCCTGATCATCGTCATGGCGGTGATGAACGGATTCCGCGAGCAACTGATCGACAAGATCCTCGGCCTCAACGGGCACCTCATCGTTCAGCCGATGGACAAGAAGCTCACCGACTACGCGGCGGTCGCCCAGCGCATCGCCGCGGTGCCGGGTGTCGTCTCGGCCATCCCGCTGATCGAGGGCCAGACGCTGGCGAGCGGACCGGGCGCGTCGAACGGCGCCCTGGTGCGCGGGGTTCGCGAGGCCGACCTGCCCAAGGTTCATGGTGTGGCGACCAACATCAAGGCCGGCACGCTCGACAACTTCGACGCGTCCGACGGAGTCGCCATCGGCTCCCGCCTTGCCGAAAACCTCGGCATCACTGTCGGCAGCAACGTGACGCTGGTGTCTCCCAACGGCAGTGTGACGCCCCTCGGGGTGACGCCGCGCATCAAGGCCTATCCGGTCGTGGCGATCTTTCAGATCGGCATGTCCGAATACGATTCCACTTTTGTTTTCATGCCCTTGGCGGAGGCGCAGGCCTATTTCAACTACGGCGACGAGGCGACCGCGATTGAAGTCGTGCTCGCCAATGCCGACGACACCACCCGGCTGCGTCCCGCGGTGGAGCAGGCCGCCGGCGGGTCCGTGCTCATCACCGACTGGCAACAGCAGAACGCGACGTTCTTCTCCGCCCTCGAGGTCGAGCGCAACGTGATGTTCCTGATCCTGACGCTGATCGTCTTCGTGGCCGCGCTCAACATCATCTCCGGCCTGACGATGCTGGTGAAGGAGAAGGGGCACGATATCGCGATCCTGCGAACCATGGGCGCCACGCGCGGCGCGATCATGCGGGTCTTCTTCGTCACCGGCGCGGCAATCGGCACCATCGGGACGCTTGCCGGCCTGCTCGTCGGCGTGGTCGTCTGCCTGAATGTCGAGTCGATCCGCCAGTTCATTTCGCGGCTCACCTCCACCGAGGTGTTCTCGCCCGACCTCTATTTCCTCAGCACGCTGCCCGCCGACATGAACGTCGGCGAAACCGTGACGGTGGTCCTGATGGCGCTTGGCCTCTCGTTCCTCGCCACGCTTCTGCCGGCATGGCGCGCGGCGCGGCTCGATCCGGTTGAGGCGCTTCGCTACGAATGAACGACGTCCCCATGACTGAGCGGACCGAAGCGCCGCCCGCGCGGGAGCGGATCGAGCGTCCGGCATTGCGACTGGTCGGGGTCGAGCGCCATTACCGCGACGCCGGCGGAAAGCTGACGGTTCTCTCCGGCGTCGATCTTGAGATTATGCCGGGCCAGATGGTGGCCCTGGTGGCGCCGTCGGGCGCCGGCAAATCGACGCTTCTCCATATCGCCGGCCTGCTCGAGCGGCCGGACGCCGGCGAGGTCCACATCGTCGGCAGGGAAGCCGGCAAGCTCGGCGATCACGATCGGACCGCAATCCGGCGCGTGCAGATCGGCTTCGTCTACCAGTTCCACCACCTGCTGCCGGAATTCACCGCGCTCGAGAACGTCATGATGCCCCAGCTCATCCGCGGGATCGACCGCAAGGTCGCCACCCAACGCGCCTCGCAGCTCCTTGGCTACATGCGCGTGAAGCAGCGCGCCACCCACCGGCCGGCGCAGCTGTCCGGCGGCGAGCAACAGCGCGTGGCGATCGCGCGCGCCGTGGCCAACGCGCCGCGGCTTCTGCTCGCCGACGAGCCGACGGGCAACCTCGACGTAGCGACGGCAGGGGTGGTGTTCGAGGGCCTGGTCAGGCTGGTGAGGGCATCGCGGCTGGCCGCGCTGATCGCGACCCACAACACCGCGCTCGCCGAGCGCATGGACCGGGTGATTACGCTCAGGAACGGCAAGGTGGTGGAGCTCTAGGAGCTCACGCGACCCCGGTCACCCGGCGGGTTCGACAGTCGCGTCCGTTCTTTCGGGGCAAGTTCGGGAGGAACGGGGAGCTCCAAAGGCTCCCCTTCCCGGGTGCTTAAATCTAGCTACGGACGCAAATCAGGCCGAACGGCCCGCAAACCAGATGGTGATGGTGATGATGATGATGGTGGCGCATGTGCGCAGACGCCGGCACCGACGCGCCGACGGTGAGGGCGATGACGGCAAGTGCCGATAGCAGAACCGTGGTGACCTTGCGTTTCATGACGGACTCCTTTGCCAATTGCTTGCACCGTGTGTGAGCCAGAGGCGACCTCAGGTCTGTCTGATTTTGCACTGGCGCCAACGTGTCGCGGCGGGGATTGATGGCTCGCCGGCTTAGGGCGGCACCCCGTGGTCCGAAAGAATCCGGGCCGCGCCTTCCAGGGCGCTGCGGAATGCCGCATCGAAACTGACGCCGCTGACCTGCCAGTTCACGCTTCGGCTGGCGGACACGAGCCGCCATTGAGCCGTCCACGTGAGCGCGTCCGGGCTCCAGGTGAGGGTGCCCGAGAGCGCTACATCGCCGCCGAGCGCCCTTGCGGCGGCTTCCAGTTCCGTCGGGTCGGGTGGCCTTGCCGGGTTGGGCAACGTGGTCCGGGCGGAGGGCAGGACGATCGGCACGCCAAAGCGACGGGCGGCACTGGCGAGGGCCTCGCGCTGGTCGCGGCCGCGCTCGCCGTCGCTGGCAAGCGGATAGCTTGAATCGCCGTAAACGACGCGCGTGAACACCGCGACGCGAGGCCTTGGCGCCGGCCAGATCTCTCGCCCAAGCGTCATAAGGACGCCGTCGATTTCCGGCGGATCGAAATCGATCGTGAGTTCGAACGGCCGCTGGCGCGTGCCCTGCTCGTCGTGGACGGGAATGCCCGCCATAAGGTCGCGATAGGTCCACGCCCGCACGAACGCGGAGGCATTGGTTGCCAATTGCGCCACCGCGGCGTCCCCGTCCAGAGACGGGTCCCCGGACAGCTTGACGAGCACTTCTTTCAGGCCTTCGCCAAATGCCGTCGTCCGCTCCGGCAGTTCCTTGCCGGTCACGAAGACGTGAGCCCGGTGGAGGTCGTCGACGGGCCCGGCAGCGCTGGCGCCACCGCAGAACGCGAGCACCGCCCCTAGAAGCGCGCTGCGGCTGACAATATTGGACATTGCGGGACCCCGGCAACCAAGCCGCAATCCTCGCTCACAGGATCCGTCAGCGGCAAGGAAACTCCCGGGAAGAAGCTGACTGACAAATTGCGGTTGTTTTCGGTAGCGCATGCGCGCAAGGTGGCGATCTGTACGATTTGGTACAGAAACGCGGCCATGGAGGCAGAACAATGGCCCTTTTCGTCATGATCAAGTGCCTGACGACCGGAGCGCCGGTCTCGACGGGAATTGATACCCGCGACGAGTGGCGCCTGCCGGGATACTGCCCGACGGTAAAGTGCGCCGGATGCGGCAAGGTGCATCCGTGGGACAGACTGACGACGTGGGTCGTGCCGAAATCGGCGGAGACCCCGCGCACCTACGCCTACTGAGGCACCGCCGGCGCTATCGCGGACGAACCGCCCCTGGCATACACGCTCTTCGAGCGGTCAGTGGCGGGAAGGCGATCCGCGCTGCCAGGGAAACGTGATCAAAGCGACGGGTCGACCGCCACGCCGCTCTCCCCGGCTACGTGCGTCAGGTGATCGCTGATCTCGCGTTCGGTCATTCCGCAATCGGGATGGTCGCTCAACAATTGCCGCGCCTCACGTAGTACCGGGACCGGCTCGCCGTGAAGCCCGGCCCTTGCGACGATGACGGCGGTCGCGGCGAGAACTCGCTGGCGTTCGGGGGAGACGGGCGGTCGGGTCATGGATCCTGCTTTACCGCCTTACCGGGGCAGAGTGCGAGTCCGAAAAGCTTGAAGCCTGTGCCGCCTTCGGCCTGCGGCCGTCTTGCGGTCGACCGATGCCGCACGCTGGCGCTCAGCGGCGGCGCCGGCAGTCCTCGGCAAGCGCCGAGCGCACGATCTCGTCGATCGTCTCGATCTCGCTCATCCCCGCGTCTGGGTGTGTCTCAACGATGCGAGGGGCGTAACCGGAAGCCAGCGCCAGAAGAGTGTCCGGCTCCAGGCGCATTGCGACGGCGTGGATTTCGTCGAGCACCTCCCGGCGCGCGACCACAGCATTTTGAGCGTCCACCGAACTTCTCCCTGCACTTCAGGGAGAGCTCTTCCTCGGCCCCTCTGTCGCCGGGATCCTGAGCACGTCACCGACGATGGCCGACCCTAGTCGCGATCGGCAGGGCGCAATGTCCTTCCCGACACAGTTGGGCCGCGACATTCTCGCAAGGTAAATTCGGATTGCGGGTTGGCCGCCGGGCGCCGGGGCGGCGCCGCCTCTCGCAGGAGCGGCCAGAAGCCTCGCAGACGAGGGCAGCCGCCGCGCCGGGGACGAGCCAGCGCGGCGGCCATGCATCGGGAAGCCATGCGACTAGCTACCCGCCTGAAATGAAGCGCCGGTTGGGTTAATCCCTTCTTGCCGGAAGCCTGCGGCATTTTGCACGCGGGGTTCGACGCTCAAGACTCGAAACTCGACCACTTACGGCGGTGAGGCAGTGCCTCAATTGAAGGGCCAAGGCCGCGCCGGCCGGGGCGGGGAACGTTTGGACGTGGACCGCCCTCGATAGCGACTCCAAGATGATCCTCTCTTGCATGGTCGGCGGGCGCGATGCCCAGACGGCCAACATTTTTATGGACGATCTGGCATCCCGGCTGGCGAACCCGATCCAGCTGACCACGGACGGCCACCACGTCTATCTGGACGCGGTAGCGGGTGTCTTCGCCGACGATGTTGACTATGCGATGCTGGTGAAGCTGTACGGCGAGGACCCGACGCCCGGCCCAGAGCGCAAGTACAGCCCCGGCGAATGCATCGGCGCTCGCAAGGAATCCAAGATCGGTAACCCCGATCCTGCGCATATTTCCACGTCGCACGTCGAACGCCAGAACCTCAACATGCGGATGGGCATGCGCCGGTTCACTCGGCTCACCAACGCCTTCTCAAAGAAGATCGACAACCACGTTTATGCGCTGTCGCTCTACTTCGTGTTCTACAATTTCGTCCGCACCCACAAGGCGCACAAGCTGTCCCCGGCGAATGGCCGCCGGTGTCACTGACAAGCTTTGGAGCATGGAGGACATAGCGGCGCTGGTCGAAGCGCGTGCGCCCAAGCCGGGGCGGCGCGGGCCCTATAAGAAGGCTCAAGCGGCTTAACGGGCCGTATCGACGCCCAAGTGGTTCTCTACCGCCAGTCGGACCAGGTGCTCGCTGATATCGTGCTCGCTTAGTCCGCAATCGGGGTTCTCGCGAAGCAGCTGAGCGGCCTCCTGGGCGGCGAACACGATCTTACCGTTAGCCTTCACTTTCTCGATGACGGCGAGGCTCAGATCAAACACGTTGCGGCGCGACGGGGACAGATTAGAGCGGTCCATCTAGCGCCTCCCATATGTTGCAGGGGGAGTGCGGCCATAGAGGCTCTCTCAGTCGTCTGCTCCTGTGAAACGTGCCGACGATTAGGGACCGTACCATTTCGTACTGAGGTCCAACATTACAAATGCGGCATGTGGCGATAATTCAAACTGAGATACTACCACCCGATTTTGGGAATTGACTCCTAGAACAAAACATGAACATAGTCGGCGTCCCACAAAGAGGAGGGACACCATGACCGGCTTCATTCGCGACTTCGCCGCCCTGATTTCCGTGACTGTTTTCATCGCCTCGATCGCGGTGCTTTCGCAGACGCTTCACCTGTTGATGACCTGAGCGCGCAGAGCGGAACTCCGGTGCCGCGCATGGACTTGCCGTTCCGCCTCGCCGAAACTGGGCGCGAGGAGGATCGCGCCATGAGTCGGATCGCCGAGGCCGTGGGCTTCGTGCACTTGCGCGTCCATTCGGCCTTTTCGCTGCTGGAGGGCGCGCTCCCCATCAAGACGCTGGCGGCGCTGGCGGCGGCCGACCGCATGCCGGCGCTGGCGATCACCGACACCGGCAACCTTTTCGGGACCCTGGAATTCGCCGACAAGATGGTCGCGAACGGCATCCAGCCGATCATCGGCTGCCAGGTTGCCGTCGATTTCGGCGATGCGGCGGACCGCGGGCAGAGCGGCACCCGGCAGAAGCAGCTTCACGACATTGTCCTGCTTGCGGCCAGCGAGGCGGGATACTGGAACCTCGTCCGCATCGTCTCGCGCTCGTACATGGAGACGGAAGCGGACCTGCGCGCGCACGTGACGCTCGCCGGCCTCGCCGGAATGACGGACGGGCTGATCGCCCTGACCGGCGGGCCGGCCGGTCCGATCGATCGCGCCATCGCCGGCGGCCAGGGGGATCTTGCGGCAGAACGCCTCGACCGCCTGGCGGCGACATTCCCGGATGCTCTCTACGTCGAGGTGCAGCGCCACGGGCGGGCGAGCGAGCAGGTGGTGGAACCGCACCTCCTCGACCTTGCCTACCGCCGCAAGCTGCCGCTGGTCGCCACCAACGAGCCGTTTTTCCCGAAACGCGACGACTACGAGGCCCATGACGCGCTGATCGCCATCGCGGAGGGCGCGGTGATCGCCGACGACAATCGCCGGCGGCTGACGGCGGAGCACTATTTCAAGACCCGCGCCGAGATGGTCAAGCTTTTCGCGGATCTGCCGGAAGCCCTTGCCAATTCAGTCGAAATCGCCATGCGCTCGGCCTTCTGGCCGACCACGCGGAAGCCGATCCTGCCGCGCTTCGCCGGGGCCGGGGCCGATGCCGAATCGGCCGATGCAGCGGAGGCCCGCATGCTCCGCGAGGCGGCGGTGAACGGCCTCCGGGCACGCCTCGAGACGCTTGGCTTGGCGCCCGGACTGACCGCGGACGACTACCGGACACGGCTTGATTTCGAGCTCGGCGTCATCGAGCGGATGAAATATCCCGGCTACTTCCTGATCGTCGCCGATTTCATCCAGTGGGCCAAGAAGGAAGGTATCCCCGTCGGGCCCGGCCGCGGCTC
>JBBQGL010000126.1:0-12080 GCA_038323025.1 Hyphomicrobiales bacterium
CAGTTGCGCACGTATAATATGCACAGCCTAACCCATTGGCTTTTATCAGTCCAGAACAATGTGCGTAATTCTTGAATTATGCACACATTTGGAATAGCGACTTCGAAGGGGGCAGTACGCTTCCGGGCGGAGACGGTGAGCCGGCCTCGACGGCACAAGACGAGCCTCGCCCGCTTCGGCGGGCCGGGATTTTTGCTCGGTTTTCGAACTCTGCTATAGGTCAGTCATAGCGAATCACGAGCCGAATTCAACTTGATCCAATTGCTTTCAATGGAGCGGGAGATGTCGAGCGCGGTGGAGGGAATTTACTCGGCATATTTTACTGCGGCTGCTGGAAATTCCTTTGGCATGTTCGTCTTCACTCGCGGCCTAGTTGCTGGCGCCGACTTTGCTGGGGGGACCTACGCCGGCACCTATCAACTTGATGGAGCAAACCTTGTTGGATCCGTCCTTCTAAAAGCACCTGGAGGGGTGCCGCTGATCACCGGCGTTTCTGCCCCGGCGGGCCAGCCGGTAGAAATACCAATTCCGATTCGGTTTCCCGTACCAATCGACCCTGATGCGACATATCGGATCGACACGCCTGCCGGTCCCGTAAATGCAAAGTTTCGGAAGCTTCAAGATTTGGGTCCTTAGGGGCGAAGAGGGGGCGTGTCTACAGTCGAGGCACTAACAATCTTAGCTCTGCTTGGCGGCCCCTTGGCTGCCGTCTTGCTTACGCGTGAGGCCGATCGATGGCGCGATGCAAGGCAGCGCCGACTCGACGTCTTTCGCGTTCTGATGCGAACAAGAGCTTCGCGGGTTGCCGTCGACCACGTGGGGGCGCTGAACCTAATTCCTTTAGAATTTTTTGGTCACGATAAGATAATCGACAAATACAAACAGTATATAGCGAATCTAAATTTACCAAACCCGACCCGAGCGGAGGATTACGAACGGTTTACGAAAGCTAGAAACGATTTGTTTTTAGAATTGATGTTTGAAATAGGCTCCGGTCTTCGATATAAATTCGACCGACACGAACTCGACGGGCTCTCCTATACTCCCCAACTATTCGTAGACGACGAAAATCGAAACAGGCTGGGACAAGCTCGGCTGACGGAAATTCTCGACGGTAAGCGCGCCTTTCCGGTTCGGTTTGTCTTGGGACCTGACGAGACTAGTCCATTCCCGCAGCCGCCAACGCTGCCGCCTACTGGGAAAGTCTAGGTCTTCTGAAATCGAGCCCGCGCCACGACCACTCAGCAGTTCGTCTCGACTGGCCGTCTTGCGCTTTAGGGGCCGCGATACTCTACGGCATGACCGCCACCCGCCGCCTCCCTGTGCCATGGAAAGTCCGCCCGACCGTCTCCGGCTTCATGGTGCATGATGCGTCCGGCCAGGCCCTCGCGTACTTCTAGGCGACGATGATCCACGCCCGAGCAATCGCCTGGCAACAGGCTCTCCATGGATGAAGCAAGGCGGTTGGCGAAGGGCGTCGCGAGGCCGCCGGAGTTGATGCGGGACGAGGCGAAGCGGTGGCGCGGGTGGTCTCGAACCGCCAGCCTACGGAATCAAACTCCGATGCCTTACCAATTGAGCTACGCGCCAACGATCCGGACAGATACCGGTCAGAAATGGCAGAATAGATGCAGAACGTTCCTGTCCGGTTCTCAAGGAACAATAGCGGTCCCTCGCTATTGTAGGCCGTCGGCACTGCCTCGACACGGCAGGGGTCACAGGTTCAATCCCTGTCGCGCCCACCAGTTTTTCCAACACTCCGGGTTTCGCCGTATCAGAGCCGCCTTCCGCCTGGGTGCATGAAGCCTCCCGGCGTAGAGCCGGGAGGCTTCGTCAGGCCTTAGCGGGCCATGATCACCTTGCAGAACTCGCGCTCGTCGGCGGTCATCTTCATGGTGGAATTCTCGGCCATGCCGGCGGCGCAGCGACGGTTGGTTTCGCTCTGCGCATCCTTGTTCAGGCCGTTGAAGTACGACATGCGGGAGGCGTTGCTGGTGCCGGCGCCGCTCAGGTCGATGCCGAGGCCGCCTGCATTGTTTCCGTTGGTGCCGTTGTTGGCCGTGTCGGTGGCCGTGTTCGAGGCGTTGTCGGTCGCGTTGTTCGCGTTATTCGCCGCGCTGTCCGTGTTAACGGCAGGCGTGGCCACCGCCGGCGTCGAGGCCGAGCCGGATGCGCCGACCGTGGCACCGACGGTGGTGCCGTTCGTGGATGCATCGGCGCCGGTCGTGGTCGACACGCCGACGTTGGCGGCGGATGCACCACCAGCCGCAAGCGCGAGGGCGAGCGTGGCGAGTGCCGTAAGCTGAGCAAACTTCATGGCTTTCTCCTGATAACCCCTCTCGGAGAGCCTGAACGAACGCAGGACGCTCGCGTTCCTGCCCGGCGAGTTTAATTTTCCGGTAATCTTCGCGCGGAACGAAATTCGTTTTCAGGGATTTTGCTTGCCGCGCCCGGCGATGACGGACGTCGTCACAGGCAGTTCCCGATCCTGGTCGTGCCGAGGTTGCCGCCTTCGCTGGCAGGACCGGATTGTTTCGGGGTTGGCGCACGCTGACACATTTCGTTGCACGCGCCCGGAATTCCGAAAAACCGTCGTTACGTGCGGATGGTCACTCTGACCCATGCGCAAAAACAGCCTCGCCACAACGCTCGTCCGCTTCAACCGGGATGTCGCCCGCGAAGAACCCCAACGGGTTCGTGTTGTCGACGCCCCTGAACCCTCCGGCCAGCTCCACGAGCTGTTCCTGCTCTCGGCGGCAAGGGACCCGGCGGCCCTGGCTTTGGTCGGGCTGGATGATCTCGGCCATCCATCGCTCCAGCTGACCTACGGGGAGCTGGCGGAGCGAGCATCGCGGCTGGCGGGTCATCTTCGCCGCCTCGGAATAGGCAGCGGCGATCGCGTGGCCATGATGCTGCCGCGGAGCGTGGACGCCATCGTCGCCGAGATCGCAATCCTCACTGCCGGTGCGGCCTTCGTGCCGATCGATGCCGGTGCGCCGGCGGATCGCGTGGCCTACATCGTGGCGGATTCGTCTGCCCGGCTTATCCTGACCTCCGCCACGCTGGCATCGGGTATGGCCGCGATGCCGGTTCCCGTGGTCGACCTCGGCGCCATTGCCGAGGGCCTCGGCAGCGGGCTGGTTCCGTTTCCGGCGGATGCCGGTGCCGGCCATCCCGACGACCTCGCCTATATCATCTACACTTCCGGCTCGACCGGGCGGCCGAAGGGCGTGATGGTCCGCCATCGCAACGCCCGGCATTTCGTCGCCGCCGAGGGTGCGGTGCTCGGCCTGCGGCAGTCGGACCGGGTGTTCCAGGGCTTCTCATACGCATTCGACATGTCGGTCGAGGAGATCTGGCCCGCGCTCGCAGCCGGGGCCGGTCTCGTCGTGGCTTCCGAGGCGGTTGCCCGCAGCGGGCCGGATGTCGCCGAAGCGGTCGATCGATGCGGCGTGACGGTCTGGCACGCGGTGCCCTCGCTGGTCAGCATGATCGAGCGCGAGCTACCGTCGGTGCGCCTGCTCAACGTCGGTGGCGAGGCGTGCCCTCCGGAACTGGTCCGGCGCTGGGCACAACCCGGGCGTCGCATTCTCAACACCTATGGTCCGACCGAAGCGACGGTTACGGCGACATGGGCGGAGCTGTCCCCCCTGCAGCCGATCACCATCGGCAAGCCCCTTCCGGGCTACGAGGTGTTTATCGTCGACGAGCAGCTCAACCCGATCCTCGACGACCGCGCCGGCGAGCTGTGCATCGCGGGCGGCGGCGTGTCGGCCGGCTATGTCAATCTGCCCGAGGTTACGGCGGACAAGTTCCGGGTTCTCGGCGTGGGCGCCGCCGACGGAGCGGCCCGGCTCGTTTACCGGACCGGGGACCTGGTCCGGCGCGCGGCGTCCGGCGACCTTGTCTTCCTCGGCCGCATCGACCTCCAGGTGAAGATCCGGGGCTATCGTGTCGAACTCGGCGAGATCGAGAACCTGATCCTCGAATCCGGATCGGTGCGCGCGGCCGTCGTCGCTCTGCATGGGCGCGGAACGGTGGATGAGGCCCTGATTGCCTATGTCGTGCCGGCGGACGGCGCCGCCGTGGACGTCGGCGACCTGCGCTCGCGTCTTGCTGCGCGCCTGCCTTCCTACATGGTTCCGGCCAGCTTCGAGCTGCTTGAGGCACTGCCGACGCTGCTCAGCGGCAAGGTCGACCGATCGGCGCTTCCCGCGCCGAAATTGGCGCGATCCGCCGACGATGCCAATCTGGTTCCACCCTCGACGCCGGTTGAGGCCGACATTGCCGCGGTCTGCGGAGAGGTCCTCGGGCGAGGCGCCGTCTCGGTCGAGGCGGACTTCTTCGACGACCTCGGCGGGCACTCCCTCCGTGCGGGCCAGCTGGTCACCCGGCTGCGCGCCGACGGCCGCTACGCCCACGTCTCCATGCGCGACATCTACAACTGCAGAACCATCCGGCGGCTCGCGGCCCATCTCGTCGACAGCCGGCCCGACGGCACGGCCCGGCCGGAACCGTTCCATCCGGTTTCGCGGTCGCGATATGTCGCCTGCACGGCGGCCCAGGCCGGCGTCCTTGCCCTCTTCTTCGGCATCTCCTCCCTCATCGCACTGTCCCCGTACCTGATCTACCTCAGGGAACGCGCCGCAGGGGTCGCGGTGGCGCCCTCGGTCCTGGCCGGGCTTGGGGCGATCCTCGCGATCAGCATGCTTGGCCTTGCCATTCCCGTTCTGGTCAAGCGGCTGGTCGTCGGCGAATTCGTCGCCGGCAGCTACCCCATGTGGGGTGCCACATATTTTCGCTGGTGGCTGTTCCGGCGCAGCCTCGGATTCGCGCCGATCGGCGTGCTCATCGGCACGCCGCTCCTCTCCGCCTACTGGAGGCTGCTCGGCGCCAGGGTCGGCACGGGCGTCCTCATCTCGACGGCTGCCATCGACGCGCCCGAACTCGTCACCATCGGCGACGGAGCTACGGTCGGAGGAAACTCCGTGCTCGACACGGCCTCCGTCAGTCATGGCCAGTTCCACATCGGACCGGTGACGGTGGGGGCGCGGGCGACGGTGGGGATGGCGTGTGTGGTCGGACGCGGCGTTGCGATCGGACCGGACGCCGTGCTCGAGGACCTGTCGATGCTCCCGGCGGGTACGCAGGTCGGCGCCGGCGAGCGCTGGTCCGGGTCCCCGGCCCGGCAGACGCCGAGCCTGCCCGGCAGCGACGCCGTCCCCGCGCCGGCGTCGACGGGCATGACCGCAGCCTTCGCCCTCGCCAGCCTGCTGCTCACGCCGTTATCGGCGCTGCCCGTGATGCTGGCGCTCGGGGGCGTGGCCGCGCTCGGCGGCGCCTCGGACCTTCGTCACCTTCTCCTTGCGACTCCGCTGTTTGCCCTCTTCTACGTGCTTTCGGTGATGGCGCTCGTCCTCGCCGCAAAATGGTCGCTTCTCGGCCGGGTGGTGCCGCAGTCGGCACGATACTGGACCGGCTTTCATCTTCGGCTCTGGATCGTGCAATCCGTCAGCGCCTTTGCGCTCACGGCGCTGCATCCGCTCTACGGGACGCTTTACCTCCGACCCTTCTACCGGCTGCTTGGAATGCGTTTCGGCAAGGGCACCGAGATGACCAATGCCTCCGGCATGGTCCACGACCTGGTGAGCGTAGGCGAACGGAGCTTCGTGGCGGATGCGGCCGTCATCGGTGCTCCGCACTTCGAGCGCGGGACGGTGACGATAGCCGAGACCACCATCGGCAACCGGACATTCGTCGGCAACGGTGCGCTGGTTCCGGCCGGTACGCACATCGCTGACGGTGCGCTGGTAGGCGTCCTGTCGCGCCCGCCGTCGCGCCGCGCCGATCAGGCGCGCGTCAACGCAACCTGGTTCGGCTCGCCCGCGATGTTCATGCCGCAGCGCCAGAAGGTCACCTGCTTCGCCAGCGAAGTGACCTTCGAGCCGCCGGCCGCCCTCGTGGCGCAGCGACTGGTCATTGAAGCCGTACGCATCCTGTTGCCGATTGCGATGCTCGCGAGCCTGTCGATTCTTTTCGTCGCCGCCTTGTCGAGCGCGATCGCGGCCGGGTGGTCGGCGCCGGCGGTGGGCGGTTTCGCGATCCTTGCCGCCGCGGCGGTCAGCACGCTGTGCTTCCTCTATGCCTTCGTTCTCAAGTGGGCGGTGATGGGGCGGTATCGGCCTCGCATGGCGCCCCTGTGGAGCCGGTTCGTCTGGCTGACGGAACTGGTGACGACGAGCTACGAGTTGGTGGCGATGCCGATCCTCGATCAGTTGCGGGGAACGCCGCTCCTGGCGGTTTTCCTCCGCCTGCTCGGCATGCGGATCGGGCGCCGAGTCTATCTCGACACGGCCGACTTCACCGAATTCGACCTGGTTTCGATCGGCGACGACGCGGCGTTCAACCAGGACTCCGGAGCGCAAACACACCTCTTCGAGGACCGGGTCATGAAACTCGGCCGCTCCGACATCGGGGCGCGAACCGCCATGGGTACCTACTCGACGACACTCTACGACACGCGCATCGGCGATGACGCCAGCCTCGGCGACCTGTCGATCGTCATGAAGGGCGAGGAGCTGCCCGCGGGTACCGCGTGGGAGGGATCGCCGGCGCGACCGGCGCGGGTCGCGGCGGAGGCGGAGCCGGGGGTCTGCTCGATCGCGGCATGATCGGCTGGCACCGGAGCGCGTGCGAGCCGGCGCGTCTGCCGGGCGCCTGGGTCCTCGACATCGGTTCGGCGGAACGGGCTGCACGACGTGCCATTGCCGAAGACCTGGCGCGACGGGCCACGGGGCGTGCCGGTCTCGTTCTCGCCCACGATGGCAACGGGAGGCCGACACTCGAAGGCTCGGGCCCATGTATCTCGATGGCGTCGAGCGCGGGTCTCCTCGCGGTTGCCCTGACGGGCTTTCCGATCGGCATCGACATTGAGCGCATAGCGGACGTCGATCCGCTGCCGCTCGCCGTGCTTCACCCGGACGAGGTCGCCTGGCTGGGCCCGGCGCCGACCAGCGTCCAATTCCTGTCGCTGTGGACCGCCAAGGAAGCCTTTGTGAAGCTGAAGGGCAGGGGGTTTCGAATTCCGCCGGAAACATTTGCCGTCCGGCTCGACGGAGACAACGCCATCGTCCGGCATGCCGGCGGCGAAGCGAGACTTGGACGGGAAACGCTGGTGCGCATGGAGACGCCGGCCCCCTTCGTCGCAACCTGCATCTACTAGGAAGGGCACCTATCGGGGCGGTTGCAGGCGGCTCGACAGGAATCATTTGCGCGGGCATCATTGGGCGGGGGGAATCGACCAATGATGTCGGCGGCAAATCGTCACTGATGGGAAAAGCCGTCAGAAGGGTTCTGGCCAATCCGATCATCTTTGCGGTGATCGCCTTCGTCGGCACCTGCTACATCCGGTTTGCCTTCCGGACGACGCGCTGGCGGTTCATGGCCGGCAATCTCGCCAAGGCTCGCGTCGGCAACGGGCCGGTGATCTTTTGCGTCTGGCATGGGCGTCAGTTCATGATGCCAAAGCTGTGGCCAACGGGCGCGCCGCTCTGGGTTCTCGGCTCCACCAGCTTTGAGGGGCAACTCGCCCTGGCTGTGGCGCGGTGGTTCGGAATCAGGACCATCGACCGGCAGAAGAGCGCGCTCAGCCCGCTGGCGGTGCGGACGATCCTCCGGGTTTTGCGTTCGGGAGAAAGCGTCGGACTTACGCCCGACGGTTCGCGCGGCCCGCGGATGAACGTCATGCCCGGTGTCATCGAACTCGCGAGGATGTCCGGCGCTCCGCTCGTCCCCGCTGCCTATTCCTGCTCGACGTCGATCGCCTTTTCGAGCTGGGATCGTTTCCTTGCGCCGCTGCCGTTCGGGCGCGGCATCTTCGTGGTCGGAGAGCCTATCCGCGTCGCCAGGACGGCGAACCCGGTTGAAATGGAGTGCGCAAGGCGGTCGCTCGAAGACGCCCTGAACTCGATCACGAGAATGGCCGACGTCGAGGTCGGCCGGGCGCCCATCGCGCCCGCGGAGAGGGAGATGGTCGCCGAACCGGTGACAGCCAATTCCGGCGATGTCGTCGTACACTGATCTCCGCGGGATTTCAGGATACCGGTCGCTCGCCTATCTCCTGTTCGACCCCCTGGCTGCGACGCGCTGGGTCGCCGAGACCCATGGCAATTCCGTGTGGATGCAGCGAGCGCTGTTCGGAGGCCGACGGCCGCCGCTCATTCACCTTGTCGGCGCCGGCTACGCCGAAGAGGTCTTTCGCAACTACGAAGTATTCGAGAACGGCGGCATCATCATCAAGGGCTACCGCGGCTCGTACCATAACCATTTGCGGAAAGGCTACTTCGCCGCTAACGGCGACGAATACGAGCACTATGTCCGCCTGCTCGGCCCCTTCTTCCGAAAGAAGATGGTGGAGGCCGCCCACCCGCTCATCTCCCGCATCGTCAGGGAAGAGCTGGATTCCTGGCCGACCGGGGCGACCATCGACGTCATCCCGCGCTTCAACCGCCTCGTGAAACGCCTGGCGCTGCAGTGCCTGCACAAGGACACCGCCACCGGTGCGGGCCTGCACGCCGCCGACATGGTCGAGCGCCATGCCCGCCTCAGCGGGCCGACGCTGGTCAACGCGGTGTCCGCCAAGCTGCCGCTGCCTTTGCGGCTGCACCGCGAGGCGCGCGCGACCTGTGACGCCATCGTCGACTGGGGAAGGACGCGGGCAGGGCGCTCTCCCGACGCCGATGTCTGGTCGGCGATCGTCAACGCCCCGACCGAGAACGGTTGCCCGGCCTCCGCCGAACGCATCGCCGGCTATGGCTGGACCATGCTCGGCGCCGCCTATGACACCTCGACGTCGATCCTGTCGTGGCTGCTCGTGTTGCTGTCCAGCAACCCGGCGGTCGCCCGGCGTCTCCACGAAGAGGTCACCAACGCCGGTCTCGAGCCGGAGACGGACCTAACCGCAGTCATGGAACTGCCGTACCTCGACGCTGTCATCAAGGAGGCGCTCCGCCTGATCCCGCCGGCACCGATCCAGCGGCGGAAGGCCGCCCGCGACACCGAACTCGGCGGCGAAGCCGTGCCGGCCGGTTCGCAAATCCTGGTCAGCGCGTGGATGACCAACCGCGACCAGGCGCTCTATCCCGACAGCGAGCGTTTCGACCCGGGAAGATGGGAGGGCCTGGCTCGCTCACCTTACCAGTGGCTGACATTCAGCGCCGGGCCGCGCCGCTGCATCGGCATCTGGTTTGCGCTTGCGTTCCTGAAGGCGATCGCCGCGAGCCTCATGCTGCGCTGGCGGCCGGAGATTCCCGACGGCACGGCGATCGACATGAAGCTCGCGGTAACGGTGCGCCCGCTGCCGGCGGTTCCGGTCGTCCTCCACCCGGCGGACGGCAATTTCAGGGCTTCGCGGATTACCGGCAGCGTGCACAACTATGTGCGCCTGAACTGACATGCGGCGCCGTGTCGGCGCTCCCCGTCAGGCGAAGTTGTCGCACACGGCGATCTGGCCCGCGACAGGCCTGACCTGGGGCACCAGGGTTGAACGCTCCGCCGAACCCGCCTGACTGCGAACTTCCAGAAGGGCGCCGAGGATCGCCAGAGGCAGGGCCTCGTCCCGGGCCTCCACGGTCTCGTCGAGCCACGCAGGCAGATTCGCCTGCCTGGAGAGCGAGCAGAGCCACTTGCCCTCCTCGCGAACCAACCGGCGCACGGTCCAACCGGGCAGTTCGATCTCGACAAGGGCGAGGGCGGCTTCGGTCCATGCCTTCGCCTCGACCAAATCTTGCAGCCGAGCTGCCTTGCCCTTCCTGTCCCGGGCAGGGCGCATGCAGGCGGCTCCGATGATGTCCGACGCCCGATCTAGGGTGATGAGCTCCGGAGCCGACGCGGGGGTCTCCAGGAGATCAGTGCGAGCCAGGTCTTGCGCGCGGGAAAACATCGTTTCCCCTTTCCATTGTCCGCCAACCACGCCCAACGCGGTGGTCTTCGCAAAAGATGGTCGGATGGCCATAGGGAAGCGAGATGGGCGGCCGCCCCAAGACATAGGCTCCGCATAAGGATTTGCCTTGGTCCGCATAGGCGCAGAGCGCGGGCAGCGTCTCGACCCAGCCACTATGGGATTCCTATAAAGCCCGCCTTGCGGCCATCTCGAAAACCTACGGCAAGCGTGGCACCTGACTGCGGTGTTTCGGACCCGCATCGGTTGATACGCATCAACGGGTTGACCCGCATAGCGCGTAGTGTGCGGCGCGATCACGTGGAAGGAGATTCCATGCTGGATCTGATTTTGCTGGCAGGCGCGCTCGCCTTCTTCGCGGCGTCCGTCGCGTATTGCTACGTCTGCGACCGGCTCTAGGGAGACGATCATGGTCTTCGACTATTGGCTCGCCGGCATCGTCACCCTGGGCCTGCTCGGCTACCTGACCTACGCGCTGCTGCGCCCCGAGCGCTTCTAGGAAGACGGCAATGACGATCAACGGCTGGATTCAGATCCTCCTCTTTTGCGCGATCGTGTTAGCGCTGGTGAAGCCGCTCGGCGCCTACATGACCCGGGTCTTCTCCGGCGAGAAAACCTTCCTTTCCCCGGTTCTGCGCCCGATCGAAAACGCCCTCTATCGCGCCGGCGGAATCGACCCCAAAAGCGAGCAGCACTGGCTGACCTATACCGTCGCCATGCTCCTCTTCAATCTCGCCGGGTTCCTCATCCTTTACGCCATCCTCCGCCTGCAGGCGGGCCTGCCACTCAATCCGGCGGGCATGGGTGCGATGCCGGAAGCGCTCTCGCTCAATACCGCCATCAGCTTCACCACCAATACCAACTGGCAGAACTACGGCGGCGAGAGCACGCTGTCTTACCTGACGCAGATGCTGGGGCTGACCCCGCACAATTTCCTGTCGGCGGCGACGGGCATCGTGCTTGCCGTTGCGCTGATCCGCGGCTTCGCGCGCGGTTCGGCGCGCACCGTCGGCAACTTCTGGGTCGATGTCACCCGCGTGACCCTCTACGTCCTCATTCCGATCTGCATTCCGTTCGCGCTCTTCCTCGTCTGGCAGGGCATCCCGCAGACGCTCGGCGCGTATGTCGACGCCACCACGCTGGAAGGGGCGAAGCAGACGATCGCGCTCGGGCCGGTCGCCTCGCAGGTCGCCATCAAGATGCTCGGTACCAACGGCGGCGGCTTCTTCAACGCCAATGCCGCCCACCCGTTCGAGAACTCGACGGCACTGTCGAACCTGTTCCAGATGGTCTCGATCTTCGCCATCGGCGCGGCTCTCACCAACGTCTTCGGCCGCATGGTCGGCAACCAGCGCCAGGGCTGGGCGCTGCTTTCGGTGATGGGCATCCTGTTCATCGCGGGGGTGGTGGTCTGCTACTGGGCCGAGGCCAACGGCACGACCGCGATGCACGCGCTGGGTCTCGCCGGCGGAAACATGGAAGGCAAGGAAGTCCGCTTCGGCGTGGTCCTCTCGGCCCTGTTCGCGGTGATCACGACGGCGGCCTCGTGCGGGGCGGTCAATGCCATGCACGACTCGTTCACCGCACTCGGCGGCATGATTCCGCTGATCAACATCCAGCTTGGCGAGGTGATCGTCGGCGGCGTCGGCGCCGGGCTCTACGGCATGCTGCTCTTCGTCATCCTGTCGATCTTCATCGCCGGCCTGATGGTTGGCCGTACGCCCGAATATGTCGGCAAGAAGATCGAGGCGAAGGAAGTGAAGATGGCGATGCTCGCCATCCTGATCCTCCCGCTCATGTACCTGGGCTTCACCGCGGTCGCTACCGTGATCCCGTCGGCGGTGGCCTCGATTGCCAACGCCGGCCCGCACGGGTTCAGCGAGATTCTCTATCTCTTCACGTCGAGCACCGGGAACAACGGCTCGGCGTTCGGCGGGATCACCGGCAATACCGACTTCTACAATATCACCGGTGCCGTCGCGATGTTCGTCGGGCGGTTCTGGATGATCATCCCGGCGATGGCGATTGCCGGCTCGCTTGCCGCCAAGAAATCGATCGCGGCATCAGCCGGTACGCTGCCGACCACCGGCGGGCTGTTCATCGGCCTGGTGGTCGGCGTCAT
>JBBQGL010000127.1:0-12058 GCA_038323025.1 Hyphomicrobiales bacterium
GCAGGTGTCGAGATCGACCTCATAGGTATCGATGCGCGGGTTCTGGCCTGAGTCCGGATCGTAACGATAGATTTCGAGTTTCTTCAGCCGCTTTGTACCGGCCGGGGCGTGCCAGGTCTTGCCGCGCTTGATACGGGACTCGGAGGACACTTCGAAGTTCCTGGGCACTGGAAACCGCCTCAGGACGGTCGTCCGAGGAACTTGATCCGAGGATCGAATGAGCATGCTACCGCCCCTTGCAAATCTTGGCGCGAGACCCTGAACAGTCGCGGCGACCTTCTACCTTCGAGCACCTTTCGCTCTAAGCATGGTCGCCATTCGCCCCAACGTATTTTTCCGCGTTCCGTGCTCAGGCCGCGATCGAGGGAAACAAAAGGTCGAAGGTCGTCCCGATCCCTTGCTCGCTCGCTATGTCAACGTAACCTCCGATCAGGTGCATGAAGGAAAAGACTTGCGGCAGTCCTATTCCTGTCCCTTTTTCACCCTTGGTCGTGAAGAAGGGCTCGAAGACTCTTCGCAGCACCTCCGGAGACATTCCCTGTCCGCCGTCCTTGACGCGAACACGAACATAGGTCCCGGGTGGTGGCGAGCGGGGCGTTGATGCCGCCAGGGACACGCACTCTGTCGTGATCCGCACTTCGCCGCCGCTCGTCATGGCGTCGCGCGCGTTGACGACCAGGTTGAGAACGGCGGCATCGAACAGTGTCGGATCGATGAGACACTTCGGAACCTCGGGCGCGAGGTCGAATACGACGCGGATCTCGGGCCCGGCGCCATATCGGAGGAAAGGCTCGAACTCCTTGAGAAACAGGTTCACATCGCCCGCATGCACATCGAGTTCCCCGTGCTTCGCAAAAGCCAGGAGCTGGGATGTCAACGCTACTCCTCGGTCGATGCCCTCCCGTGACGCCGCAATGAAGGCGCGCACCTTGTCGGGTTCGTCCAGGCTTCTTTCTGCAAGCCTCAGACTCGATTCGATCACTGCGAGAAGGTTCCTGAAATCGTGCGCGATGCCGCCCGTCATTTCCCCAAGGGCGGCAAGCCTTTGGGTGGCGCGCGCCCGTTGCTCCGCTGCGGACTGATCCTCGACGCCGGCAGCCAACGCCTGCCCAGGGCGCTGATGCTCGCCTGGCTGAGGCGATTGGTCGGTGCCGACTTGCAAAGCGGTCTGCGTCACAGTTGAGAACCTTCTGCCGGCCAGACGATACGCCGAAAGTCTCATGGTTGACAGTATGCCGGACAGGCGTTCAGTCCCCTCGTCCGGGGGTCGGCGAAAAGTATCGGTCGAGCCTCTCTGGCACGCCGTCGTACTGCTTCGCATCGGCTGGCGGTTCGCGTCTGGCGGTTATGTTTGGCCAGACCGACGCAAAGTCGGCGTTCACCTTCAGCCACTTCTCGAGGCCGAGCGCGGTATCCGGCAGTATGGCCTCGGCCGGGCATTCGGGTTCGCACACCCCGCAGTCGATACATTCGTCGGGATGAATGACGAGCATGTTCTCGCCTTCATAGAAGCAGTCCACCGGACAGACTTCCACGCAATCCATGTATTTGCATTTGATGCAATTTGTCGGTGACGACGAAGGTCATGGCTCGAGCCGCGGCCAGGGTCGGTCCGGTCTATAGAATAATGCGAGCTTGAAACTCTCGGCGATGCGTTCGGCCTTGGCGCGAAAGGCATCGGCGATGTCCTCATCAAACAGCTCGTCGCAGGTCGTGCCGAAGAGCTCCAGCCACCGGTCAAACAGATGGGGCGCCATCCCATCGAGGCGCTGGTGAACGGCAAGGGGATTGCCCTTGTAACGGCCGCTCGTCAGCATCAGGGAGGACCAGAAGTCGCGCATGGTCGACAGATGCGGACCCCAATCGCCGGGAATCGCGCGATCGAAGATCGGCGCGAGGTCGGGATCGAGATGCACCTTCGCATAGAACGCATCGACAAGGAGACGGATGCCGTCGTCGGATATTTGGTGACCTTCGACCAGCCACGAGGACTTCTGAATGATTGTTTCCACGCGCTTTCCGCCACCAGTCCGGTTCCACCTTCAGAATAGTGCGCGCTTGCTGGAAAGCAATATGTGAAATATATGTTAGAGTGGCGCCCCAGTTGGTACCTCGTGCTCATTGTGGGTAGTAGCGAGGTCTCCCGACTATGTGAGACGTCGATGTCGATAAATTACAATACTTTAGCGGGGTAGATTGGCGGAAGAGTGGTCCGCACCCAAGCTCCAGCCGCCTATTAAAAGGAGGCAGCTCAAGCCGACGTACGAACAGGACTGGACTGTCGCCGGGAACTGAGCATTGCTGCAGCTGTCCTGGCGGCAGACAATCGAGCCGGATGACCCTTACCCCGCTGGCTTAGCCGCCGCGGGGTCGCGGTGGTGGCACGCCATGCTGCCACCAACCGAACGAGGGTTTTCGATGTCCAGCAACAATCACTTCTCCAAGCTGACCGACGTTCAGCGCAGCATTCTCTCATCTGCCGCCGGACGAGCCGACCGGCTCGTCATTCCGGTGAAGCCGGCGAGTTCGTCGCACGCTAAGACCATGGCCGCTCTACTCCGCCGCGGCCTACTCACCGAGGTGCCGGTACGGCCAAACCGGCCGCACTGGCGCAAGGACAAGAAGGGCAAGCCGATTGGCGCCAAGATCACGGCTGACGGCATGGCCGCTCTCCGCGCGAATACGGCAGTGCCCGGCGAGGCAGTAGCGGTCAAGGCAAAGGGGAAGCCGACTGCCGCCAACGAGGCAGATGTCGATCATCCGGCGGCGATCGCCCTCGTCGGAAAGCCCGGCACCAAACAGGCCCTGATCATCGGTCTGTTGCGGCAGGATGGGGGTGCAACCCTCAACGACCTGATCGAGGCGACCGGCTGGCTGCCACACACGACCCGCGCCGCGCTCAGTGGTCTTCGCCGTAAGGGGCTCGTGCTGGAGAAGATCAAGAACGCCGCCGGCAAGTCGACGTACCGGATCGCCTCAGGAGCGGCTGCTCGCCAAGCGGCCTGATGCGCCGCGATCAGCAAAAGGCAACGGCGGTGGAGGCCGAGATCGCACATCTCGGCGATCTCGGCCTCGGGGGCCTACGGGCTCGCTGGCGGACAGCGACGGGAAAGGCGGCTCCGGCGCATCTGTCCAAGAGCCTGCTCCATCGGCTGCTCGCCTATCGCATTCAAGCCGACACCCTCGGCGATCTAAGCGAAGGGACGGTCCGGTTCCTCGATCGGATCGTGTCAGATCGCAGCCTGCAGGGTGGCAGCATCCCGCTTCCCGATGGCGAGGTGGTAAAGCCAGGCGCTGTGCTCGTACGCGAATGGGAGGGCGTCAGCCATCGTGTCATGGCTTTGGCTGATGGCTATGCCTGGAACGGCGGTACCTACAAGAGCCTCTCCCAGGTCGCCCGCGCGATCACGGGCACGCGATGGAACGGACCCCGCTTCTTTGGCTTACGCGACGGGGCAGGCCAGTGAAGCCATCCCCAGCCAGCACCTTCCGCTGCGCCATCTACACCCGCGTCTCGACCGAACATGGACTTGAGCAGGACTTCAACTCGCTCGATGCCCAACGCGAGGCGGCGGAAGCCTATGTGAAGAGCCAGGCCCATGAAGGCTGGCGGCTCATGCGGGACAGCTTTGACGACGGTGGCTTTTCTGGCGGGTCGATGGAACGGCCAGGGTTGCAGCGGCTGCTGGAGGCAATCCGGTCCGGTTCGGTCGACATCGTTGTTGTCTACAAGGTGGACCGCCTCACCCGCTCGCTCGCCGACTTTGCCAAGCTGGTCGAGCTGTTCGATGCCAACGGCGTGTCGTTCGTATCGGTGACGCAGTCCTTCAATACCACCACCAGCATGGGTCGGCTCACGCTCAACATGCTTCTCTCCTTTGCCCAGTTCGAGCGGGAGGTCACCGGCGAGCGCATCCGCGACAAGATCGCGGCTTCCAAGAAGCGGGGCATATGGGTCGGCGGCATTGTCCCGCTTGGCTATCGGGTTCAGGACCGCAAGCTGATGATCGACGAGACCGAGGCCACGATCGTCAGGCTCGTATTTGAGCGCTATCTCGAGCTTGGATCATTGCCGGCGCTCCAAGCCGACCTCCGCCAGCGCGGCATCCTCACTCGCAGACGCACTCTGTCATCCGGCAGAACGGTTGGCGGGATACCCCTCACCAATGGACCCTTGGCGCATCTCCTGCGCAACCGGGTCTATCTGGGTGAGATCAACCACAAGGGCGCGAGCTACCCCGGCGAGCATGCACCGATCATTACGGTCGAGCTGTTCCAGGCAGTGCAGGCCAAGCTCACAGCCAATCTCAACGGCCATCGCATCCGACGAACTGCCTCGGGCGCCCTGCTGCTCGGCCGCATCTATGATGACCGCGGCAACCGGATGACCCCAAGCACAGCCAAAAAGGGCGAGCTGCGCTATCGCTACTACGTCTCGTCCGTACTCGCCCAGGGCCGCGCCAGTGAAGGCGGATCGGTCAGACGAGTTGCCGCTAACGAGATCGAGACGATCGTCGTCGACGCCCTCACAGCAAGATTCGGGGCGGAAACCAACAATCGGACGCTCATCGCCAACAATCTGCAGCGGGTAGTGATCGCCGCTGACCGGGTCGAATTGACGCTCGCAGACGGCAAGGCGATCAGCCTTCCCTGGTCAAAGCCAACGCACCGGCGGGAGATCATCGCGCCTCCAGGCCACCCGGTCGAGCGACCGATGAAAGCTGAGGCCCGGGCGCTCTTGCTTCGTTCGATCGCCTTCGGCCGGCGATGGCTCGATCAGATCGTCCGCGGCAAATCCGGCACCGACGCGATCGCTAAGCAGGAAAGCTGCAGCAAGCGGCATGTCGAACGCACCATCGCCCTCGCCTTCCTCGCGCCGGATCTCGTCGAGGCGATTGCAGAGGGTCGCTTGCCAAGGGGAGTGAATGCTACAGCGCTCGCCGACGCACCAATCGAGTGGTCGAAGCAGTGGCAAATGCTTGGGTTGGGGCCTGTCGCAGATTAGGAGCCCGGACCGCGTTCCGCGGACCGCTTAGCACTCAGTACAGGCGAACCAGCGAGTCTCCCTGCGTGAGTTGCGACAAGGAATTCCGATGCCAGAGACCGACGGCCAATCTGGCCTAATTCTCCGCACGCAGAGACCGAAAAAACGCCAAAGCCTGAAAGGCACTACGGCAAGTCCCTGAAAACACGTCTGTTCTCAGGCCGTCGGCAAAACGGCGGAAATCCTACGAGTGGGTGGTGGAGCCAATCGGAATCGAACCGACGACCTCTTGAATGCCATTCAAGCGCTCTCCCAACTGAGCTATGGCCCCATCCGATAGTCCGAGGTCTGAAGACAGGGGCGGAACCGCCCGCTGACGGGCGCTTCTCTACGCTGTCGGGCGTCCCCTGTCATCCGTCGTATTGAACTATTACTCCTCTTCGTCAACGCCACCGATGATGTCGGTGACATCGTCGCCGTCTTCCTCTTCTTCTTCGATGAAGGGATCCTCGGCGCCGCCGTCCTCGATTTCCTCTTCCTCGTCATCGCCTTCGATCTTGACGGCGCCGGTATCGGCAGCCTCCTCGTCGGCCTCTTCCAGCGCGACGAGTTCCGCCTCCGGCGCGACCTCGGCGACGATTTCCTCTTCCTCTTCCTCCGGCTCCGGCGCGGCGGCCTGCGCGCGCGCCCTCACCGCCGGCCCCTCGAAGCGAGTGCCGCAGCGCGGGCATATGATCGGATCGTGGTGCAAATCGTAGTATTTGGCACCGCAATTCGGGCAGATGCGTTTGGTGCCGAGTTCCGGTTTCGCCACGGGTGAGCCTCTTGACGTGACCTTTGAGCGGCCTCCCTTAATCGTTGCCATCCCGGCTGTCAAAACGAAATCGCAGAACCGCGTCGCCTCGGATGACGGGCTTTCCGCGCTGTGCTATCCGGTCGGCGTCCCCGGAGCCGCCAAGCAAGAGAACAGAGGCGAGAGCCATGCCGACTGACGACGCCAAGCGAGGCCTGCGCGCGTCGCGCTCCGGTCCGCTCTCCGGCAAGGTCCGCCCGCCCGGAGACAAGTCGATTTCCCACCGCGCCCTGATGCTGGGGGCTCTCGCTGTCGGCGAGACCACGATCGCGGGCCTTCTCGAAGGCGAGGACGTGCTGGCGACCGCGGCGGCGATGCGCGCCTTTGGCGCCACGGTAACCCGGAGCAGCCCCGGCGCCTGGTCGGTGAAGGGCCTCGGTGTCGGCGGCCTGCTCGAGCCCGAGGGCGTCATCGACTACGGCAATGCCGGGACGGGCGTGCGCCTCGCCATGGGCATTGCCGGGACTCACGCCTTTGCCACCACTTTCACCGGCGATGGCTCGCTCGTCCGCCGGCCAATGGGCCGGGTCCTCGATCCGCTCCGCCGCATGGGCGTCCAGGTGCTGGCGCGCTCCGGCGACCGCCTGCCGGCAACCATCCGCGGCCCCGAAATGCCGGTGCCGATCGAATACAGGCTGCCGGTCGCCTCGGCGCAGGTGAAATCGGCGATCCTGCTCGCCGGACTGAATGTCGCGGGCACCACGACGGTCATCGAGCCGGTCGCCACCCGCGACCACACCGAGCGCATGCTGACGGCCTTTGGGGCCGCCATCGATATCGAATCGGGCGAGGACGGGACGCGGACGATCCGCCTCGAGGGCCGGCTGAATCTCCGGCCCCAGGCGATAACCGTTCCCGGCGACCCGAGCTCGGCCGCTTTCGCGATCGTGGCGGCGCTGATCGTGGATGGTTCGGACGTGACCGTCGAGAACGTTCTCCTCAACGCCACCCGCGCCGGTCTCATCGAGACGCTGATCGAGATGGGTGGCGATATCGCTATCGACAATCGCCGTCAGGTCGGCGGCGAGGAGGTCGGCGACGTGCGCGTGCGCGCCAACCGGCTGAAGGGCGTGAAAGTTCCGGCGGCGCGCGCGCCTTCGATGATCGACGAGTACCCCATCCTCGCCGTCGCGGCGGCGTTTGCCGATGGCGACACGCTGATGGAGGGGATCGGCGAGATGCGGGTGAAGGAATCCGACCGGATCGCGGCGATTGCCGCCGGCCTTGCCGCCAACGGCATCGCGGCCGAGGAGGGTCCGGAATCGCTCCTCGTGCATGGCCGGACCGGCCCGATCGGCGGCGGGACGGTGGCGACGCACCTCGACCATCGCATCGCGATGAGCTTTCTCGTCCTTGGCATGGCCACCGACAAACCGGTGACGGTGGACGACGCCGCCACCATCGCCACCAGCTTCCCCGACTTCCGCGACCAGATGACCTACCTCGGCGCGCGCTTCGACGAGGTCGGGAATGACTGACGCCGGCGGGCCGCGGCAGCGCCCGGCGTGATGATCATCGCCATCGACGGACCGGCCGCGGCGGGCAAGGGCACCATCGCCCAAAGGCTCGCCACGCATTTCCGTCTGCCCTATCTCGACACCGGGCTCCTCTATCGCGCCGTGGGCAGGGACATGCTGGCGCAAGGCCTCGATCTCGAGGACGGCGCATTGGCGGGACGCGTGGCGGCCGCGCTCGATCCGGCGGAATTGAAGGATCCCGCCCTCCGCGGTCATGGTGCCGGCGAGATGGCGTCGCGGGTTGCCGTCCATCCCGAGGTGCGGCGCGCACTCCTCGCCTTCCAGCGCGATTTTGCCGGACGCCCCGGGGGCGCCGTGCTCGATGGCCGCGACATCGGAACCGCCGTCTGTCCGGATGCGGATGTAAAGATCTACGTCACCGCCACTCCCGAGGTTAGGGCGCGGCGGCGCACCGCGGAACTGAACGCCAAGGGCCGCGATGTTCCATACGAGCGCATCCTCGCGGAAATTGCGGCGCGGGACGCCCGCGACGCCGGCCGATCCCTCGCGCCGCTGACGCGCGCACCCGACGCCCACGTCCTCGACACCACCAACCTCGATCCGGAGGCGGCATTTCGCGCCGCCGTCGCGATTGTCGAGCGGCACCTCGCGGCGGTCACGCGCTGAATCCCACGGCCGTATCGCTTTCGCTGTGCCTGCGATATTTTGGCGCTTGCTCGGCGAGCGGCGGGGGCGGCCATGTGGCTGGTGTGGATCATCGTTGGACTTCTCATTCTCTGCCACCCCGACGCCGTCGGGCGCGTCAAGGCAATCCTCGCCAAGCGCGATCTCCGGGGAATCGGCATGCGCTATCGGATTGCGACAATGGGTGCCCAGTCCGGGACGACTCCGGCGCCCTCGGCAGGATAGCGTTTCGCGCTGCGGGCTCTGGCAATGTGGCTACAGCAGGGCGCGTTTTCTGCAGGCTTTCTCCTGATACTTTGGGCCGTCGGGCTGGCGCCGGCACGACTTCTGCCTGAGAGGCTCTTTCGCGCCCGACTGGTTGCGGCACCGGTTTTCGGTTTCGCCGCAGTCGCGGTCCTGATCGCGGCCGGATATCGCCGGGACATCCCGCTCGCCGCCCTTGCCTATGTCGTGCTCGCACTGGCGGCCGTGGGGCTGTTGTTCGAAGGATGGCGCTTGTCCCGCCGCGGTTCGACCGGCGTGGGCGAAGGTTTCGCGGTGGTCGCGACGACGCTTGTCGTGTTGATCCTCTGCCTTGCCCCGGCATGGATCGGCGGCGCGCGCTTTGCTGCCGTTCAGGGCAACCAGTGGGACCAGTTCAGCTACCTGTCGGTTGCCGCGCTGGCGAAGCGGATGTCGTACAGCGCCTACAATTCGGCGCAGCTCTGGCCCTTTCTCGCCGCCTCCACCGCCCACTAACTCGGTGTAAGGCCGGCGGTCGAACTCGTCTACGCGGCGATGACCGGCCTGTTCGACCAGACCGTGACCTCGGCGTCGTACGCCTATCGGGCCGCCATCCAGACGCTGATGTTGCCCGCTTCGCTCTTCCTCCTTGCCAACGTCACCGCGGCGCGGCTGCCGATCCGGCTTCTGATCGCGGCCGGGATTGCCCTCGGCTTTGCCATGCAGTTCGTCTTCGATATCAATGCATGGTCCAACCTCGCGGGACTGCCGGTCGCGTTTCTCGCTGTCGGCATTCTCGTTGTCTGGCTCGGAGAGCGTGCCGCGTCCCGACGAGACGGGGCGTGGCTCGCGACGGCGCTCGCGATTGTGCTATCGGGGTTCTTCTACCTCTACCCCGATGTGACCGCGTTGCTCGCCGCGAGTTTCGGCGGCGCCGCCGTCGCGTGGGTTATGGTCGATCGCTGGCGGCCGGATTGGCCGCGGGTCTGGCCATTATTTGCGGCCCTGTGCCTGGCGCTGCTCGTCTGCCTCGTCGAACCGGAAGGCGCCTTCGGTGCCTTCATCCGCCAATCCTCCTACGCGATAAACAACGCGCCGGATTGGTGGAAGTATTTCTTCGCCTATCTCCAACAACCCGGCCCGGTCGAACAGGCAGCGAGTGCCCTCGGCCTCTACTTCTGGGTCCTTCCGGCGGCGGCGCCCGCTCTCCTCGTCGCGCTGTGGCGAGTCGCGGTCGGCGGATTCATCGTCGGCCTTCTTGCCGCGGCAGTTGCCGCCATCGCCACGGCGCCCAAGGAAATCTGGCGCGCGCTCTTGATCTTTGCTGGCTCGGTGCTCGCGCTTCTGGCGGCGGTTGCCGTCCTCGCCCTGACAGACCGGCTGTGGGTCGCTGGCAAGGCCCTGGCTTGGGCCTCGCCATCCCTCCTCTTCCTCCTCCTGGTCCCGCTGACGCTGGCGCGGCCGGGCGCGCTCGCTAAAGTGCCGGCGGCGATCATGCTCGCGGCACAGCTCTCTTTCGGGCTCTATCGGCTGATCGCCGCCGGAGCCCCGAGCGGCGTCCACTACCCGCCGCCCTATCCCGCGACGCAATCGGTAGCGCTCAAGGCCGACTATCGCTGGGACCTCGACACGTTCCGCGGTCAGATCGAGGCTTGCCATGGCGTCTCGATCGATGTCGCGAACCCGTTCCTCGAGCGCTACGTCGCGCTCTTTTTGGTCGATATCGGTGCAAAATGGTCGTCGGCGCGCCCGTACAATCCCTATTACGGAGCCGCAGCCAATCTCGGCATGATGCCCCAAGTCGATGCCGATTGCCTCGTCACCGACCATGGCGATCCGGCGCGGCCACCGGGTGGCACCGTCATCGACCTCGCCGCCGGATAGGCTTCGGCCTTGCTGGACTGTGCGCCGCCGTCGCGCTTGTCGAGGCCGGCCGGCGGCAGGCGCCGCCGGGCGTTGAGATAGGCTGCCGGTTTCGCTTGTCGGCCGGTTAGGTTAGGTTGTCGCCGGCGGAAAATCGCGGGTCGGCGGCGAATCGAGGGCGAGAGATGGTCAGGATCATCTGGTCGATCATCGGGATTCTGGTGCTGGTCCACGGGTATCTCTACATCCGCTACAAGACCTTCGATCCGTGCGAGGCGGCGATGGTGAAGACCGCCCAGGAGAACCCGGCGGCGCTCGCCCGGGTGACTGCCCTTCTTTCCAATCGCGACCTGGCGACCATCGGACGGTGCTACCTGATCGCCGTGGTCGGCGCCTCGGCGGATGGGACCGCACCCTGAGCCGGCGCCGAATCGCCTGCCAAGGCTTGCTGGAAGTCCGCGGAATAGCTATAGAACCGCGTTCCGCGCGGCCGTGGCCATCGTTTGAGCCCAGACGCGGGTAGCGGGAGGCTCTCGGGAGCGCTCCTCGCCACTCGCTTTACTGCCCAGACACCACCCCGCAATCCGCTGATTTTTCGCGGATGGATACAGGACTTGCCGAGACCTCGACCCAATAGGCGCCGCACCGCGGGAGACCGCGGGCGCCCCAAGCAAGGGGAATGGGACGGGGACTTGGACCACGTAACGCCAACCGACGGGCGCATGCCGCCGTCGCACCAGGAGTGTCAATGACTGCTGCCCAACCCTCTCGCGAGGATTTTACCGCCCTCCTCAATGAAACCTTCAAGGCCGACGAGCTCATGGAGGGCGCCGTCATCAAGGGGACGGTCGTCGCCATCGAGAAGGACCTCGCCGTCATCGACGTCGGTCTGAAGACCGAAGGCCGCGTTGCCCTGAAGGAATTTGCCATTCCCGGCCGCGAGGCCGCCATCAAGGTCGGCGACGTCGTCGAGGTCTACCTCGAACGCGTCGAGAACGCCCTCGGCGAGGCAGTGTTGTCGCGCGAAAAGGCGCGCCGCGAGGAGAGCTGGGTCCGGCTAGAGGAAAGCTTCAACAAGAACGAGAAGGTGACGGGCGTCATCTTCAACCAGGTCAAGGGCGGCTTCACCGTCGACCTCGACGGGGCGGTGGCGTTCCTGCCGCGCAGCCAGGTCGATATCCGCCCGGTGCGCGACGTCACCCCGCTCATGCACAATCCGCAGCCCTTCCAGATCCTGAAGATGGACAAGCGCCGCGGCAATATCGTCGTCTCGCGGCGCACGGTGCTGGAAGAGACCCGCGCCGAGCAGCGCTCGGAGCTGGTGCAGAGCCTCGAGGAAGGCCAGATCATCGACGGCGTGGTGAAGAATATCACCGACTACGGCGCCTTCGTCGATCTCGGCGGCATCGACGGCCTTCTGCACGTCACCGACATCGCCTGGCGGCGCATCAACCATCCGACCGAAGTCCTCAACATCGGCAAGACGGTCAAGGTGCAGATCATCCGCGTCAACCACGAGACCCACCGCATCTCGCTCGGCATGAAGCAGCTCGAGGCCGATCCGTGGGAGGGTATCGAGGCCAAGTACACGGTCGGGGTCAAGTTCAAGGGCCGCGTCACCAACATCACCGACTACGGCGCCTTCGTTGAACTGGAGCCCGGCATCGAGGGGCTGATCCACGTCTCCGAAATGTCGTGGACCAAGAAGAACGTCCACCCCGGCAAGATCGTCTCCACCAGCCAGGAAGTCGAGGTCATGATCCTCGAGGTCGACCCGGTGAAGCGGCGCATCTCGCTCGGCCTGAAGCAGACGCTGGCCAATCCGTGGGAGAGCTTCGCGGCCGCCCACCCGGTCGATTCGACGGTCGAGGGCGAGGTCAAGAACAAGACCGAGTTCGGGCTGTTCATCGGCCTCGACGGCGACGTCGATGGCATGGTCCACCTCTCGGACCTCGACTGGAACCTGCCCGGCGA
>JBBQGL010000128.1:0-12043 GCA_038323025.1 Hyphomicrobiales bacterium
ACCTGGTTGAGCTCGAACGCAAAGGCGGCGGCGATATGCTCCCGCTCCCAGTCGGACATGCTGTTCCAGAACTGGGTCGCCTGGCTGAAGTGGTCGGCAAAGCTGTCGCTGCGCGCGCGAATCTTGGCGCCATCCACCTTCGCGGGGTAGCTGACGAACGCATCGGCCGCCTCCGGCGAATGCATGGGGCAGCCGCCACCAAGGCGATTGGGGAAATAGGCGACCCGTCCCTTGTTGATGGTCATGCGACCCATCGCATCGCGCTGGTTGTTGTGAACCGGATTGAGCGGGCGGTTGATCGGCAGCTCGGCGAAGTTCGGCCCCACCCGGCGCAATTGCGTATCGATGTAGGAGAACAGCCGGCCCTGCAGCACACCCGCCGCACCGGCACCAGCTCTTCCGGGATGATCTTGGTGGGATCGAGCAGGTCGAAGTCGAATTTGAATTCGTCTTCCTCGTCGACGATCTGCAGGCCCAGCTCGTATTCGGGAAAGTCGCCGCGCTCGATAGCCTCAAAGAGGTCTCGCCGATGGAAGTCCGGGTCTTTGCCCGAGATCTTCTGGGCTTCGTCCCAGACCAGGGATTTCACGCCCTTGATCGGCTTCCAGTGGAACTTGACGAAACGCGCCTTGCCCTCGGCGTTCACCAGCCGGAACGTGTGGACCCCAAATCCTTCCATCATGGCGTAGCTGCGCGGGATCGCCCGATCGCTCATTACCCACATAAGCATGTGGGCGCTTTCCGGGGTGAGGGAGACAAAATCCCAGAAAGTGTCGTGGGCGGAAGCCGCCTGCGGAATCTCGTTGTTCGGCTCGGGCTTCACCGCATGGATCAGGTCGGGAAACTTGACCGCGTCCTGGATGAAGAACACGGGCATGTTGTTGCCGACCAGATCCCACACTCCTTCTTCGGTGTAGAATTTTACCGCAAAGCCACGCACGTCGCGGGCGACATCGGTTGAGCCGCGCGAGCCGGCAACGGTGGAAAACCGCACGAACACCGGCGTCTCGCGCGAGGGGTCGGTCAGAACGCCCGCCTTGGTCAGGTCCGACAGATCTTCGTACACCCTGAAGGTGCCATGGGCTGCGGCGCCGCGGGCATGCACCACGCGTTCGGGAATGCGCTCATGATCGAAATGGGTGATCTTTTCCCGAAGATGGAAATCTTCGATCAACGTCGGGCCGCGGACCCCGGCCTTCAGTGAGTTCTGATCGTCCGAAATCAGGACGCCCTGATTGCCGCTCATCGCGGCTCCCGGATCGACCGTGTTCCGCGCAAGATCTGCCGCTTTATCCGTAACGGGCACAGGCGACTTCCCGTCATCCGTGCGCGACGATTGACCTGACGTGCGAGGCTTCGCCGGGCGTGACGACTTGGGCATGGGTTTCTCCATTGATCGAACGAGGCCGCCAAAGCGGCGTTGCGGCGACGAAGCCTGCGTTAAGCCGCGTCTGTCCATTTGGTTCCCTGCCCAGGCCTCGCGATTGCATCCCACACGCGACGCCCGGAAACACAGTCGAGATTTGTTCCGCGCGCCCGATCAGACTAGGCTCCAGAGACCGAGCCCGGCGTTTCGGCTGGTGGGCTCGCCGGGCGTTGCGTTCTTGCCAGAGGTTCCTGCCCCTCCACCGGTCATCCCGATTGATGATCCCGAGGATTCGCGGATTGCGGACTACCGCTCGATCCGCGAACGCGACCTTGTCGGGCGGAAGGGGCTATTCATCGCCGAAGGCGAGGTCGTCGTTCGCATCCTTCTCCGCGGCTCCGCGCACCGGCCTCGTTCGCTCCTGATCGCGGAACGCCGGATTGCAGGGCTGGGCTCTTTGCTTGCCGCGGTGCCGGCAGGCGTTCCGATCTATAGCGCACGACACAACGTCCTCGACGAAATCGCCGGCTTCTCCATGCATCGCGGAATCCTCGCCATCGGGAAGCGAGCCGAGGCTCCGAGCGCCGGGGTGCTGCTCGACCGGCTTGGCAAGGGTGCCCTGGTGGTTGCTCTCTTCGGCATCGCCAACCACGACAACATGGGTGGCATCTTCAGGAACGCCGCGGCCTTCGGGGCCGATGCAGTTGTCATCGACCCGACTTGCTGCGATCCGCTCTACCGGAAGGCCATCCGGGTGTCGGTCGGCGCGGCGCTGATCGTCCCGTTCGCGCGCTTCGATAGCGGGGACGACCCGTTGCAGGTACTTGGCCGGTCGGGCTACGACGCCATCGCCCTCAGCCCGGCGGGCGACTTCAAACTGGCGGATATCGTGCGCATCGGTCGAATGGCGGTCATGCTCGGAGCGGAGGGACCCGGCCTTCCAGACGCACTGATCGCCGGGGCCCGGAGCGTCCGCATACCCATGGCGCCCGGCTTCGACTCCCTTAACGTCGCAACCGCAGCCGGGATAGTGCTCCACCACCTTACATCGCGATAGAGTCACCTGGCCTGACAGGCCATCTGCATCTGCCCGGCGACGGTGCGCGCGCCGGGAAACGGACCTGGAGAGGACAAGTGGACGGAAGCGACTTGAACCCGACGGCCCGCGCGACACGCTGGTTGGGCGCACTCGAAACCGCGCTGGCGAGAGACGATATCGCCGCGGCCACGGCCCTGTTCGACGCCGAGTGCTACTGGCGCGACCTCGTCGCGTTCACCTGGAATATCATAACGCTGGAGGGAGCGCCCGCCATCGGCGCAATGCTCGGGGCGACCCTTGCCGATGTGCGCCCCTCCCGGTTCACCATCGAGGGCGAAGCCGCCGACATCGCCGGACTGACTGAGGCGTGGGTCAGCTTCGAGACCGCCGTGGGGCGAGGCAGGGGCCATCTTCGTCTCAAGGGCGACAAATGCCGGACGCTCCTCACCACCCTCTACGAGCTGAAGGGGCACGAGGAACGGAAAGGCGAAACCCGCGAGAAGGGCATCGAGCACGGCGCCTTTCGCAACCGGAAGAACTGGGCCGAGCGGAAGGAGATGGAGACGGCTGACCGCGCCCGGTCCGGGCAGGCCTATTGCGTCATCATCGGCGGCGGCCAGGGCGGGATCGCGTTGGGCGCGCGGCTGAAGCGCCTCGGCGTCCCCACCATCATTCTCGAGAAGAACAGGCGGGCAGGGGACTCATGGCGCAACCGCTACCGGTCCCTCGTCCTGCATGACCCGGTCTGGTACGACCACCTGCCTTACCTGCCTTTTCCCGACCATTGGCCCGTCTTCACGCCGAAGGACCAGCTCGGCGACTGGCTGGAAATGTATGCCCGCGTGATGGACCTCGACTACTGGACATCGGCCGAGTGCACCGCCGCCCGCTACGACGAGGCGGCCAGGGAATGGACGCTCCAGGTCACCCGCGACGGACAGGCGACCGTCCTGCGCTGCCATCAGCTCGTATTCGCGACCGGTGCCTACGGACCGCCGAACGAGATCAGGCTTCCCGGCGCCGAACGGTTCCTTGGCGAGCACTACCACTCGAGCAAGCACGTGAGCGGCGAACGCTTTGCCGGCAAAAAGTGCGTCGTCATCGGCTCGAACAGCTCGGCCCACGACATCTGCGTCGATCTCTGGGAGCAGGGCGCCGATGTGACCATGCTCCAGCGCTCGCCGACCACAGTGGTTAGGTCCGAGACGCTGATGGAGCTGGCCTTCGGCGACCTCTATTCGGAAGCGGCGGTGAAGAAGGGGATCACAACCGAGAAGGCCGACCTGATCTTCGCGTCGACGCCTTTCAGGCTGATGCCGGAAGCGCAGCGCCCGCTCTACGAGAGCATCGCCGAGCGCGACGCGGACTTCTACCAGCGCCTGGCAAAGGCCGGCTTCAGGTTCGACTTCGGCATCGACGGATCGGGCCTGATGATGAAGGCCTTCCGTACCGGCTCCGGCTACTACATCGATGTCGGGGCCTCCGAGCTGATCGCGAACGGCGAGATCCGGCTGAAATCCGGCGTCGAGATCACCGCGGTGCGCGAGCGCTCCGTTGTTCTCTCGGACGGGAGCGAACTCCCCGCCGACCTCATCGTCCAGGCCACCGGCTACCGCTCGATGGACGAGGTGGTCGCCAGGCTGGTCTCACGCGAGGTCGCCGACAAGATCGGTCATTGCTGGGGCTACGGCTCCGGCACTCCCGGCGATCCGGGCCCCTGGCAAGGGGAAATGCGCAACCTGTGGAAACCCACCGCCCAGCCGGGGCTCTGGTTCCACGGCGGCAACCTGCACCTTTCCCGGTTCTTTTCCCTATATCTCGCGCTGCAGATCAAGGCGCGGTTCGAGAATATCCCGACCCCGGTCTACCGGACCTCTTAAGCCAACGGGCGATTCCGGCAGATGTCGTAGGTCCCGGTCCACGGCCGCAGCTTTTCGAAGGTCGCGCTCGCTGCGAGCACGTCGGCGTCGGCGTAGCGCCTTCCGATGATCTGCATTCCGACCGGCAATCCGTCGACCATGCCGGCGGGGATCGAGGCGGCCGGATGGCCGGTGAAATTGACCGGGTAGGTCAGGCACCAGCCGATCAGCGGATCGACCGCCTCGCCGTTGATCTCGGAGGGACCGACCGTGTTGCCGTCGGTGGCGTTCAGGACCGGCATCGAGGCGAGCGTCGGCGTGACCAGTATGGTGTGCGCCGAAAGCGCGCCCTGGATCGCGTCGTAAACCTCGCTCCGAATGGCCTGGTCGGCGCGGAGGTCGTTCGCCGTCTGCGTCAGCCCGTACTCGATCCAGCGCAGATATTCCGGTGGCAGGTCGTCGCGATGATCGCGGAGCAGGTCGAGCCCGCCGGCCTTGGCCGCGTCGAGTGCTCCGAGGTTCAGCGGCATCATCAGGCGGGACCAGACGTCGCTCAACTCGCGCTGCGAGCGCTTGAGGCCGAGTTTCACCACCTCGACCTCGGCGCCCGCCTCGGCAAAGGCGGCGACCGCCTTCTCGACGGCCGCGGCAATTCTCTTGTCGACCGGGAAGACATCGAAGTCCGGGCTGTACGCGATCTTCCATCCGCGGATCGAGGCGCGCGTCGCGGCGACATAGTCGACGTCCTCGTCGAGGCTGAGCGGATCGCGTGGGTCGTAGCCGCCGAGCACGCTCATGGCCAGAGCCGCGTCCTCGACCGTGCGCGTGATCGGCCCCTCGAAGACGAAGGGCAGGTCGCCGGCGAAAGCGTTCGGACGGATGTTGACCGGCACGCGCCCGAACGAGGCCTTGTACCCGTAGACTCCGCACCATGCCGCGGGAATGCGGATCGAGCCGCCGGCGTCGGTACCCTCGGCGAGCGCCAGCAGCCCGTCGGCGACGGCGGCGGCGCTGCCGCCGGAAGATCCGCCGGAATTGCGCTCAAGGTCGAAGGGATTGCGCGTCGGTCCGAACAGGTAGTTGTCGCAGGTGCCCCGGAAGCCCATCACCGGCGCGTTGGTCTTGCCGACGATGATGGCGCCGCCTTTCTCCATGCGCTCGGCGAAAGGACAGTGCCAGTATGAAATCGCGCCCTTCATCGCGCGAACCCCGCCGAAGGTGAACGGCCAGCCTGGCTTGAAGTCAAAGAGGTCCTTGATCGCCACGGGCACACCGTGGAGCGGCCCGAGCGGCTCGCCTTTCATCACCGCCGCCTCGGCGGCAGCCGCGGCTTTGCGGGCGTCATCCAGGCCGAGAAAGATCAGCGCGTTGAGGCTCGGGTTGCGCTTCTCGATCCGGGCGATTGTGTCCGCCATCACCTCGACCGGCGATATCTCGCGCCGCCGGATGCGAGCCGCCAGGTCGGCGGCGCTCACGTAGGACAAATCGTTGGTTGCCACGACCGGACCAAGCCTCCCGCTTCCTGATTTCCCGTCTTCAGAGCTGAACTACCTGATGGGTCTTCACGGATTCGTCCGCAGCAATGACGATGCGCAGGCTCTTCACCACATCGTCCATGTGATCGCCGAGATCGATATCCTCGTCGATGGCCTTCACCAGGAAGGCCTGTTCGCGCTGGCAAAGATCGTCGTGACCGGGCTCGTCCGTCATGTCGATCCGCTCGTCCGGCTTCGCCATGTCGGTGTGATGCCAGAGGATCTGGCTGGTCTTGACGTGGGCGTTGATATCGTCGGATTTCACGCCGCCGGTATTTTCCGCCATGACGATCGACACGGAGCCCTTCGGCCCGATCACGTCCTTCACGAAAAAGGCCGTCTCGCTCATCATCGGGCCCCAGCCGGCCTCGTACCAGCCGACCGACCCATCGTCGAAGGCCACCTGGAGGACGCCATAGTTGTATTCCTTGACCTCCTGGCTGAGGCGGGCGCCCATCGCCTGGACACGGACCGGCTTCGCCTTGGTCATCTGGCACATCACATCGACGTAGTGGACGCCGCAATCGACGATCGGCGGGAATGAATCCATCAGGCGCTTGTGCCAGGCCCAGGTCTCGCCGTTGGACTGCTGATTGAGGTTCATGCGGAAGACCAGCGGCGTGCCGAGCTGCCGGGCGATCTCGATGAACCTGATCCACGACGGATGCTGGCGAAGGATGTAGCCGACGACCAGCTTCCTGCCGGTGCGCCGTGCCGTGTCGACCACCGCTTGAGCGCTCGCCACGGTCTCGGCGAGGGGCTTTTCGACGAAGACATGGGCGCCAGCCTCCATCGCCTTGATCGCGTAGTCGGCATGAGTATCGGGGAGCGTATTGATCGAGACGATGTCGGGCTTGGTTTCCCGGAGCGCCTGGTCGAAGTCCTTGTATTTCTTCGCTTTTGCCAAGGCTGCCGGCAGCTTCACGGCATCGATGTGGCGGGTGCAGACGGCAACCACCTCCACCTCCGGCAGCCGGGTGTAGGCGAGCGCGTGGGACATGCCCATGTTGCCGAGGCCGACGACGAGAACCCGTTTCTTTGCCACGTTCAGTCTCCCCAAGAATTCTGAGATCCGTGCCGGCAGGCGGGCCCGCAGGCGGCTAAGCGATCTTCACCACCTGGCCGGTGCGGGCGGATTCTTCCGCCGCGAGTGTCGCCTGAAGGGCCAGCATGGCGTCCTCGGGCGTGCCGATCGCCGGCTTGATGCCCTTCAGCGCGCAGTTGGCGAAGTAGGAGAATTCCTCCTTCAGGGCGCCGCCGCGCACGCCTTCGAACATCGGCCAGTAGGTGGAATCGGGACTGTGGAACTTGTCCCTCCCGGCGATGCCGAGATTGGGGAAGGTGTCCTGGATCTGGATGAAGCCTTCGGTCCCGACGATGTTCATGCGCTCGTCGATGTCGTAGGGCGTCTTTTCGGGCATGCACCATACCGTCTCCAGCGTCGCGGTGGCGCCGCCGGCGAAGCGGTACATGGTCTGGCCGATATCGGGATGCTTGAGGCCGCGCACGTCGACCGTCTGCGCATACGCGCTGACCACGCGGTCCTCGGTGAACCAGAGCATGAGATCCGTGTCGTGGATGGCGTCGCCCACGATCGGCCCGATCTTGTTGAGGATGGTCGGGGTCCATGCCGCCGGGATGTTGCGGCGCGAGGCCAGCGACACGATCTTGCCGATGCGGCCGGCGGCGATCGCTTCCTTGGCTGAGCGATAGCGTGGGTTGAACCGGCAGATGTGGCCGATCTGCAGGATTCCCCTCGCGTTCTTCGCGGCGGCGATGATCGTCCGGCAGTCGGCGACCGTGCTGGCGATCGGCTTTTCCAGGAATACGTGCTTGCCGGCGGCGAGCGCCTCAGTGGCCGGGGCGGTGTGCTGGTCCCACATGGTCACGATCGAGACGGCGTCGATGTCCGGGTCGGCGAGCATCCGGCGATAGTCGGTGTACGTCTTGGCGACGTTGAACTTCTTCGCCATCTCGCCGAGGCGGCTTTCGGTGCGGGTACAAAGCGCGGCGAGCTCGAGATTGGGAATGCCGACGATCGCCTCGCAGTGAATTTCACCGAACCAGCCAAGGCCGATGACGCCGATCCGCAACCTGTCCACGTGCCCCTCCCGCTCTTTTCTTCCTGACCGGCTCAGAAATCTTCCAGCGTCAGTTCCCGCGCCATGACGATGTTGCCGGCGGTCAGCCCGCAGTCGACGGGGAGCGCTACACCGGTAATCGCCGCGGCATCGTCGGAGGCGAGGAATGCCACGGCCCGGGCGATGTCCACCGGGTCGACGACGCGGCCGAGCGGATACCACTTGCGCAACTGTTCGAGGATCGCCGGATTGCGCGCTACGCGCTCCTCCCAGATCGGCGTGCGCACCGTACCGGGACAGACGATGTTGGCGCGGATGCCGTAGCGCCCGTATTCCATGGCGAGCGCCTGGGTGAGGCTGACCATCCCGGCCTTGCCGGCGCTGTAAGCCGGGTCGCCGAGCGCGCCGAAGCCGTTGACCGAGCCGATATTGACGATCGCGCCGGAGCGCCGCGCCGTCATGCCCGGCAGGACCGCATAGGCGCAGTAGTAGGCGCCGTTGAGGTTGGTATCCACCATGCGGCGCCAGTCGGCGGGCGTCGTCGCGGCGAGGGACGGCACGTCGGAGACGCCGGCGTTGTTGACCAGGATATCGACCGCGCCGAGCTCCGCCTCGATCCTGGCGAAGGCCGCGGCAACGGCATCGATGTCGGCGATATCGAACACCGCCGAGGCCGCCTTGATGCCTTCCTGGCTGAGCTTCCCGGCAAACGCGGTGACCGCCGCGCTGCGGTCGAGCGCGCCGATCGCAGCGCCGGCCGCGCCGAAATGGCGGCAGAGAGCCTGGCCGATGCCGCCGGCCGCTCCCGTGATGGCGACCACCTTGTTCTTGAAGGACACGCTCAGCCTCCTACGGCGGCAAGTGCCGCACCGATCCAGTCGAGGTTACGTTGGCGAAGGAAGCCGTAGTTGTAGAACGCGACGTCTTCGATGCCGGCCGCATGCAGCCCGGCCACCGCCCCGGAGACGGCTGCCGCGCTATCGAGATTGGGGAAGGCTGGCCGTAGAATCCCGCGGATGTGGCCCTTGCCGGTGAGCCGGCGCTTGAGATCCCACGCATCGGCGAGCACGCGGTCGACCGCGGGCTCGTAGAAGCACGCCTCGATGATGCCGGTTGTCCTGGCCAGGGCGGCAAGATCGCTGCCCTCGTACCACGCCCCCCCGGTCGGCCGTGCGACCGAGGGAATAATGGCGATCGCGGCGTCGCTTCGCACGGCTGCCCGAATTTCACCGACCAATGAGGTGACGACCGTCGATCGCCACGTCAGGAACCTGCCGAGGTCGCCGTCGGAGCGGGTGTCGGCCAGCCAGAACGCTTCGCCCATGTCGCCAGGCAGATCGAAATCGTCGGCGAGATAGGACTCGACGTCGGTGCGAATGCGCGCCCGCAAGCGCTCGGCATCGATCCCGGCCGCCTTGGCGCCGGCCATGCAATGCGGGCAGAAACAGAGCCCGAGGTTGTTGTCGAACCAGGGGTTCTGGCGGATCAACGCAAACTCATGATGGTAGCCGTGGACGTACGGCATGAAACCCGGCGTCTCGATCGAAAGACCGAGAATGGGGTAGCGGTCGGTGATGTCCTTGCAGACCGCAACCGCATAGTGACGTGCGTCCGGATTGGACGGGCAGAGCGAATAGACGTAGCGGTCGCCGAAGGTGTTCTGCACCGTCGCCTCGCGGTAGGTCTCGCCGAGGCGGGTGTTGTGGAGGAGAACCAGCCAGGCATTCACCGCCACCGACTTCGTCTTCAGGAGATCAGCGAAGACATCGTGCTCGGCGACCAGATGGTTGGCGACCGGCTTGATGGCGCCGTAGCGGCTGGGCTCATGCCTGAAATAGACGGTGCCGTCTTCCGGGAAATAGATCTTTCCGGCCTTGCCACGGGGGCGGATGAACTTGCCGGCATGATAGGCGCCGGCCATCGTGACCGTGTTCAGCCCCAGCCGGCGTATTTCATCGACTGCCGCGGGAACGCCCCGTTCGATCAGGTCCCACGCATAGGCGTAGATCGCCCGGTAGCTCATTGGAAGTTTCGATGTCGCGTTCCGCGCTGCACGTCTCGCCCCCGGCTATTTCTCGAACCAGCCGTCCTTCAGGTAGCGCATGTACTCGAAGACGGTGTTGTATTTCCAGATGAACACCGCCTCGACAAAGCCGGCGACGACGAACGGCGGAATGAGGATCTGCTGGCCCTTTATGTGCGGTTCGATCTCCGCCACGCGGAAGGCGACGTGCGGATTTTTCTTGACCAGTTCCGGCACCGTCGAGTCCGGTTCGTAACGGAGGAACTCGATGCTTTCGGGATGGTCGCGCGGGCTCGTCACCCAGCAGCGGCTCTGCTCGATCCAGTTCTCGCCCGGCATCGGCTCGTAGGCGGTAATCCCGACATGATCGAAGACGAGCGACATGATGACCCCCGGGGAAGAAAGGGGGCGGCCGGCTGCCGGCCGCCCCGAAGTCGCCTTAGAGCGCGGCTTGAATCGCCGCGACGTCGACCTTCTTGTAGTCGTCCGAAAGCGCAAAGCCCTCGGCATCCGCCTTGACCTTGGCGGCGTCGAAGCTGTTGGCCGTATCGATCAGATCGTTCTTGACCACGTCCTCGAGCTTGAAGTCGCCGGAGATCTGGCCGATCGCCCGCCCGGTGTCGAAGAACAGCTTCCAGGAATCGAGGATGTGGAAGCCCCACTTCTTGCGCTCGTCCCAGCGCCCGGAGAACACGTTCGCCAGCTGCATCTGGGATTCGGTGGCCACGGCCGGGTTCATCTGCGAGGCGAGGCCGGGGAACTGCTCCATGACGATCTGGGTTGCGGCCCGCGGGTTGAGCCTGCCGAATTCAAGGCCCGCCGCCCAGCCCTTGAGGTAGGTCGCGTACACCTTCTGCTTCGCCGCATCGTCGAAATCGGCCTTGCGGATGATGAAGCTGTTGGCCGGGAGCTTCGAGAAGTTGCGGCCGAGGATATAGTCGAAGTCAAGGCCCTGGCCCTTCCACTGGGCGCGCAGCCCTTCCCACGAGAGAGCCGTGTCGCCCTTGCCCTGCATGACGGCGGTGCCCCAGGTCGGCCAGCCGGCATCGACGTACTTGACCTTGCTGATGTCGACGCCCGCCGCCTTCAGCATCGGATCGGCGATCGCCTGCCAGCCGGCGCTGCCGAGCACGATGGTCTTGCCCTCGAGCGCCTTGATGTCCTTCGGCGCCTCGCCCTTGCGGAAGGCGAAGTCGAACACGTCGGCGCCACCCATCTCGAACACCGATACGATCGGAATCCCCTGGGTCAGGCCAAGCGAGAAGACGCCGGGCGACGGGTAGCCCACGTCCGCCTGGTTCTGGTCGACGAGCTTCACGCAAGCCGTCGCGTCCGAGGGGCCGGGCTCGAGGGTGGTCTCGATGTCGCCGAAATAGCCGAACTTCTTGGCAACGTGGTAGGGGTAGTCGTCCAGCACCTCAATCGTGCCGCGCGGCGAGACCCAGCGGATCTTGTCGGCCGCGAAAGCCTTACGGACACCGCCCAGTCCGCCAAGCGCGGCGACCGAAACGCCGGCAGCGGTAAGTGACAAGAGACGGCGACGGTTGATCATCATTTTGTTCATTGTGACTTTCCTCTCTCGATCTTGAGATCGTTCGCCTGTTCCGAATTTCTGGCTTAAGCCTCCCAGCTCGCCCATTTCTTCCCCAGCCAGAAGAAGAAGACATAGATCGAAATTCCGATGATCGCGAGAATGAGAATGATCGCGAAGAACTGCGGCATGCGGATAAGCGCTGAGTAGTAGGTCAGCCGGTTGCCCAGCCCTTCCGCGCCGCCAACCATTTCCGCGCCGACCGTGGTCAGGAGCCCGAAGATCGAGCCGACCATCAGGCCGACGATGATCATCGGCATGGCCATCGGAATGCGGATCTTGGTGAAGATCTGCAGCGTCCCGGCGCCGAACGAGCGGGCGAGGGCGATCTTCGCCAGATCCACGCGGCGGAACCCGGTCGCGGAATTGATCATCACCATCGGGCCGCTCGCCAGGGCCACCGCGATAATGCGCGGCTCGCTGCCGAAACCGAAGCGCAGGATCAGAAGCGGCACAAGGGCCAGCATCGGCGTCGTCACGAGAAGGAGAATGTACGGCGTCACCACCTTCTCGACGAACGGGAACTGGGTGATGACCGCGGCCAGCACA
>JBBQGL010000129.1:0-11902 GCA_038323025.1 Hyphomicrobiales bacterium
CGGCCGCGGTCAAATCGCCATAGAGCTGCGCCACCGACCCGCCTATCTCGTCCCGCGATTTCCTCCTTTGGAGGCTTTCGAACGCCGGCCACGGTGCATGCGGCGACGTTCGCGATGGCCGGCATCCGAAACCCTTCACAATGGGCGACCTGGCGATTCCCAGATGCGCGCCAACGAGAGCCCCCTGCTTGAGCACTGCGACGCGAGCTGAGTTGCAGTCAGCCAACGACGCGAACCGAGCTTCGATGGTAGTTGGGCCAGCTGACGAGAGGATCATAGTGATCGTGAGAACGAACTCGTTCATTCGCACACCCGCTTCACTGTTTCGGCTTTGGCTTCCACTCGCGCGCCAGCCGCTGCGCCTCGGCGACCTGGTCGTATGTCATCAAAGTCGCAACGCGGTCGCGCTCGCTTACATAGTAATGGCGTTTGGGGCCGTCCGGCTGACTGGCCGCAGCCAGGCTGAACCACATATACGAGAGCACGTAGTCAGCCCGCACGCGCTGCCCCGTTTCGTACATTAGGCCGAGCACAGCCAGGGCCTCGACGTCGCCCTGATCAGCTGCAAGCCGATACCACTTCACGGCTTCAGCAAAGTCCTGCGGCACGCCCTGTCCCAGCTCGTACATCCCACCGAGGTCGATCATCGCCACAGGGTTGCCTTGGTCGGCGAGCAGTCGCCAAACCTTCAGCGCTGTCGCGTAGTCGCCGCGCTGAAGAGCGGCATCGCCATCCTCCAGCGGTCCTGCGACAGCACCACCAGCCCCTACAACGGCGACGATCAACCCTGCCAAAACGAGCTTCAGCATGGCGAAGGTGTCCTTCGCGGTATCTTTCCCCCCCTGGGCGACCCGGTCTATTTTGATCGGCGCTCCTTATCGGCGAAAGCGTCGGCAAGAAAAAGTATCTTGCTGGCCGCTAAATTCAGGGCGTAGCTCGCGACGTACGCGGGCACAGTCCTAATCTCAGGACCCTGACCGTGCGAGCCGGCTTCGTTTCGAACAGACGGCAACCCAGAGGAAAGAGTGGCCGTGAGCTGCTCAAAAGACTTGTCCAGGTAATCCGGGAACAGGTCGGATTTCTTTAGCAGCTTTGCAAGATCAGCGGCACCAGCACCTCGGTCGTATGGGATGCCCAACGAGCCGCAAATTGTCTTCATGACGCTCTCGACGGAACTAAGGGCGTCGACGGCGCAATCTTTGTACTCACCGGCTCGATAGTGCTCGTGAGCGGCACGGAATTCGTCGTTGGCACCAGCAAATCGCGCGTCGGCCAGGAAGGCAAGTGCGGGGAGGATGACCTCTCGGTGCATCTTCGCATTGTCAACGCGAATGACAATTCCATCGTTGTATTGGTATCCCAGCCCGGCTCTCAGAAATCGCTGGTTCAGCTCATTAACCGCTTCCTCGGCCCCCTGGGATATTTCCAAGACGGATTTTGTTTCCACATCCTGCGGAACAGCCTTCTCGACGATCCGAAAAGCGGCTTCCACCGTCGAGAGAAATTCATCGACGCTATTTGTCGTGACGAGAAACTTTCGGACGTCCTCGTCCGCGCCGCGCTCTCCGCACAACGAAAAGACGCCAAACTCTCTGCACAATATGCTTCGAAGCGGTTCCCAGAACCCTTCCATGTAGGCCCCCTGCCGGGGGTGAACGCCCAAGGCGTCCTTTAAGATCATGACAACCTGCACGCGGAGCGCGGGTGGGATTTTGTCGTAAGCGAACACGTCAGTCGCGCGTGCGGCTTGCGCCTTCCGAAAGTGATAGAGGTCGAAGATCATTTGCGTTCGAGGGGAAACTTTCGGAGGTGGTGATCGACGGGGGGGGGGCTTCAGCATTATGCGCCCCGTCCATTGGTATCGCGCCCAGCCTACACCATTTCATCGAACCCGACGCAGCAGAACACCCAGCGCGGGTTACAACGCCCGCTTCAACAGCTGCTCAAGCAAGGCACGGCCGAGGGCGGTCAGCCGGTAGAGCGCCAGGGCGCTGCGGTCGCATCCCGGTGCGGGCGGACCTTCCTCGGTGCGCCAGGCCCAGGTCGGCCGGTCGGCGGAGACGCGGATGTCGCTGCGCCGGATCATCAGCCCGCGCCCGGCCAACCGGTCGAGCATGGCGCGATCCTGTGGGCGATAGTAGAGCCGCGATCCGCGCAGCAAGTAATCGAGCTCATCGACTGACACCTCGCCGAGATCGCTGAGGCCGTGATCGATCCCGATCACCCGCAGCCGGGCCAGGTCGTCGTCGTCGAGATCGGCGCGGAAGTTATCGGGCGTCAGTTGCGGGCTCATGGTCGACCTCCTTCGGCCGGAATGGCGGGCGCATCGCGAGAGACCACCTTGCCGGGCTTAGGCAGGGCGGGCAGCGTGATCCCGGCGTCGGCGAGCACCCTGGCCTCGCGTTCGCGCATGGTGGCTAAGTCCATCATGGTCAGGCTCCTTGGTTGCCGGGCTACCGGCCGCATCGTTTGACCACCTTGCCGGAGAAGGCAGGTTGGCGGCGCTGACCAGCGCCTTCTTGATGCACGGCAAATCCTCTAGCCCGGTCGCCGCCGACAGCCAAGGCAATTCTCATGGCGATTGATTGCCAGATTGCAAGCCAAGCCATTGAAATGGCTTGGCTACGCCGTTTCTACGTGCCCCCAGAGCAGCGAGGCAAACGTGCGGTAGGCAAAGTCGCCGTTCGCGGTCAGCGTGGCGACGCCGTATTTCGTACCACCGTCCTGCACCTTCTTCATCGCGGCAGCGAAGTTGTCGATGCCGTTGAGACCCTTCGGCAATCCGTCGTCGCCAAGTAGTCCGGCGGCGGCGAGCTTGTCCTTGTTGTAGTAGAGCACGATCGGGTGCTGGTCGAACGGAACCGCATATTGCTTGCCGTCGACGTGCACCGCGCCCCACGGTGCCTTGGCGAAGCTCGCTTCGCTGAGGCCCATCTTCTTCATGTCGTCGGCCGTGATCTCGGAAAGCGAGCCTTGGCTCACACCGAGTGGAATGCGCGAGGCATGATAGGTCATGATGTCGGGGCCCTCGCCGACGGCTGTCGACGTCTGGACCTTCGAATAGAAGGGCGTGCCCCATGTGAGGGTTGTCGCCTGGATTTCGATGCTGTCCTTATGCTCGGGTGTTGAAGTCTTCGATGAGCTTCTTCATGCGGATGCCGTCACCGCCGCCGAGGAAATCCCACCAGACGACCGTTTCTTTCGCCTGGACCTGCGCCGTCGCGGCAATGGCAATGAATGCCGCCGTGGCGAGGACCTTCTTCATCACAGGATTCATGCTGTTCCTCCCTTTTCCCATACGGACGCGATTGCGAGTCCATTGCTGCGTCCGGGTTCGTCCCGGAGCGTAGTTGCCGAGGAATTGCTCCCACTCCGCCTCAGCCCTGCCGTGCGCGATTTCTATTGCCCGATCTTGTCTCGCTATTTGGTTGGCAACGGCTTTTGCCGCCCTTTGAAGATACAGGGGGTGGTCGGGCCGGTCAATTATATGATGATATATATCATTATATTGGATACAAAAAAAAGACCGGGGGCGTTGTTATCGCCACCCGGTCAGGCTTCACGGTCCCAGTCCGCTCAGATACTGACGCGGATGAGGTGATAGGACCGGGGAGGAAGCATTCCCTTCAGGGCGCCGTCGCGCAGAGCAACACGCTTGCCCCTTGCCGGCGCGACGCTGTTCTGGGCCTTGGCGGTGTTGGTCGCGCGGAGATCCGGATGAGCGATCGTCATGTGCTGCTCGACCGCGGTCGGCTTGAAGCCGGCCATGCTGACGTCGATCGACATGTCCTCGTCGGGGTGGCGGTTGACAATGAACAAAGTCAGCGTCTTGCCGCCGACGTTCTTCACGGCCGCGACATCGAGGTACGGCACGTCCTCAGCGACCTTGGCGCTATACGTCGGCCCATCCACCGCGACGTTGAGCGCATCGCCGCGCCCGTAGAGCGAAGCGTACTGGAGAGGGAAATAGGTGGTTTGCTTCCATGCCGGACCGCCGTCTTCCGTCATGATCGGAGCAATCACGTTCACCAGCTGTGCGATGCACGCGACTTTCACGATATCGGAATTGCGGATGAAGGTATTGAGCGCGCAACCGACGAGGAGAACATCCTCGAAGTTATAGACGTCCTCGAGGATGTGCGGCGCTTTCCGCCAGTTGACCCCGTCTCCGTCGCTGATGCCCTGCTTGCGCGAGTGATACCAGACGTTCCACTCGTCAAATGAAATGTAAACGTTGTGCTGGGAGCGCTTCTTCGCTTTCACGTAACCGATGATGCCGCCCACCGTGCGGATGTAGCGCTCGAGCGGGACCGACTTGGCGACGAAGTTCAGGTAGTCGTTGTCCCAGTTGTCCCAATAGGTGTGGAGCGAGATGAAGTCGACGTTGTCGTAACATTCGGTCAGCACCTCGGCTTCCCACGCCGGGTACGTAGGCATGTTCATGTGCGACGAGCCACAGGCGACCAGCTCCAGCGAGGAGTCGAACACCTTCATCCCACGACCGACTTCGTTGGCGACACGGCCGTATTCGTAGGCGGTGCGGTGGTTCATCTGCCACGGCCCGTCCATCTCGTTTCCGAGACACCAGACCCTGACATTGTGGGGATCCTTGGACCCGTTCTGCTTGCGCAGGTCACTCCAGTAAGAGCCTCCCGGGTGGTTGCAGTACTCAAGCATTGCCAGGGCCTCGGTGAAGCCCTTGGTGGCGAGATTGACGGCGAGCATCGGCGATGTGCCTGCCTTCCTGCACCAGCGGATGAATTCGTCGGTCCCGACCTGATTGTCCTCCGTCGTCTTCCACGCGAGATCGAGGCGAGCCGGCCGCTTGTCCCTCGGCCCAATGCCGTCTTCCCAATTGTAGTTGGAGACGAAGTTGCCCCCGGGATAGCGGACCAGCGGGAGGTTGAGGTCGCGGACGAGATCGAGCACGTCCTTCCGGAAGCCTTCCTCGTCCGCGGTCTTGTGACCGGGTTCGTAGATCCCGCCATAAACCCCGCGCCCGAGATGTTCGAGGAACGCTCCGTAGATGCGGTCGTCTATCGTGCCTAGCTTGAAATCCGCATGGATTGAGACGCGTGCCTTCACCGAGAATCCCCCAAGCCCTTCGTTTATCAGTCTATCTGATACATACCCGGATACTGGATGACGGAGCCCTTTTCTGTCAAACGCAAATCATCGAAGTGAACAGCGGAAACGGTGCAAACAGTCCGAGGACACTGTCGGTCGACCGCGGCGTCCCCATCTGGAAGAGCAGGCTACGACGATCTCAACCAGACCTATCCGTCGATCAATTTGGTAGTCGCTGACCCACCGGGAACGACCCCTGCGAAGAGCGTTCGAGCCCGGGGACTGAGCTGCCGCCAAGTCACGATGGCAAGGATGCCCGACCGTGTCCGGAGGACACTACGCGACCGCTGGCGTGACCTGTGACCGAACGGCTGCAACGATCCTTGCCACGTCAGGGACGAACGTTCGTTCAAGGGACAGCGCACAGGGAATGGGCGTGTCGGGACCGGCGACGCGACGGATAGGCGCCCGCAGAATCCCGAAGCAAGTTTCGCCGACGCGCGCCGCGATCTCCGCTCCCCATCCGCCGGTCAGGTGGTCTTCCTCGACGATGACAAGGCGTCCGGTTTTGTGGACCGACCGTTCAATTGTCGTCATGTCGAGCGGCACGAGGGAGCGCACGTCGATGACCTCGGCCTCGATGCCCCCGGCGGCGAGTTCCTCAGCGGCCGTAAGAGCCCGGTGCACCATCAGCATGTTGGCGACAATCGTCACGTCGGCGCCTTCGCGGACGGTTGCGACTGTTCCAAGTGGAATCTCGTAGTCACCGTCTGGCACGTCGACGCCAAACGCGATCGAGGCGCTTTCCTTCCGCGTGCCCTTGCCTCCGTAAAGCAGCTTGTGCTCGAGGAAGATCACCGGATTGTCGTCGCGGATAGCGGCAAGCAGCAAGCCCTTGGCGTCGTAGGGCGTGGACGGACAGGCCACCTTCAGGCCGGGGGTGTGCATGAACCAGGCTTCGCTCGACTGACCGTGTTGCGCGCCGCGCTGGGAGGCGCCCACGGGCAAGCGCAGCACCATCGGCACGCGGACCTGGCCGTTGCTCATGTAGTGCATCTTGGCTGCCTGATTGACGACCTGGTCCATGGCACAGAAGACGAAGTCGCCGTACTGCATCTCGGCAACGGGCCGCGTCCCCGCCATCGCCGCCCCGACCGCCGCGCCGACGATGGCGCCCTCGGAGATGGGCGTATCGATGACGCGGTCGCGCCCGAACTCTTCGGAAAGGCCGAGCGTAACCGTGAATCCGCCGCCGAAGCCTCCCGGCACGCCAATATCTTCACCCAGCAGAAAGACGGTCGGGTCGGTCGCCATGGCGATGCGCATCGCATCGCGCAGCGCCTCGGCCATCCCCATCCGCGTGGTTGCGGTTCGCTCAGCCATATGCGGCCTCCTCGACGAACACATGCTCGCGCGCCGAGGCCGGATCAGGGTCCGGACTGGCCAGCGCGAAGGCGACCGCCGCCTCCACCTTCGCCTGAGCTTCCGCCTCGAGTGCCGTCAGCGTCTCGGGGCGGACATGGAGGACGTCCACCAGCCGCACCCGCAGCCGCTCGACCGGGTCCTTCTCCGTCCATTCCGCATGTTCGTTTTTGGTGCGATAGCCGCCGGGATCGCCGCGCGAGTGGCCACGGTAGCGGTAGGTCTTCGCCTCGATCAACGTCGGCCCTTTGCCGGCGCGGGCGCGGGCAACGGCCGTTGCGGCTGCGCGAAAGACCGCCTCGACGTCCATGCCGTCGACGGTGACGCCCGGCATGCCGTAACCGGCGGCGCGGAGTGAAAGGTCGGCAATGCGCGCCGTGTGGGAGATGTGCGTCGAGGCGGCATAGAGATTGTTCTCGCAGACGAAGACGACCGGCGCCTTCTGTACCGCGGCGAGGTTGAGACCCTCGTGGAACGCGCCGATGTTCGACGCGCCATCGCCGAAGAAGCTGACTGCGACAGTGTCCACGCCAAGGAGACGGAACGCCATCGCGCTTCCCGTCGCGATGGGAATGTTGGCGCCGACAATGGCGTTCGACACCATGGCGCCGACGGAGAAGTCGGCGAGGTGCATCTGCCCGCCCTTGCCGCCGACGCAGCCGGTTGCCTTCCCCCAGATCTCGGCGGTGATGGCGTTAAGCGAGGCGCCCTTGGCGATGAGGTGCCCGACGGGCCGATGCGTCGAGTAGACCAGATCGTCGCGCCTGAGCGCCGAGCAGACGCCGACCGCCACGGCTTCCTGGCCCTGGCATTGGTGCAGCGTCCCGGGGACGATTCCCTGCAGGAACAGCTGGTAGAGGTGTTCCTCGTAGCGGCGGATCAGAACCATCCTGGCGAAAGCGTCCCTCAGGCGCTCGGCGGCAGGCCGGCGGTCGGGGGGTTCGGCCCGCCGGGTGACTGGCTTCGCGGACTGCCAGGGTGTCGGCGAAGGCCGCGGCTTCGACGGTGCTTGAGAAAGCGACGTGTCCGGAGCCGGTGCGGGCAGCGAGGGCTCGTCCATGGGCTCATCGGCCGTATCGGTCAGCCACGCTATGATCTCTCCCGGCGCCTTGTCCGTGCCAGCGACAGCAACGATGAGGCGAAGATGGCCGGACCGGAACGCTTCCACCTCGACCGTCGACTTGTCGGTCTCCACCGTCAGAAGGGCCGTTCCCGCTTCCACGGCAGCTCCCTCGGCGGCATGCCATTCGACGATCTTCACGTCGCCGCCGGTGGCGCCGAGATGCGGGACAACGATCGGGTGCTTCACGGTCTTGTCTTTCCCGCGCTACCGAAGAGTTTCATCAGCTGCTGAACTTCCGCCTGCATGGCGAGGCGGCCGGCGACCATCACGTCAGCCGCAAGGCCCGAGCCGATTGCCTCGTATGGATTGACCGCGGCGGATCGGTTCGCTGCCTCATGCATGGCGGCAAGAAACGACTGTTTCAGACGGCTGCCGACATTGATCTTGCGGATGCCGAGCCGGATGGCCGCCTGGAGGTCATGCGGGTCCACCGACGATGCACCATGAAGAACGAGCGGGACCGGCAGCTTCGCCAGGTTCGCAACGCGCTCTAGGTCGAGCCGCACCATCCGCCGGCCATGAAGATGTAATTGCCCGACATTGACGGCGAGCGCATCGATCCCGGTTTCCTCGACAAAGCGGCGTGCAACATCCGGATCCGTGAGACGGCGGTCGCTGTCTTCGCCGGTCGCTTCTCCGCCGACGCCGGGCAGCGGAGCGACCTCCGCTTCGATCGCCGCGCCCCTGGCGTGGGCCGTCTGCGCCAACGCGCGGATCACGACCTGGCTCTCGTTCTCGCCCAGGTTCCCGTCGCTAAACATGACGAGGTTGAATCCGGAATCGATGGCATCGGCGACCCATTGCCGGTTCGGCGACTCGTTGAACAGGAGGACCGCGGGAACGGTCAGTCTCTCCGCAACCACGCGCCCCATGGAGGCATAGACCGCCAAGGGATCGACGACGGCACGGTCGGGATGCGGCAGGTAGATGCCGCTGAAGCCGAGAATTACGGGTGCCCGCTCCGCCTCGGCGGCATCGGCGACCGCCAAAAGCGACTCAAGGTTCCAGCTCTCGAAATAGCCGACGGCGTAGCCGCCCTCGGCAGCCGCTTTCATCATGTGGGCAAACGGCACCAGCGGCACGCCAGCTATCTCGATCGAACGGGCTTTGCCGTCTTGAAGGCCGAAGTCCGGGCCTCAATCGGGCGTTCAATGGCCATCCGCTCGATGCTGGAGCCGAGCTGGACGCCGTCGCAGCGCGTCAACTCGCGCATGGCGTGCGCATGCTCGGGGTCGACGATGGCCGCGCCATGGGCAAGCAGGATCACGTCGGGCTTGATCTTGCGGGCGATGGCGAAGTGCCGCTCGCTCCGTCTGGCGGTGTCCTCGAGCGAAGCCGCCGCCGCATCGCCCGTCGACCCGCCGCCGGTTATACCGGCATGGAAGATGAAGATGTCGGGTGCCGCTTCGAGCATCAGCCGCCGCGTGTCCACGGCGTTGAAGGCGTAGCCGATGGTCAGCATGTCGAGGCTACGCGCCAGCTTCAGCATGCGGATTTCGTGCTCGTAGCCCAGACCGGTCGCTTCGAGCGAGCGCCGGAAATTGCCATCGAACCAGGCTACCGTCGGAAAATTGTGAACGCCGGAAACGCCGATTTCGCGGAGCGATTTCAGGAAACGCTCCATGTCACGGATCGGATCAACTCCGGCCACTCCGGCAATCACGGGTGTCGACTTGACCTGGGGCAGAACCTCGCGCTCCGCGATCCGGAAGATCAGCTCGTTCGAGTCGAGGATGGGCAGCATGCCGGCAAGCGAGCCATAGCCCTGCATCCGGAAATACCCGGTGTTGTAGACGCCGATCAGATCGGCGCCGCCGCGCTCGATGAACTTCGCCGCAATGCCGTTGCCCGCCCCGGTCATAAGCAGGTTCCGCCCGGCGGCGATCTCGTCGCGAAGGCGCGCCAGGCACTCCGGGCGGGTGTAGCGGACCGCCACGTTCAGTGAGCCCGCGCCCGGATCAGGCCGATGAGCGTATTCGCCGCTTCCGCCGCGAAGGCGGGATCGTTGATATCGAGCGTCCGCTCGATGATCCGCACGTTCCGCGGCGCCGTTTCGCGAAGCGTGGCAACAAACGCGGCGTCGGATTCGGGGTCGGAGAGCGCCTCACCGGCGGTGGCGTAGCTGTCGTAGCCAGCGGTCGGAATGAGGAACACCGCATCATCGCTGGTCGCCTGAAGCCGCCTGCCGATTTCCCGTCCGACATCGGCCATTTCCTCACGGTTGAGCCGGAGGTCGGTGATCTGCGGACTGTGCCGGACGAGCCGTCGACCGGCGTAGCGGGCCGGCACGGTCTCGGGCTCGTTGAAGACCAGCACTTCAACCGCGCCCGGGCAAATAACCTGCGGCAGGCCGAGGTTGCCGGCGGTCGTCAGCCGGTCGGGACCGCCCGCGAGCAGCGCGTGGTGCATTTCGTTTGAGACCTCGATCGTGGAGTAGTCGAGGACGGCGCCGATCAGTCCTTGCCGCATCATCTCTTCCATGGCGCGGCCACCGGTTCCGACGGCGTGGAAGACGATCGTCTCGTAGCCCGCGTCTTCCAGCACCCTGGCAGCCGCCATCGCACCGGCCGTGGTGATTCCGACCGTAGTGATTGCGACCAGCGCCCGCCCCTCTATCGTCGACAGCTCAACCTCTGCCATGCCGCAGGCCGCACCCGCCGCATTGGCTAGAATTCGCCGCATGAACGGGTTGAGGCCCATGATATCGGTCACCGAGAACATCATGGTTATGTCGCTGGTGCCGACCCACGGTGCGACATTGCCGGACGCCATGGTTGAAACCATCACTTTCGGAAACCCGTAAGGGAGAGCACGCATGACCGCAGTCGAAAGCGTCGTTCCCTGCGTGCCGCCGAGCGCGACGATGGCGTGCACGTCGCCGTCGTCCACCAGCTTGCGAAGGATCGTCGTTGCGCCGGCCGCCATAACCGGCGCCGCCTCCTCGCGATCGGCGCGGAGGCGGAGTTCATCGAGCGACTTGCCGCCGGCTTCTGCCACGGCCCGATTCGAAATATCGGGCTTGGTAGCCGGTTCGCCGACGACCCCGGAATCGATCACGAGTGCACGATGGCCGCGGCCGGTTATCAGGTCGCGCATATAGCCGACCTCCGCCCCCTTGGTGTCGAGCGTTGCCAGCAGCGCGATGGTTTTCGCCATCCGCTCCTCCCTTTTCGGGCGGTTCTCCCGCCCAGGTTTCTTTCTAAGTCGAAAGGTATTAGCTTTCCAATTGTAAAGTCAATCGGCGTGTCTTAGGACAAGCCCCATGGCACGCCTGATCAATCAACGTCGCCGGGAGTCGATTGCCCGCCTCGTTCGCAAGACCGGATTCGTTCGAACATCCGAACTGTCCGGCCGGTTTGGCGTATCGACCGTCACGATCCGCCAGGACATCGACGCGCTATCGGCCGACGGCCTAGTCCAGCGGACCTATGGTGGCGCGATTTCCCAGTTCGAAAGCATCGAAGACACCGCCTTCGACCTGCGATCGGCCGCCAACAGCGCGGCGAAGATCCGCATCGGCCGCGCGGCCGCGCAATCGATCCGGCCGGGGCAGACGGTGCTTCTCGACTCGGGCACGACCACCATCGAGATTGCCCGTCAGTTGCCGGAGAATTGCGGCATCACCGTCGTCACGCCGGCGCTCAATATCGCGCTGGAGGCTGGCGCAAGGAGTGGCGTCGAGGTTCTCGTCTGCGGCGGCCGGCTCAATCCGAAGACACTGTCGACAACCGCGCACGAGATTGCCCGCTCGTTCTCCGAGATATTCGCCGATCGGCTCTTTCTCGCCACCTATGGCGTTGATGTCGAGAAGGGTCTGGCCGAACGCAGCGTGGAGGTCGCCGAGACCAAGCGGGCCCTGATTAGAGCCGCCCGCGAGATCACCCTTGTCTGCGACTCGAGCAAGTTCGGTTTGGCTGGGCCTATCCAGATTTCACCGCTCAACGTCGTCCGCAACGTTATCACCGACGATGGCATACCGCCGGCCGACCTGGCGTGGCTCCGCTCCGAGCGGATTGCCGTGGAGCTAGTGTGAGCTTCTCCAGACGACGTCAGGCAAACGCGAGTTGGACCTTCACAAGCGCACGCACGCTTGCTGGCGATTTTCGAATGCTTCCGCCGCCTCTCTCCGCCATCTTTTTTGGCAGTTATTCTAAGAGCCGATCCGGGAAGTTTGGATTCATGACGAAGGGTTTGCGGCGAGCCGCCTGAGCATGATGCGGATCATGGCGAGGCGGACGAAGGCGATGGTGGTGCGCGCATAGCGCTCGAAGTCTTTGGCGAGACGACGAC
>JBBQGL010000130.1:0-11779 GCA_038323025.1 Hyphomicrobiales bacterium
CGTGCCGCGCCCGACGATGTGCTGGGCATGCCCGCGGTCTCCAGCGAGGACACCACCGGCAGCATCCTGCAGCCGGTGTCGGTCCCGGCCGAGACGGCGCCGGCGCCGGCCGCCGTGCGCCCCGCGCTTTTCGTCGTGAACCAGCCGCCCGCGGCTCCCGCCACCAGCCCCGCCGACGATCAACCGCTTCCCGCGCCCGTGGCCGATGCCGCGCCCGCTCCGGCTCCGGTCGCCGTTGATGCCGCGCCGTCGCCCGCCGCTTCGCCGCAGACCGACGTCGCGGTCGCCGCCGAAGCGCAGGTGCCGCAGGACGCCCCGGCGCTCGCCCCGGCCCAGCCGGTGCCCGATCCGGTCGATGTGCCGCTGCCGCGGCCGCGCCCGGCTTTCCGCCAATCCAGCCTCGCGTCCCTGACGCCGGTTTCGATGACCGTCGCCGCCACCAATGCCGCCTACAAGGATGGCACCTATATCGGTCCCGTCACCGATGCCTACTACGGCCTGATCCAGATCGAGGCGATCGTGCAGGGCGGCCGGCTGACCGGCATCAAGGTGCTGAAGTACCCGTCGGACCGCCGTACGTCGGTCTACATCAACCGCCAGGCCCTGCCGATGCTGCGCGACGAGGCGGTGGCGGCCCAGAGCGCCCGCGTCAACATCATCTCCGGCGCCACCCTGACCAGCCGGGCCTTCATCCAGTCGCTGGGCGGCGCGCTGAAGCAGGCGAAGTCCTAGTCCGGTGCGGACGACGCGCATCCTCATGGGCATGCCGATCACCGTCGAGATAGTCGGCGAGACCGGCGGCGCCGTCATCGAGGCGGTGTTCGACTACCTCGCTGCCGTCGATCGGCGCTTCAGCACCTACCGGCCCGACAGCGAGATCGAGGCCATCAACCGCGGTGAAATCGCCGAGGCCGACTACAGCCGCGAGATGCGCGAAGTCCTCACCCTGGCGGAGGTGACCCGCGGCGAAACCGGCGGCTATTTCGACATTCGCGGGAAGGACGGCCGGCTCGATCCTTCCGGCATCGTCAAGGGCTGGGCGATCCGCAACGCCGCCGCCATCGTCGCCCGCGCCGGCTTTCGCGATTTCTACGTCGATGCCGGCGGCGACATCCAGTCGTGCGGGATGAACCCCGACGGCGAGGAGTGGAGCGTCGGCATCCGCAGTCCCTTCAATCACGACGAGATCATCAAGGTAGTCCATCCGCGCGGCCATGGCGTCGCGACCTCGGGCACCTACGTGCGCGGGCAGCACATCTACGACCCCTTTGTCCCCGAGCGGCCGATCGTCGATCTCGTCAGCCTTACGGTCATCGGCCGCGACGTGCTGGAGGCCGACCGCTTCGCCACCGCCGCCTTCGCTATGAGTGATGACGGCATCTACTTCATCGAGCAGACGCCGGGCCTCGAAGGCTACGCCGTCCGGCGCAACGGTCGCGCTATCATGACCACCGGTTTTGGAGCCTTTGTCGCGGCATGACGAAGTTCATCGACCGGTTTCTCGATCACCTCACCATGTACCGGCTGGTCCTCTACTACCTGGCCGGCTTGCTGGGGGCGGCCTTCCTGCTCGCCTTCTTCGGCATCGTCCCGCACGATCCGACGGCGATCGCCTTCTCGTCGGTCCTCATCCTCGCGGTCTGCTGGCTCGCCAACTGGGCCTTCGCCCGCGTCTTCGGCGTCCCGGCCAATACCGAGTCGGTCTATATCACCGCGCTTATCCTTGCCCTGATCTTCGACCCCGTGGCGGCGTCGAATACCGCCGGCGTCGGCGCGCTCGTCTTTGCCTCGGTCTGGGCGATGGCGTCGAAGTTCGTGCTCGGCTACGGCGGCAAGCACCTGTTCAATCCGGCCGCGCTCGGCGCGGTGCTCGTCGCCTTCCTCCTCGACCACCCGGCGACCTGGTGGGTGGGTGGAAATCTGCCGCTCCTCGGCTTCGTGATGATTGGCGGCCTGCTCGTCGTCCGCAAGATCCAGCGCTTCGACCTCGTCGCGACCTTCATTCTCGTCAACCTCGCCACGGTGGTGGCGACCAGCGCGCCGTCGGAATACCTGACCGCGCTCAACGAGACGCTGCTTTCCTCGCCGCTCTTCTTCTTTGCCTTCGTCATGCTGACCGAGCCGCTGACCGCGCCGACGACGCGCTGGCCACGCCTGGTCTTCGCGGCGCTGGTCGGGTTCCTCAGCGCCCCCAACGTCCATATCGGCACGTTCTATTTCACGCCGGAACTCGCGCTCGTCATTGGCAACCTCTTTGCCTATGCCGTCAGCCCCAAGGGCCGCCTCGTCCTCACCCTCGATCGCATCGAGCAGGCCTCTGCCGACGCCTACGACTTCGTCTTCAGCTCCAGCCGTAAGCTCGCCTTCCAGGCCGGGCAGTACGTTGAGTGGACGCTCGGCATTCCCCATCCCGACAACCGCGGCAACCGGCGCTACTTCACCATCGCCTCGGCCCCGAGCGAGGAAGCCATCCGCCTTGGCGTGAAGTTCTACCCCTCCTCGAGCGCCTTCAAGCGCGGCCTCGGCGCCATGATGCCCGGCGACACGATCTATGCCTCGCAGCTCGCCGGCGAATTCACCTTGCCGGCGCGGCGGGATGCGAAGCTGGTCTTCGTCGCCGGCGGCATCGGCATCACGCCCTTCCGCAGCATGCTGCAGCACCTGATCGACCGGAACGAGGCGCGTCCGATCGTCGTCCTCTACGGCAACGAGCGTTCCGAGGACATCGCCTATCGCGACGTGCTCGACGCCGCCGGGAGCGAACTGGGGATACGGACGGTCTATGCCGTCGCGCGCGGCGCGGCGCCGGGCCAATACCCGGGCTACATCGACGAGAAGCTGGTGCGCCAGGCGGTCCCGGATTTCCGCGAGCGCACCTTCTACATCTCCGGACCGCAGGCCATGGTGAAGGCGCTCCGCCACGTGCTCCGCACGATGGGCGTCCACCGCTCGCGCATCAAGGTCGATTTCTTCCCCGGCTTTGCCTGACGGGTCGCTGCGCGGGACCGCTTCCGCGCACGGCCCCCGCATTTTGCCCCAGGTCGCTCGCTCCGCCGGTCAGCACCCGCGCTTGCCTGGCTTGGCGAAAGCCGGATAGCGTTGGCGCATTGGTGGGGAGCTAGCCGATGCGTGCGGGACTTCTGATCGGAACGGTATTGTCGCTGGTCGGCGGCTCCGAGGCCTTTGCCGTCGACTGGCTGGCGGCCGATAGCGCACCGCTCAAGCTGAACAGCGCCGGCGTCTCGGTCACCTTGCCTGCACCGCAATGGGTCAAGCGTGCCATCTACGATGAGAACCGTCTGGACAGCGTGAACGTCCGGGCGAGCTGGATGGTGCCGACAGGAATGGACGGAGTGGCCGAGCGGACCGTGGCGCAGATTTTTGACGCCGACCATTGGGAACTAGGGCTTTTCGGCCACCTCAACGACCGGTTCTTCAAGAGCTGCAGCCGGCCGGTCGAGAAGGATCTCGCCCTGCCCGATGACAGTCCCACCTTCTCCCTCGTTTATGCGCTTTGCGGTTACAACAACGGGACCGTCGCAGGCGCCATGCTCATCGGACTGACCCGCGATGCCGGCCCGGACCTGACCGTGGACATCTGGTACGAGATACCGCTGAAGCCCTTCAGCGCGGTCAACAAGTCGGAGTGGCCGATGAGCGAGGCCGAGCTGGAGGCGACGGCGCGGGCGATCGATGCCGCCGTTTCGATCGAGGTCGCCGCCAAATAGGCGGGCAGGGCGGCGCGTTGCCCCGACTCAGCTCCGCCGCGGCAGGAAGATGGTGACCCGCAGCCCCGGGTTGGCGTCGCCCATCGTCAGCCGGCCGCCATAGGCATCGACGATGTCCGATACGATGGCGAGCCCGAGCCCGCTGCCGCCGCCCTTGGTGTCGAGCTGGACGCCGCGCGCCAGCGCCGCCTGCTGGTCGGCGTCGGGAATCCCGGGGCCGTCGTCGGCGACCGAGATCGTCGTGCCGCCGATGCCGCCGCTGGCGTCGACGCGCACCGACGACGTAGCGAAGCGCGCCGCGTTTTCGATCAGGTTGCCGAGGATCTCGGAGAGGTCGCCTTCATCGATCGGTGCCGTCACCCCGTCCGGCGCATCGATGACGAAGGTCAGCCGCTCGCCCGCCGGCGTGCGCACGACCACGGCGATGATGCCCTCCGCGGTCTCGGCGACGCGGCTCTCGGTCCCGCCGGATACGCCGGGCGCGAGGCGGGCGCGCGCCAGTTCGCGCTCGATATGGCGGCGGATCGATCCGGCGCTCTTCTCGATCTCGTCGGCGAGCTCGCTCTCGCCCTTGTCGCGCAGCGCCCGGATGTCCGCGGAAAGCACCTGCAGCGGCGTCTTCAGTCCATGCGCCAGGTCGGTGGCGCGCGAACGCGCCCGGGCGAGCGCCTTTTCCTGTGCCTCGAGCAGGCGGTTGATTTCGTCGGCGAGCGGCTGGACCTCGCGCGGCGCCGCCTCTCCGAGGCGGGTCGCCCGTCCGGTGACGACGTTCCTCAGCGCCACGCCGAGCTTGCGGAGCGGGGCGAGGCCGACGGTGATTTGCACGAAAATGGCGATGAGCAGGACGACCGCCAGCAGCAGGAGCGAGGGGATCAGCTCGCGCAGGTACTCGTCCACCGAGACCTCGACGGTCAGGTGGTCCTCCGCCACCGCCGCCCGGAAGGAGCGGCCGCTCGCATCGACAATCGTGCGCTCCACCGCGACCAGCCGCGCGCCCGTCGGCCCGCCCACCTGGTCGACCAGCCGGGCGCCCTGGCGGCGGTCGCCTTCGGGCAGCTTGAGGGTGGCATCCCACAGCGAGCGCGAACGCACCAGCGCATGCGTGGCAAGGTCCTCGACCTGCCAGTAGAAACCCGAAACCGGCGTCTCGAACTGCGGCTCGTTGAGGACCGCCGCCACCGCAAGCGTTCCGTCTGCCCGGTAGCTGGTCGCGCCGATCAGGCGGTTGAGGTCGACGCCGAGCTCGCTCTCGATCCGGCGCTCGACGTGCCGCTCGAAGAGATAGCGCAGGCCGATGCCGGCGATGGCCAGGGCAATCAGGATCGAGATCGCAGCCGCCGACCACAGCCGAAGGCGGATCGACCCGGGTTTCACGGCCGGTCGTCCGGCACCAGGTAGCCGAAACCGCGCCGCGTCTCGATGACTTCGCTGCCGAGCTTGCGGCGCAGGCGCGCGACGATCACCTCGATGGCGTTGGGGTCCTTGTCGTTGCCCGATTCGTAGAGGTGCTCGGCGAGCTCGGTCGGCGGCACCACGCGCCCGGCATGATGCATCAGGAAGGCGAGCAGCTTGTATTCGCTGGGCGAGAGCGCCGCCGGCACGCCGCGAAGCGAAATCCGCATCTGGCGCGTGTCCAGCGACAGCGGGCCGGAGGTGAGCACCGGCGCCGCCTGCCCGGCCGACCGGCGGATGAGCGCCCGCACCCGCGCAATCAGCTCGGGCATCTCGAACGGCTTCGGCAGGTAGTCGTCGGCGCCGGCGTTGATACCCTCGACCCGTTCGGTCCACACGCCGCGGGCAGTGAGGATCAGCACGGGGAAGAGCCTGCCTGCCGTGCGCCAGCGCCGGAGCACGGTCAGGCCGTCGAGCTTGGGCAGGCCGAGGTCGAGGATCACCGCGTCATAGCTCTCCGTGTCGCCGCTGAACCACGCCGCCTCGCCGTCGCCGACCGTATCGACGGCAAGCCCGGAAGCCTTCAGGGCGGCGGCAATTTCGCCGGCGATACGCGGCTCGTCTTCGACCACGAGGACTTTCATGGGTCGCCACCGACGCCGGGGATGATGTTTCCCGTAGCGGCATCGACGCTGAGTGTCTGGCGTCGTCCGTCGGGAGCCACGATCTGGAAGCGATAGACCCAGCCCTCGCCGGCTTGTGCCAGGTCGACCGCCACGATGTCCCCGGCGGTGTGGGCGCGCACGATGCGGATGATCTCGAACAGGGGGCGGATCCGGCCGTGCTCATAGAGGTCGCGCGCCAGGTCGTGATCGTTGTCGTCATCGGCCCGCGCCGCCGCCGGCATGGCCAGAACAAGCCCGGCAAGGCCGACCATCGCCAGGCGCTTCAATCTCGCTTGCATGACCACGACCTGTTGCATGGCGAAGCTGTCAGTTTGCTGGCAATTGCCGCCATGGCAACGGAATTCGGGAGATAGTGTCGCTGGAGCGGGCCGGCCCTGTCGGGGGAGAAGCAGGGCGGGCAGGGGGGAGCTACACCTCGGCCAGCGCCGGCTGGCCGAGGTGCTCACTCGAGCGTCTTGGGGGGCAATGGGGGAGGTCGACAGACGCCCGAGAGACAAGAATTAGGGCGAGTCGCGGAGGCTGTCTGACCCGGATTGAACACTTTGGACGTGTACTCCCAATCTTTGAGATCGGGCCTTGGTTCCGCGTTTGTTCTCATGGTATCACTGCGCTGCGGGGGATTGGGCAACCGAAAATGGCGCAGCGATCCGGAAGTGCCGATCTGCCCCTCCATGGTGGACGGGTTCCGAAGTGGCTTGGCGACCGTATGACCCGTCTGGGTGCGGTGATCGCGGAGGCGATCGTCCATCAGTTCGGCCGCGATGAGCTTCTCCGCCGGCTCGCCCATCCGTTCTGGTTCCAGTCGTTCGGCGCGGTCATGGGAATGGACTGGCATTCCTCGGGCATCACCACCAGCGTCATCGGCGCCCTGAAGCGCGGGTTGAAGCCGCTGGAAAAGGAGCTGGGCATCCATGTCTGCGGCGGTCGCGGCAGGCATTCGCGCCTGACGCCGGGTGAACTGGTCGCCATCGGCGAGCGCGTCGGTTTCGACGGCGAGGAACTCGCCCGGGCGAGCCGGCTGGTTGCCAAGGTCGACAGCGCCGCGGTGCAGGACGGCTTCCAGCTTTACCTGCACGGCTTCATTGTCGCCGACGACGGCCGCTGGGTGGTGGTCCGGCAGGGCATGAACGACGCCACCAGCCAGGCCCGCCGCTACCACTGGCTCTCCGAAGGCCTGCAGAGCTTCGTCGACCAGCCCCATGCCGCCATCGATGGGCCAGGGCAGGGCAGCATCGTCAATCTCACGGACCGCCGGGCCGATGCCTCGCGCCGGGCGCAGGTCGGGATGCTCGCTGCCATGGGGCCCGACCGGATCGCCCGCGAGTTCGCGGCGCTCGAACCCGGCGCCGGCGCGATTCGTCCGGTCGCCGACGTCGTGCAGCCCTTGCTGCCGCACCTGATAATGCCCGCCCACCACGATGTCCGTGCCAAGGATGTCGTGGTCCGGCGGCTGCACGGGGCGCTCGCTGCCGCCGCCGATCATGCCCCTTCCGATTTCGCGGAGCTGCTGCTGGTTCCCGGCGTTGGCGCGCGCACCGTGCGGGCGCTCGCCATGGTCGCCGAGGTGGTGCACGGTGCACCCTGCCGGTTCACCGACCCGGCGCGCTTTTCCTTCGCCCACGGCGGCAAGGACGGCCATCCGTTTCCGGTGCCGCTCCGCGTCTACGACCGGACGATCGACGTCCTCAAGTCGGCGGTGCGGAAGGCGAAACTGGGGCAGGGCGAAGAGCTCGAGGCCATCCGCCGGCTAGACGCTGAGGCCCGGCGGCTGGAACGGGTGGCCACCGGCCCGTCGGTGCCGGAATTCATCGCCGCGGAGCGCGCTGCCTCCCACGCCTATGGCGGCCGCACGGTGTTCGGCGAGGCTGAGCCGCCCGATCAGCCGTACCGGGACAGGTACGCTTCGCAGAGGTCCGCAGTCCCGTCGGTGTAGCCGGCTCCCATGGACCGGGCGAGCTCGGTTTCGGCGTGGGAGCCGATCCACGCCACGAGGACCAGGCGGCGGAGCATGACGAAGGTGGGCAGCTCCGCTTCTTCTTCGGCGGAGAGGGGCCGAACGGCGCGATAGCCCGCGCACCACGCCGCCAGAAGCTCCGGCACGAACGCCTCGTGCTCAAAGAACGAGACGGCGGTTGCCGCGTCGTAGAGATACCAGCCGAATCCGCAATCGTCGAAGTCGAGAACCTTGAGGCGGTCCCCGTCGACGAGGAGGTTGGCGAGCCGCAGGTCGCAATGGGTCAGGCCGAAGCGCTCGCGCCCCTTGCCGAAGGCGGCCAGCCGCTGCCCGATCAGCGCCACCGCGTTGCCGAGAATGCGCGCCTTGCTGGCGTCGACACCGATGCCGTCCCGCCAGCGACCCCACAGCGGTCGCTCGCCGATCGCCGCCTCGAAATCCCAGACCAGGCGCTCGAAATTCGATGTCCTCGTCCACGACAGCGAATGCCGGTGCAGTCTGGCACTCACTCCACCGAGCGCGCCGAACATCTCGACAAGGCGCTGGTCCGGCACCGGCTCCGTGCCGCTCTCCCACTCGAACAGGACGACATGGCGCGGCCGCTCCAGCGCGGGATGGCTGACCGACTGAATCAGGGCGCCGTCCCGCCCCGGCACCGGCACGGGCGTCGTTGCCACGCCGTCGCGCCTCAGCGCCTGCATCCACGCCAGCTCCGAGGCGATGCCGTTCCGCGTGTGGTAGCCCTCCCGGTGGATGCGGAGTGCGAAGGCCGGGCCGCGGCCGGGCAGGTCGACGCGATAGGTGGCGTTCTCGGAGAGGTTGACGAGGACCGGCGGAACCGCGGGGCCGAAAGCGTAGCGTTCCAGGGCGGCCGCCGCGATCTCGGCGAGACTGCCGAGCCGTTGTTCCGGCGTCTGGTCCTCAAATCGCGGTTGGCTGCTGTTCATGGACCGCTTGGCGGAGTGTGCTGATCAAGGGCCGTACGTCCCGGGGAAATCCCGCGCCGCGCCGGCCGGCGGGAGGCCCGGTACCGCCTAGACGCTCACCAGCCGCGGACGCTCCATCGGAGGATGATCGCTGAACTGGTGACGATAAAGGCTCTCGTACAACCCGCCCTCCGCCAGCAGCTCGCGGTGCGTCCCTTGCTCGACGATGCTGCCCTTGTCGATCACCAGGATGCGGTCGGCATTGAGGATGGTGGAAAGCCGATGCGCGATCACGATCGTGGTGCGGCCGATCATCAGCCGGTCGAGCGCGAGCTGCACCTGCTTTTCCGACTCGCTGTCCAGCGACGAGGTCGCCTCGTCGAGGAGGATGATGCGGGCGCCCTTGAGCATGGCCCGGGCGATGGCGATGCGCTGGCGCTGGCCGCCGGAGAGCTGCACCCCGTTCTCGCCCACGTCGGTATCGTAGCCGTTGGGGAGCGCCTCGATGAAATCGTGGGCGTAGGCATCGCGCGCGGCGCGCGCCACCTCCTCGTCGGTGGCGTCGAGCCGGCCGACCCGGATGTTCTCACGCAGCTTGCCGCCGAACAGGTAGGTGTCCTGGCTGACAAAGGCGATGTGCTGGCGAACCGATACCGCCGATACGGCGCGAAGGTCCTGCCCGTCGATCAGGATCTCGCCCTCGTCGACGTCGTAGAGGCGCGGGATGAGGCTGAGGATGGTCGTCTTTCCCCCGCCGGAAGGACCGACCAGCGCCACCTTGGTGTCCTGCGCCACGCGGAAACTGAGGTCATGCAGCACCGGCGTCTTCGGCCGGTAGCCGAAGCTCACGTTGCGGAATTCGATCATGCCGTGGACGAAGTCGAGCGGCGGCGCATCCACTTCGGTCGGGCTCGGATCGGCGTCGATGACGCTGTACATCATGCGCGCGCCGATGATGTTGGTCTCGAGGTTGACGTTGGTGCGCGCCAGCCGCTTGGCGGGCTCGTAGGCGAGCAGGAAGGCGGTCACGAAGGCGACGAAATCGCCCGGCGACTGTCCGCCCTCGATCGTCGCCCAGCCGGCGTAGAGGATGACCAGCCCGATGGAAACGCCGCCGAGCGCCTCCATCAGCGGTCCGGTGCGCGCCTGCAGGCGGACGATCTTGTTGGCACGGGCCTCGACGCCGATAACCGAGGCATCGAGCTTGTCGCGCATGTAGCCGTCGAGGTTGAACGTCTTCACCACGCGGGCGCCGAGCACCGTTTCCTGAACCGTCTGGATGACCTGGGTCGCCAGCAGGAATTCGGCGTTGATGACGGCGCGGACGCGGCGCACCAGGCGGCTGACCCCGAAGATGGCGAGCGGTGCGCCGATGAAGGCGAAAAGCGAGAGCAGCGGCGCCTGGATCACCATGACCGCGACCAGTCCGATGAGCGTCAGCAGGTCGCGCGCAAAACCGAAGATGACCGTGTTCAGCATTTCGCGGACGGAACCCGCGGCCGTCACCACGATCATGATCAGGGTGCTGGACGGTTGCGTCGTGAAGTAGCCGACGCCGAACTTCAGGATGTGGCGATAGACGCGGCTCTGGGTCTCGGCAACGATCCGGTTGCCGATCTTGCCCATCAGCACTTCCTGCCCGTAGGTCGCCAGTCCCTTGCTCGTCGAAAGCGCGATCACGGCCATCGACAGCGGCACCAGCATTTCGCCGACGCGCTTCACGAAAATCTCGTCGACGACGAGCTTCATGATCCACGCCGAGAGCGCGGTGGTCGTCGAGACGAACACCATCAGGGCGATCGCGACCGCATAACGCTTCCAATGGGCGCCGAAATTGTCCGCGAACACCCGGCCGAGCAACCGCAGCGTCTCGGAGTTGACGGCGACTCTTCGCAGGCGGCCTTTCAGGTCTTCCAGGAACGCCAAGCTTCATGCCTCCGCTGCCGAGCCCGCGCTCGACGTGCAATTGCCCGTCAATCTGGGTGACCTGGGCTCTATTAGCAATCCGGCGATTTGTCCATTACGCCATTGAATTGCGGGGGTTATGCGGCTCCGCCCGGCGCCAAGGCCTGGGGGCGTTTGGCTCGTGGAACCTCGCACGATTCCGCTGTTCTGCTCGGCGGACTCGGCGCCAGAACAAGTTCTGACAGAAAACGCGTCCCGAATGGGGTGGACAACCAGCGGATGCTGTAACAATGACAACGCGGCGCGCTGCCAATTTGTTTAAGGACGCCCGCAGTCCGTCGGCCCTTGTCGACCCGTCCCGACAAACTCGTTGCCATTCGGAGAATTGGATGAGCGCCGACCATAAACCTGGTTTCTTTCGCTACGAAACAATCGGCGTTACAGCATTCTTTTCGCTGAAGACCGCCATTCTGATCGCTGGGAGCGCGGCGGTGGGCGGACGTTTGGCCCTTCCGCCAGTGTACGACGACGTTACATATTTCGTTGACGGCCTTCAGCGCCTCGAAGTCTTTCACAACCATGGCATGATCGGGCTGGTCCGGAACCTCGTCTCGTCGCCGCCGCACGCCCCCTACTCTTCGATTGCTGCAATGTTCGGGTTCCTCGTCGCCGGGCCCGTGCGCGGCGCCGCATACGCCATGAACGGGCTCGCAGCGCTGTTGATTACGCTATTTTGGCTTCGACTGTTCCGGGTTCCGACGCCGCTCGCCCTGTTGGCAGGAATGATAATCGTTTCAACTGGCTGGTTTGATATGGTCGTGATGACATTTCATCCCGACCTGATGTTCGGCTACGGCGTCGCCACCATTGTCGCTGCCCTCATATTTCAGGTCGAGGTTCTATCATCTCCATTCAGGACGATCGCCGTCGGTATCGCTGCGGGGCTGGTACTGCTGACTAAGCCAGTTGGTTTTCCGGCCGCTCTCATCCTCTTTGCAATTGCGTGGGCTTGGGGCGCTTTCGTAGGTCGGCATGTTGCGGGCTCTTATGGCGACGCCTCACGCCGTTTGGCAACGATCCTGATTGCAGCGACTTTGGTCGCAGCCCCCTATTTTGTCCCTCAGTTACCAGGCCTGATTGCTTACATACACGCCGGTTTTGTCGATCAGGTCGCCACCTGGCGATCAA
>JBBQGL010000131.1:0-11360 GCA_038323025.1 Hyphomicrobiales bacterium
TTGGTCGGAGTAGCAGGATTTGAACCTGCGACCCCCTGACCCCCAGTCAGGTGCGCTACCAGGCTGCGCTATACTCCGGCCGGCGCGGACTATAGTCAGCCGACCCCGGCGGCGCAACGCGCGTTCAGCGCGCCTGGTCGAGGAGCCGCTTGCACTCGAGAAGTTCCGCCAGCGTGGCCTGCAGGCGCCCAGCATCGTCCGGCGACAGCCGGGCCGGGGCCGCCGGCCTGACATCGGGCGCCGGCATCATGCGCGGACGCGGCGCGGCCATGATCGGCGGGGCGATTTCATCCTCGGGTTCGCGATCGTCAGGCTCGATCTCGTCCATCCGCCGCGGGGCCGCCGAGACACGCACGGGAGCGTGCCCGCCGTCCGCGACATCGATCTCCGGCTCGTCGTCGACCTCGTCGGCGGCGTCGCGCGCCGACAGCTGAAGCGGCTCGCCGCGCCCGACGCCGACGACAAAGCGCGGCCCCTGTTCCTTGAGGATGCGCTGGACGCCGCGGATGGTGTAGCCCTCGCCGTAAAGCAGGTGGCGGATGCCGCGCAGCAGGTCGACGTCGTCGGGACGGTAGTAGCGGCGGCCGCCGCCGCGCTTCATCGGGCGGATCTGGGTGAAGCGCGTCTCCCAGAAGCGCAGCACGTGCTGTGGCAGGTCGAGATCGTCCGCGACCTCGCTGATGGTTCTGAACGCGTCTGGGCTCTTCGACACGAGAACGTCTCCGCGTGGGACACGCGCGAAGACCGCGCGATGTCTAGTCCGCCGGCGTCATCCCGCCTGCGACCAGCGCCGAGTTGATCCTCTGCTTCAGGACATTGCTCGGCTTGAAAACCATCACCCGCCGCGGCGAGATCGGAACCTCCTCGCCGGTCTTCGGGTTGCGCCCCACCCGCTCGCCCTTGTTGCGGACGACGAAGGAGCCGAACGACGACAGCTTCACCGACTCGCCCCGCACGATGCAAGCGCTGATTTCGTCGAGCACGAGCTCGACCAGGTCAGCCGACTCCGTCCGCGACAGTCCCACCTTCTGGTAGACCGCCTCGCAAAGATCGGCACGCGTGACCGTCTTGCCCCCCATGGCCTCAGGTTCCCGCCGCAAAGCAGTCGATTTCTTGTCAATCAAACAACGGGATAACCCTATTGCCTCGCGACGGGAGAATCAACTGATCTTGCAGCGGCTTGGCAAATATCAGGCTACCAGCGAACCAGCACCGCGCCCCAGGTGAATCCGCCTCCCATCGCCTCGAGGAGGAGCAGATCGCCGCGCTTGATGCGGCCATCCGCCGCCGCCACCGAAAGGGCGAGCGGGATCGATGCCGCGGAAGTGTTGCCATGCAGGTCGACCGTGCGGATCACGCGCTCGATCGGGATGCCCAGTTTCTTCGCGGTCGCGTCGATGATGCGGATGTTGGCCTGGTGGGGCACGAACCAGTCGACGTCGGCGGCCGTGAAGCCGGTCGCCCGGAAGGCATCCTCGATGACGTCGCTGACCATGTTGACGGCATGGCGATAGACCTCGCGCCCTTCCATGCGCAGGTGCCCGACCGTCCTGGTGGTCGACGGGCCACCGTCGACGAAGAGCTTGTCGCGGAAACGTCCATCGGAGCGGAGATGGGCGCTGAGCACGCCGCGATCGCTCCGCCAGCCGGCCTGGGCCTCGCCGCCCAGAACCAGCGCGCCGGCGCCGTCGCCGAAGAGGACGCAGGTCGAACGGTCGGTCCAGTCGAGGATGCGGGTGAAGGTCTCGGCGCCTATCACGAGGGCCTTCTTGGCCTGCCCGGCCCGGATCAGGGCGTCGGCCGTGGTCAGCCCGTACAGGAATCCCGAGCACACCGCCTGGACGTCGAAGGCGGCGCCGTGGTTCATGCCGAGCTTTTCCTGGACCGAAACGGCGGAGGCCGGAAATGTCTGGTCGGGCGTCGCCGTGGCGAGCACGATCAGGTCGATGTCGGCGATCGGGACGCGGGCGTTCTCAAGCGCCGTCCGCGCCGCCTTCACCGCAAGGTCGGAGGTCAGCTCACCTTCCGCCGCGACATGGCGCTCGCGGATTCCCGTGCGCTGGACGATCCATTCGTCGGTCGTGTCGACGATCTTCGCCAGGTCTGCGTTGGTGAGTGTCTTTTCGGGGAGATAGCCGCCAATACCGAGAACGACCGACCTGAACTCGCTCACATGGCCCCCGCTTTGGCGATCTTCTCCCCGACGACGTCCCGGTCCGGCCGATGGCGCTGGAGGTCCTCGTTGATCTTGGCCAGCAGCCCGTTCTTGACCATGCTGTAGCCGATCTCGATGGCCGCCGCGAAGCCTTCATGGTCCGTGCCGCCGTGGCTCTTGATGACAATGCCGTTCAGGCCGAGAAACACGCCGCCGTTCACCCGCCGCGGATCCATCTTCTCGCGGAGCCGGTCGAAGGCATCGCGAGCCAGCAGATAGCCGATGCGCGCCAGCAGCGTGCGGCTCATGGCGGCGCGCAGGTAGGCAGCGATCTGCTTGGCGGTGCCTTCCGCCGTCTTCAGCGCGATGTTGCCGGCAAAACCCTCGGTCACGACTACATCGACGGTGCCCTTGCCGATGTCGTCGCCCTCGACGAAGCCGACATATTCGATGCTCTGCAGCCCGGCCTCCTTCAGCAGGATTCCCGCGCTGCGCACCTCTTCGAGGCCCTTCACCTCCTCCACCCCGATGTTGAGCAGCCCGACTGTCGGCCGGACGATATCGAAGAGGGCGCGTGCCATCGCGCCGCCCATGAGGGCGTAATCGAAGAGCTGCTTGGCATCGGCGCCGATGGTGGCGCCGCAATCGAGGACGACGCTCTCGCCGCGCATGGTCGGCCACAATGCGGCGATCGCCGGGCGCTCGACACCGGCCGCCGTGCGCAGGCAGAACTTCGCCATTGCCATCAGGGCGCCGGTGTTGCCGGCCGACACGGCGACGTCGGCCGCGCCGGTCTTCACCGCGTCGATCGAGCGCCACATGCTCGAGCGCCAGCGGCCGTGGCGGAGCGCCTGGCTGGGCTTGTCGTCCATCTTCACGGCGACGTCGCAATGCTCGAAGACCGACACCTCCTTGACCCGGGGATACTTGTCGAGGAGGGGCAGAACGACCTTTTCATCGCCGAACAGGCGATAGCGCAGTTCGGGGCGACGGCTGAGCGCGATATCCGCGCCGGGGATAACGAGGCCGGCGCCGGCATCGCCACCCATGACATCGAGCGAAGTGGTGATCGTCTCCGCCATGCGGTTCCCGTGCCGGTCCAGCCGCCTAACCGCAGGAGACTGCGATACGCGACAGCGGGGAAGATACTCGTTTCGCTAGTCGAGACAATGCCATTCTGCCCAAACCCAAGGCATTCAGCCGTCTTTGGCGATCTTGTCGCGAAGGCCAGCCAGCGCCGCGAAGGGCGAATCGGCCGCCACCGGGGCAATCCCCGAATCGGCGGGGAGCGCGGCACCGGGGGCCCGCGGATAAGGATCGATCGCGACGACCAGGTATTCGAGCGCCACGGAGCCGAGGTCGAGCACGTCACCCGCGAGGATCTCGGGCGGATCGGGTTCCCCCGGCTCGATGGCGATTTCGGCGCCAGGCTTGATGCTCTCCCGGGCAACGCGCGAGTCGGCGCCGGCGTAACGCGCCTCCACGGGCTCGTCGATGGACTGCGGGACCGGATCGAGGGTGACTACGCACGCCTGAACGATCTCGGCCCGGATCCGCCCGGTCACCGCGACCACGCCGCGGCGTTCGGGCACGACCGTCAATGCGGCGGAAAGCTCCCGCACTTCGAGGAGCCCGAGCGACAGGGCAATCGCGGTGCGCTCTTCCGCCGTAGCGGAGAACGAACGCTCCAATCCCGACAAGGGCACCGAAGTCACGGTTACAGGTCGCGAGATCGCCGGCATGTCGATCATGATACTCCCGCCGTCACGAAATCCGCCGCCGCCGGAAACGCCAGCGATCCGGCGAGGATCGCCTCGTCCGCAACACCGGCGAGCCTCCCGGCGACCGCCGTGGCATACGCCGCCAGTTGCGGCGCCGCCGTCCGGCCATCGGTGAATATGTTGCGCGCCAGCGCTTCGGAAAGGGCTGGCGCGGAAGCAGCGAGAGCGTCGTTGTATGCCGCCGAGCGCCCGTAAAAGGCCGCCGCCATCTTCTTCATGCGCTTCCCGACAACCAGGTCACCCACGCCCATCTCGCGGAGCGAGCGATCCATGTCGGCGCAAAACAGGTCGAAGACCTCCTGCCCCGCCTCCTCTGCCGACCGGTTGCCGGCCTGCAGGCGGCGAAGCACAAGGGCGGTGTGCAAAACGACCATTTCAAAGCGCCCTTCGACGGTGTCGGGAACCTCAAGATCGGCGTAGAGCGCGGGCGAGCGCGCCTGCGCCACGATGGCGCCGTAAAGAACGGATGCTATCGCCCTGGCGCTGCTTTGACGAAAACGACCGAACATCAATTGTTCACCGGGATTCTGGGGACGGGCGTCATATCCGGCCCTGAAGTCATCCACGTTGCAAGCCAGACTGGCGCGGGTTAGGTGGAAGAGGCCAAAGCGGCCGCGATTCCGGGGACATAGAAGTGAATATCTGGGTTCGGGAAGACCGCGACGCAAGCGCCCCTGGCGTGATTCGTGCAATCGGGGGGGCGGCGGTCATCGGGCTTCTCCTCGCCAGCGCCGGGTGCATGAGCAAGAAGGGCTTCGCGCCGATCAGCACCACATCGACGCACGGCTACGTCATCTCCGATACGGCGCTGGCCCAGGTGCCCGTTGGCTCCAGCCGCGATCAGGTCCTGATCGCCCTCGGCTCTCCCTCGACGACCGGGAGCTACGGCGGCGACGTCTATTACTACATCAGCCAGACGCGCAAGCAGGGCGCCGAGTTCATGACGCCGAAGGTTGTCGACCAGCGCGTCCTGGCCATCTATTTCGACAAGAATTCCAAGGTCAGCCGGATTGCCGACTACGGCAAGAAGGACGGCAAGGTCTTCGACTTCGTCAGCCGGACGACGCCGACCGGCGGCAAGGACGAGACCTTCATCCAGCAGATCTTCTCCGGCGTGGTCGGCATCGGCCACAACCCGAACAAGTAGGGCAGGCCCGCTGTCGCTTTTGGGCGGCGGCTCCGCGCCGCCGCCTTCAACGTCGCCGGCGCCTCAGTGCGCCAGAACCGCCAGCAGCAACAGCGCCACGATATTGGTGATCTTGATCGCCGGGTTGACGGCCGGACCGGCGGTGTCCTTGTAGGGATCGCCGACGGTGTCGCCGGTCACCGACGCCTTGTGGGCCTCTGAACCCTTCATGTGCTTGACGCCGTCCTTGTCGACGAAGCCGTCCTCGAAGGACTTCTTGGCGTTGTCCCAGGCACCGCCGCCCGAGGTCATCGAGATCGCGACGAAGAGGCCGTTGACGATCACGCCGAGGAGCGACGCGCCGAGGGCGGCGAAGGCCGAGGCCTTGGAGCCGGAGATGAGCAGCACGCCGAAATAGGCGACGATCGGCGCCAGCACCGGCAGCAGCGACGGGATGATCATTTCCCGGATGGCCGCCTTGGTGAGCAGGTCAACGGCGCGCCCGTAGTCCGGCTTCTCGGTGCCCTGCATGATGCCCGGGTGCTCGCGGAACTGGCGACGCACTTCCTGCACGATCGAGCCCGCCGCGCGGCCGACGGCGGTCATGGCGATGCCGCCGAACAGGTACGGGATGAGGCCGCCGAAGATCAGGCCTGCGACGACATAGGGGTTCGAGAGGTCGAACGAGACCGTACCGATATCCTTGAAATAGGCGAACAGGTCGCTGTTCTTGGCAAAGTAGGTCAGGTCGTTGGAATAGGCCGCAAACAGCACCAGCGCGCCGAGACCGGCCGAGCCGATGGCATAGCCCTTGGTCACCGCCTTGGTGGTGTTGCCGACCGCGTCGAGCGCATCGGTGGTGTGGCGCACTTCCTTCGGCAGGCCGGCCATTTCGGCAATGCCGCCGGCGTTGTCGGTGACCGGGCCGAAGGCGTCCAGCGCCACGATCATGCCGGCGAGGCCGAGCATGGTGGTCACGGCGATCGCGGTGCCGAAGAGGCCCGCCAGCTGGTATGTGGCGATGATGCCGGCGACGATGACCAGCGCCGGCAGTGCCGTCGCCTCGAGCGAAACGGCGAGGCCCTGGATGACGTTGGTGCCATGGCCGGTGACCGAGGCCTGAGCGATGGAGACGACCGGGCGCTTGCCGGTGCCCGTGTAGTACTCGGTGATCACGACGATCAGGCCGGTCACGATCAGACCGACGATGCCGCAGACGAAGAGGCCCCAGCCGGTCACGCCAACGCCGTTGGCAGTCCCGATCTCGCCCCAACCGGTGACAACGGTGGTGGCAATGGCGAGCCCGACGATGGAAAGCAGGCCGGTGACGATCAGGCCCTTGTAGAGCGCGCCCATGATCGAGTTGTTAGCGCCAAGGGTCACGAAGAACGTGCCGACGATCGAGGTGATGATGCACAGCCCGCAGATGACCAGCGGGAAGATCATCGCCGAGGTGAGGATCGCCTGGCCGGCGAAGAAGATCGACGCCAGAACCATGGTCGCGACAACCGTCACGGCATAGGTCTCGAAGAGGTCGGCGGCCATGCCGGCGCAATCGCCGACGTTGTCGCCGACGTTGTCGGCGATGGTCGCCGGGTTGCGCGGATCATCTTCCGGGATGCCGGCCTCGACCTTGCCGACCAGGTCGGCGCCGACGTCGGCGCCCTTGGTGAAGATGCCGCCGCCGAGACGGGCGAAGATCGAAATGAGGGAGGCGCCGAAGCCGAGGGCGACGAGCGAGTCGATGACCACGCGGTCGTTCGAGGCGAAGCCGGCGAACTGGGTGAGGATCAGGTAGTAGACCGAGACGCCGAGGAGCGCGAAGCCCGCCACCAGCATGCCGGTGATGGCACCCGAGCGGAAGGCAATGGAGAGGCCGGCGGCGAGGCTCTTGCTGGAAGCCTGGGCCGTGCGGACGTTGGCGCGCACCGAAACCATCATGCCGGCGAAGCCGGCCGTGCCCGACAGCACCGCGCCGATCAGGAAGCCGACGGCAACCGTGATCGAGAGCAGCCAGGCGACCACGATGAACACGACGACACCGACCGCGCCGATGGTGATGTACTGGCGGCGCAGGTAGGCCGTGGCGCCTTCCTGGATGGCGGCCGCGATTTCCTGCATGCGGGGCGAGCCGGCATCCGAAGCGAGCACGTCGCGCGCAGCCCAGACGGCATAACCAATGGCAAGCAGCCCGCAGAGAATGATCAGGTAAATCACGTTGGTTCCTCTCGGTACCCGGAGGCCGGATGCACCGGCGCATCGTCGAAATAATGCGAAAAACGGCCGGGACTTGGGCGTCTCGGCCGGGTTTGCGATCCGGCGAGGGTATGGCCCGTCACAATCCGGGCGTCAAGATCGGAAAGCGGCCGGGCAAATCCCCTCAAACCGGGCGGCGCCGTCCCGTGAAGAATGTGCTGGAAAGCGCCAGGAGGCAGACCGCAACCACCGGGAAGATCACCAGCACCAGCGACCCCCACCCGACCGAGCTGAAGAGCTTGCCGGACGATGCCGAGGCGATGGCGACGGAGCCGAGAACGGCGAAATCGTTCAGTCCCTCGACCGTGGCCTTTTCGTCCTGGCGGTAGGTCTCGCCGAGCATGGCCGTGGCGCCGACGAACGAGAAATTCCATCCGAGGCCGAGGAGAATCATCGCCGCCCAGAAGTTGAACAGGCCCAGGCCGGCAAGCGCCACGAGACCGCAGGCGACGAGCAAGACGAAGCCGACCGCCATGATCGTCTGCCGGCCGAATCGGGCGATCAGCGATCCGGTGAAGAAGCTGGGCGCGTACATGGCAAGCGCGTGCCATTGGATGCCGAGCGCCGCATCGCCCTCGCTGAGGCCGCAACCGACCATCGCCAGCGGCGCCGCGGTCATCACCAGGTTCATCATCGAGTAGGAGCCCATGGCGCAGAGGAGCGCCACGATGAAGCGCGGCTGGCGGACGATTTCGACGAGCGGCCGGCCGCCGGCGCGCGACGGGGCCGGCGGGGGGCGGGACGCCGCGCCCGAGAGAAAACTGAGGACGACGAGGCCGGCCAGTCCAAGGCCGGCAAGGGCGAAGAACCCGCCGGCGAACGGGACCGGCAGGAACAGGTCCGTGGTCAGGATAACCGTCTGCGGCCCGATCACCGCCGCCGCCACGCCGCCTGCCAGCACCCACGAGATCGCCCGTGCGCGGAATTTCGGGCCGGCGCCGTCGGCCGCGGCAAACCGGTATTGCAGCGTGAAGGCATTGGCGAAGCCGACGATCCCGAGCCCGATGACCAGGAGAATGAACGAACCGGCCAGCACCGCCGAACCTGCGAACAGGCCGCCCACCACGCAGATCCCGGCGCCGGCAAGGAAGCCGAAGCGCCGGCCCATGGCGCGCATCAGCATCGCCGCGGGAATCGCCCCGGCGGCGTTGCCGATGGTGAAGCCGGTGAGCGGCAGGGTGGCGAGCGACTTGTCCGGGCCGAGAAGGTAGAGCCCGGCGAGGCCGCCCAGCGAGAAGGTCACCGCGCCGCACGCGCCCATCACCGACGACGCGGCGCTGAGCACGAGGGCATTCCGGCGCATTTCCGTGCTGGAGGCCGCCTCGGGGATCGGCGCTGACTGATTCACTGGATTGACCTCGAGGGAATGACTTTGAGGTCGTCTTAGGCTCCTCAGGACGGCGCGTCGAGACAGATCAACTCGGGCCGAACCTTGGCCGGAGGCATTTGAAGCCGGCCTAGGCGAAATGGTCATAGGAGGACCGGGCCAGCGCCAGCGGTCTGCCTTCCGCGCCAAGGACAACCGGACCGCCCTTCCCTTTCACGATGCGCCCGATGAAGGTCACCGGCACGCCCGCTCTGGCGGCGTCGCGCTGAAAGGCTACGGCCCGCGCCGGGGGGACCGCGGCGACGATCTCGTAGTCGTCGCCGCCGGTGAGCGCTGTCGTCAGGCACGCCGGATCGGAACCCACCAGCGCCGCCGCGCCGCGCGACAACGGCACCGCGGTGGCATCGATCTCGGCGGCCACGCCCGATTCTTCGCAGATGTGGCCGAGGTCACCAACGAGGCCGTCGGACACGTCCATCGCGGCGCTGGCATGGCCGCGGATGACCGGGGCAAGGTCGACGCGCGGCTGCGGATGCAGGTAGCGGTCGAGGAGGTGTTTCGCCCCCCTCCCCGCCGCCGCTGCCTCAAGGCTGCCCTGGCGGATACGCAGCCCAAGGGCCGCATCACCGATCGTCCCGGAGACGAAGATCATGTCGCCCGGCCGCGCCCCGGCGCGATGCACCATGCTGCCGGCGGGAAGCCGCCCGATCGCGGTGATCGCGATGGTGAGGCCGCCTGCGGCCCGGCTGGTGTCGCCGCCGAGCAAACCGATGCCGTAGAGCGACTGATCCGCCTTGAGGCCGGCGGCGAAGGCCCTGACCCAGGCCTCGGTCCAGTTCGCGGGCAGCGCCAGCGCGACGAGGTAGCCGAGGGGCTGGGCGCCCTTTGCGGCGAGGTCGGACAGGTTCACCCGCAGCGCCTTCCGCGCCACCGATCGCGGCGCGTCGTCGGGAAGGAAGTGGATACGTTCCGCCACCAGATCGGTGGTGACGACGTATTCCTCGCCAGCTCTCGGGCGGAGCAAGGCGGCATCATCGCCAAGGCCAAGCGCGCCGGCCATGGTCGCCAGCGGCTTGAAGTAGCGCGCGATCAGCTCGAACTCGCCCGGACGCCCGCGCCCGCCCACGCCAATCAGGTCCCGGCCGGCGCGAGAAAGTCCGCCGGCCGCATCGAATGCGCCAGCGCATCGAGCACCGCGTTCACCATCGAGACCGCCTCGCTGTCGAAGAACGCCTTGGCGACATCGACGTACTCGGTGATCACGACCTTGGCCGGGACGTCGGCGCGGCTCGCCAGCTCGTAGGCCCCGGCGCGCAAGACCGCACGCAGGGTGGAATCGATGCGCGCCAGCGGCCAGCCGGCGGGCAGCGCGCCGTGAATTGCCGGATCGAGCTTGGCCTGGTCGCGGACGACCCCGGCGACGATGTCGCGAAAGAAGGCCGCGTCGGCGTCGCGGTATTCCAGCCCGTCGACCTCCTTGCCGAGCCGATAGGTTTCGAACTCGGCGAGGATCTCGGGCAGCGTCGCGGCGCTGAGGTCCATCTGGTAGAGCGCCTGCACGGCGGCCAGCCTGGCGGCGCCGCGCTGGTTCGCCGGGCGCGCTTCCGGGCGGTTGACGGGCGCCTTCATGGCGTAAGGCCAAAGCGGCGGCGGACGGCGATCATGGCGAGGGCCGCTTCGGCGGCGCCGCCGCCCTTGTTCATCTCCGAGACGCGGGCTCGCGCCCACGCCTGTTCCTCGTTCTCGACGGTAAGGATGCCGTTGCCGACCGCGATCGCGGCGTCGACGGCGATCTCCATCGCGGCCCGCGCCGATTCGCCCGAAACGATCTCGTAGTGGGTGGTCTCGCCGCGGATGACGCAACCTAGCAGCACGAAGCCGTCGTAGCGCACCCGGCGCTCGGCCATCGAATCGAGTGCCATCGAAAGCGCCGCCGGAATTTCCAGCGCCCCCGGCACCGCGATGAGCTCGTAGGTGGCCCCCGCGCTTTCGATCGCGGCGACAGCGCCTTTCAGCAGCTCGTCGGAGATTCCCTCGTAGAAGCGCGCCTCGATGATGAGGAGATGGGCGCCCGCGACCGAGGTCTTCGCCGACTTCCTGGCTTTGGGAGATTGCTTCACGGCATTCCGGGAATAAGGGCCGCGGCGCCCCTTAGGCCGCCGCCATGAGGCGCGCAACATAGCGCGCAATCTGATCGACTTCGAGGTTCACCTTCTCGCCGACCTTGCGCTCGTTCCACGTGGTTACCTTCAGGGTATGGGGAATGAGCATGCAATCGAAGCGGGCGCCGTTGACGGCGTTGACGGTGAGCGAGGTTCCGTCCAGCGCCACCGACCCCCTCGGGGCGATGAAACGCGCCAGTTCCGCCGGGACCTCGAAGGTAAAGCGCGTAGTCTCGCCGAAGTCCTCGCGGCCAGCGATGGTGGCGACGCCGTCGACATGGCCGGAGACCATGTGGCCGCCGAGTTCATCGCCAATGCGCAGCGCGCGTTCGAGATTGACGCGTCGCCCGACCTCCCAGTCGCGAATGTTCGTCGCGGTCAGCGTTTCGGGCCCGGCCTCGAATTCGACCACCGTCTTGTCGCCGGCGTCGCTGCGATCCACCACGGTCATGCAAACGCCCGAGCAGAGAATGGATGCACCGAGATCGATGGTGTCGAGTTTGTAGTCGCAGGCGATCGCAACACGGCGAACGTCGTTCCGCTCGGTCACGGC
>JBBQGL010000132.1:0-11247 GCA_038323025.1 Hyphomicrobiales bacterium
GAAATTCTCGCCCACCGCCGCGCCGAAGCCGACCTTCTGTTTCATCGTATCGGCATCACGTTTGCGGTCTACGGCGAGACCGAAGGCGAAGAGCGCATCATTCCGTTCGATATCATTCCGCGCATCCTCACCAAACGCGAGTGGGAGCGGCTCTCCAGGGGCCTCGAGCAGCGTGTCCGGGCCCTGAACCTGTTCCTCACCGACCTTTACGGACCAGCCGCGATCCTGAAGGCGGGCGTTCTGCCCGCCGACGTTGTCTACCGCAACCCGTATTTCCGTCCGGAGATGATCGGAATCCATCTGCCGCACGACATCCACATCCATATCGCCGGCATCGATATCGTCCGCGTCGACGATGACGATTTCTACGTCCTCGAGGACAATGCGCGCACGCCCTCCGGGGTCTCCTACATGCTGGAGAACCGGGAAGTAATGATGCGCATCTTTCCCGATCTCTTCGCCGAGCATCGCATTGCCCCGGTGGAGAACTATCCGGAGGAGCTTCTGGCGACCCTCAAGTCCGTCGCCCCGCACTCCGCGCCCGATGACCCGACGGTGGCCCTGCTCACTCCCGGGCCATACAACAGCGCCTACTACGAACACTCCTTCCTGGCCGACAAGCTCGGCATCGAACTGGTCGAGGGTCGCGACCTGCTGGTTCGTGACAACGAACTCGTGATGAGGACCACGGAAGGGCCGAAGCGCGTCGATGTGCTCTACCGGCGTCTGGACGACGACTTCCTCGACCCCCTCACCTTCCGGCCGGATTCGACCCTCGGCGTGCCCGGCCTGATGAATGCCTACCGCGCCGGCCACGTAAACCTCGCCAATGCCGTCGGCACCGGCGTCGCCGACGACAAGGCGATCTACTCGTGGATGCCGGACATCGTGCGCTTCTATCTTTCTGAGGAACCGATCCTCAAGAACGTGCCGACCTGGCGCTGCCGCGATCCCGCCTCGCTTGACCACGTACTGGGGCACCTTGACGAACTGGTAGTGAAGGAAGTCGCGGGATCGGGAGGCTATGGCATGCTGGTCGGCCCGGCTGCCGACAGCGCAACCCGGACGGCCTTCGCGGACAAGATCCGTGCGAACCCGGAGAACTATATCGCCCAACCGACGCTGGCGCTCTCAACCTCCCCGACTTTCGTCAACGCCGGGATTGCCCCGCGCCACGTCGACCTGCGTCCCTTCGTCCTGTCCGGTGGCGACAGGATCCGGATCGTCCCCGGCGGCCTCACGCGGGTTGCCCTGAAGGACGGTTCGCTCGTCGTCAATTCGAGCCAGGGCGGCGGCACCAAGGACACCTGGGTGCTCGACGAATGAGCGTCGCCTGGCCTTTGGTTACCGGTGGTCTCCCATGCTGAGCCGGACCGCGGATTCCCTCTTCTGGCTCGCCCGATACCTCGAGCGGGCCGACAACACCGCTCGGATTATCGACGCGGCCAGCCGGCTTGCCGCAATGCCCATCTCCTATGCCGGCACGTCCAACGAGTGGGAGTCGGCCCTCGCCGCAGCCAGCGCGCTGGAGGATTTCAAGGTCCACAACAAGGAAGCCAGCCGCGACGCGGTGATCGATTTCCTGGCCTTCTCCCCGAACAATCCATCGAGCATCTGGGCGTGCATCGAGATCGCCCGGCACAACGCGCGGGCGGTCCGCACCGCTCTCACGATGGAAATGTGGGAGGCAATCAACGCGGCCTGGCTCGAGTTGAAGCGCTTCCGCGGCACGACCATGGATCGCCCGACACTGAACGAATTCCTGTCGCGGGTGAAAGAAGCCTGCCTGCGCTTCGACGGCTCGGCGTATCGGACGATGCTGCGCAACGACGTCTACTTCTTTTCGCGCGTCGGGGTGTTCCTCGAGCGCGCCGATAACACCGCCCGCATCCTCGACGTGAAGTATCACGTGCTCCTGCCCGAACCGGCGCACGTCGGCGGCGGCCTCGACTATTTCCAGTGGTCGTCGATCCTGCGCTCGGTTTCTGCTCTGACCGCCTATCGCTGGGTCTACAAGGAAAGCCTCAAGCCGTGGTTGATCGCGGACCTCCTCGTCCTCAACGAGCAGATGCCGCGCTCGCTGGCGAGCTGCTACGAGAATCTCACCGCCTATCTCGACGAGCTTTCCCTCGCCTATGGCCGGCAGGGGCCGGCGCAGCGAATGGCGCGCTCGATCCGCACGCGCCTGCAGAACTCCTCGATCGCCGACATCTTCCAGAAGACCGGCCTGCACGAATTCCTCACCGAGTTCATCGCCGACAACGCCCGGCTGGGCGCGGCGATCAGCGAGCAGTACCTGGTGTGATGCGGTCCGCCGCTCGCAGACGGAGGGTTTCACCCCAGGGCGCGCGGCCATGCGCCTGAAGATCACGCACGAGACGGCATACCGGTACGCGACGCCGGCCAGCCGTGCCATCCAGGTAGTCCGGCTCACCCCGCGCGGCCACGACGGCCAGTTCATGGTGAACTGGCGGATCGAGGTCGACCGGGACTGCCGGCTTTCCGCGACGACCGATCCGTTCGGCAACACGGTGCATAGCTTCACCGTCGAGGGCCCCCTCGCCAGCCTGCTGATCACCGCCACCGGCGAGGTCGAGACACAGGACTTGGGCGGGATCGTCCGCAGCCAGATCGAACCCTTGCCGCCGGGGATCTTCCTCCGCGAAACGAGCCTGACCGTCGCCGACCATGCGATCCGCGACTTCGCTGCCGCGACCCTCGCCGAGGCAAAGGGCGACCGGCTTTCGTTTCTTCATCGCCTGATGCACGACCTCCAGGGGCGCATGCGCTTCGAGGTAGATGCCGCCAATACCGGGACGAGCGCCAGCCAGGCGTTTTCGGCTGGACACGGGGTGTGCCAGGACTTCGCGCACATCTTCATTGCCGCCTCCCGCCATCTCGGGGTTCCCGCCCGCTATGTCAGCGGCTACCTCTTCCGCGGCGAGCATCCGGATGGTCCGGGCGCCGTCCATGCGTGGGCGGAAGCGCTGGTCGACGGTATCGGCTGGATCGGCTTTGACCCCGCCTGCGACATCTGCCCGATCGAGAGTCACGTTCGCCTGGCGGTCGGTCTCGACTACCTGGGGGCGGCGCCGGTGCGCGGCACGCGCCAGGGCGGCACCGGCGAAGAACTCGAATTGCGCGTCCTCGTAACTCACCCGGAACGGGGAGCCCGGTAGGCGGATGCCATCTTTCCGGTTGCGACTCGCGGCTGCTTGGCCTGATATCTGCCCGGGTTGGACGCGCGGGGGAAGATCGTGACGTATTGCGTCGGCATTCTCGTCCGCGACGGTCTGGTGATGATTGCCGATACCCGGACCAACGCCGGACTCGACAACATCGCCACGTTCCGGAAGCTGCGCGTATTCGAGAAGCCGGGCGAGCGGGCCATAGCTCTCGCCACCGCGGGCAATCTCGCGGTCAGCCAGTCGGTGGTGACGCTTGCCACCGAGGGGTGTCAGAATCCCGAGACCGGCGAGCACGAAACCCTGATGAACGTGCCCAACATGTTCAAGGCGGCGCAACTCGTCGGCCGCTGCATCCGCGAAGTCCATCGCGTCGACGGCAAGTCGCTGGAACAACAGCAGGGCAGCTTCGACGTCTCGATCCTGCTCGGCGGCCAGGTCCATGATTCCCGCCTCCGCCTCTTCATGCTCTATTCCGCCGGGAACTTCATCGAAGCGACCGCCGACACCCCCTATCTGCAGATCGGCGAACACAAGTACGGCAAGCCGATCCTGGACCGTTCGATCACCGAACAGTCCGATGTCTATGATGCGCTCAAGCTCGGCCTGATCTCGATGGACTCGACGATGCGCTCGAACCTCTCGGTCGGCATGCCCATCGATCTCTGCGTCATTCGCCGGGATGCCCTGGCGAGCGAACTCACCTATCGCATCGACGCGGCGGAGCCCTATTTCCACGACCTCCGTGAGCGCTGGTCGGCGGCGTTGCGCGCCGCCCACCTGGCTATCCCGCAGCCCCCTTACCAGTCGAATTAGCCGGCGCCGCGGGCTCGCGGTGGACATTGACCGCGGCCGATACTAGTACCGGTCTGCTCGCCTGAACGGCGGGCGGCGCCGCTAAAGAGGGGACAAGGGGCATGGCCGAAAAGATCGCTTTGATTACGGGCGCCGGAAGCGGTGTCGGTCGTGCGGTCGCCCTGACGCTTGCGCGTTCGGGGTTTGCGGTGGCACTCGCCGGCCGCCGGCGCGACGCGCTGGAAGCCACCGCGGAGGCGGCGAAGGGTGTTGGCGGCAAGGCGCTGGCGGTCGCGACCGACGTCGGCGATCCGAAAAGCGTGGCCGCGCTCTTCGACGCCGTGAAGCGGACTTTCGGCCGCCTCGATTTCCTGTTCAACAACGCCGGCACCGGCGCGCCTGGCGTGCCGATGGAAGACGTGACCTTCGAGCAGTGGACCGCCGTGGTGCAGGCCAACCTCACCGGTTCGTTTCTTTGCACCCAGCACGCGATCCGCATGTTCAAGGCGCAAAGCCCGCAAGGCGGCCGGATTGTGAACAACGGCTCGATTTCGGCGCACACACCGCGGCCGAATTCGGCGCCCTACACGGCGACGAAGCACGCCATCACCGGACTGACCAAGTCCACCGCTCTCGACGGCCGGCCGTTCAATATCGCCTGCGGCCAGATCGATATCGGCAATGCCGCAACCGAGATGACCGCGCGCATGGTCAACGGTGTGCCCCAGGCGAATGGCACCATGGCCGTGGAACCGCGCATCGACGCGGACCACGTCGCGAACGCTGTCGCTTACATGGCTAACCTGCCGCTCGACACCAACGTGCTCTTCATCACCGTGATGGCGACGCAGATGCCGTTCGTCGGCCGGGGCTAGCGAAGCTGTTCAGTGCAGTCGGATCAGTGCAGGCGGAATTCGCTGCCGATGGCGCGGATCTCCGCCGGCCGGATCAATCGCTGGTGAGCGACCTTCACCGAGTGAAGCGGCCCTTCGATCTCGCGCTCCCAGAAATCGAGAAAGCGATAAAGCTCGGGGAACTTCGGTGCGAGGTCGTAGAATTGCCAAACGAAGGTTTGCAGGACGGAAGGATGATCCGGCATCCCGTAGAGGATGCTTGCAGTCGTCAGTCCGTAGCCTTCCAGTTGCTGCTTGAATTCGACCGGCACCATTCCTCTGCTCCTCGCTTGTCGATTTCCGGTGACCAACCCGAAGCACTAGACAAGGTTCCGTCAGAGACGCCGATTGCGCAACGCATTATCGCAAAAAAGTCATAGGGAACAATAGATTAGCAGCACCTCTCGGCGAGTGCTGACAATCAGGGTGCCGCCTCGCGCCGGTGGGTCGAGGCAAAATTCTGTCGCAGCAACTTGTCGCGAAGACTCCGGTGGATCGCGAGGTCGATCGCATCCTGCAGATCGGCGTTACGATCGAGCAGTCCGAACAGCCTGTCGGTTTCGAAGGCGAGGTAGCGTACGGGCGAGGCGCACACCGCCGTGGCCTTGGCCGCCTCCCCGGTCGAGAGGCCTAGCTCGCCGATCAGGGTGCCCGAGACGACTTCGCCGACCTTCCGTCCGTCGACCATAATGTCGACCAGCCCGCGCGCCACGAAACAGAGTTCGCGGACAATCTCGCCCTGGCGAGTCAGAACGGTGCCCGCCGCGACTTCGCGCCATTGGCCGGCTCTCATCAGCCTTCTCGTCTGCGCCCCGGTGAGCGAGGGCACGACACGCTGCTGGAAAAGGCGTTCCTCCGGAGCGAGTGCTTCCTCCGCCGCGTGCAACGACTGCAGGATAATGCGGGCGGACAGAACCGCCACGAGCGCAACCGACCAAACCAGACCAACCGGATCGTGAAAGACGAGGGTGGCCGACACGATGGCGACGACGCCTGAGGCGAGCGCGAAAATACGCAACCACGCGACCGTTGGCAGGGTCATCGCGACAACGAGAAGCAGAAACGAAAGGTGACGAAGAACCGTTGCCGGCGCCAGCACCTCGTCCAGCCAGGAACCCATCTACCCCCTCCTCCCCCAGCCCGGCCGCCGCAATGCCACTCGCCCGCCGAACCGGGTTCAACGATCCATAACACGGCCGAATGACACGGGAGGCTTGCTGCCTCTGCTAGCGATCGTCTCCGGGGCGCCCGCCGATGGCCGCAAGGTCCTCGGGAGTATCGACATCGCGGCCGGCGGCGGGGCCAAGCTCCACCTCGACGACCGCACCGGCATTTGCCTCGAGAAGCTGGCGTCCGCCGGCATCGCCGCGAACGGCCATAAGGTCCCGGAAGAACGTCGCTGACCAGAGAACAGGGTTGCCGCGCTTGCCTGCCAACGTCGGCACAATAATCAGGTTTCCCGCGCCCGGATCGAACGCATCGAGGAGCCTGTCGATCATGGCTGGGGTGATCTCGGGCATGTCGGCCAGAAGTACCACGGCGCCTCCCGTGTCGGCCGGCAACGCCGTCAACCCGGCGTGGAGCGATGTCGACAGACCCTCCGCGAAGTTCGGGTTCTCGACGATCTTGATGGGCAGGCCAGCCAGCGCCGACCGCACCCTCTCGCCCTCATGCCCGATTACGACGCAGACCGGGGAGGCGCGGCTTGCCAGCGCCGTCTCCGCCGCGATCCGCACCAGCGCCTTGCCCCCGACGGTGGCCAACTGCTTGGCGCTGGACCCCATCCGGGTAGAACGGCCGGCAGCGAGCACAATGGCGGCGATCTTCCGATCAGGCATCGGGCTCCTCGAGCGGGCCGCCCCCTTCGCGCGGCTGTGGTCGCGAGACGATTTCCATCAGGAGACCGCCGACGCCAAGCGCCGTGATGTCGGCGGACGAGACATCGAGCCCGGCGAGAAGACGTCGCAGGATCCAGTCGAAACCATTTTCTTTCGGGCTTCGCGCGCACCCCGGCGCCCCAATGACCGGCGCGCCGCCGAGCGCCCCAAGAACGAGCAGATTGCCGGGATCGACCGGCATGCCGAGATGGCGGATCGTTCCGCCGGCCGCGACGATACCCGCGGGAACGACGTCGGCGGCGTCTACCATGGCCGATGCTCCGAAAACGACGAGCAGGTCCGCTCCATCTCGCCGGAGCTCGGCGAGCGCAGACGACACCGCCTCGGCGGTGTGCGCTACGCGACGTTCGCCCATGACCCGGGCACCGGCGCCCGCGAGGCGCTGGTCGAGGAGCCGCCGCGTCTTGTCGAGGACGGAATTTTTGAGGGTTGGCAGCGTGGTCGCGACCAAGCCCACCTTGAAGGGCCTGAAAGTCGCCACCCGGAGGGCCGCACCGAGCGCCACGGCCTCTGTCAATTGGGCCCCGCGTACCGCAAAGGGGATGATCTTCACGGTGGCCACCATCCGGCCAGGTTCAACCACTGCGAACTCCGGGAGGGTCGCGATGGTGATCGCCGGATCGATACGGTTCAAACGGTCGACCAGGGCCCGGTCGATGACCAGCAGGCCCGCTGCCTCGGCGTATAGGTTGGACCGCCCGGTGAAGGGCGGCTCCACCCGGATGCCCGCGCCGGCCGCCGATCGTGCCAGACGCCCGGCCGCCGCGTCCTCGTGCACATCGCCCGGGTCGAGGCGCGCGGCTGCCACTTCGCCAACGCCGGCGGCGTGGAGCGCGGCGATTTCAGAGGCGCCGAGCAGCGTCCCCTTCTTGAAGACGCCGCCCCCGTGGCGGACGGAATGGGCGAGGATCGTGCCTTCGGCCATGCCGACGGGCACGCTGCCGAATTTCACGCCGCGGCCTCGGTCGCGGAAATGCCCCGGCTGCGCAACGCTGAAATCACCTGGGCAAGGATCGCGACGGCGATCTCCGCCGGTGACTGCGCGCGTATCGCAAGGCCGATGGGGGCAGCGATGCTGGCGAGCGCGACGTCGTCGAGCCCCTCGCCCCTCAGGCGTTCCAGCCGCCGCGCGTGGGTCTTCCGGCTGCCGAGGGCGCCGATATAGAAGCAGCCCGCTTTCAGGCCCGCGATCAAGGCGCCGTCGTCGATCTTGGGATCGTGGGTGAGCACCGCCAGGGCCGTGAAGGAATCGAGCGGCGCCCGCGCCAACGCGACATCCGGCCACTCGGCAATGAGCGGCACGCCGGGAAACCGCTCCGGGGTCGCAAAGGCCGTGCGCGGGTCGACGATGCTCACGTCGAAGCCTGCGATCTTCGCCATCGGCGCCAGTGCCTGGCTGATATGGACGGCGCCGATCAGCACCAAACGCGGCGGCGGCAGGTGGACGGTGAGAAACACACCCTCGCCACTGCTGCTCATGCCGGACGCGCCTGAACGGAACCGCTCGGCAATCAGTTCGTGCATGGGGTCGCCGGCGTAGCCCTCGCTCTCGACGATCAGGCGCTCCTCGCCACTGCCCGTATCCGTGACCAGGATCGCCGCTTGCCGCGCGGCGCGGGCTGCGTTCAATCGCCGGAGAAGACCGAGATCCATCGCCCGCGCCCTCGGCTCCCGCTCTAGGCCGGCGTTGCGGCCTGGCGCGTAGCATCCGCCGCGGCGCGGCGGCGCTCGACCAGCCGGACCGACCAGATCGAAGCCTCGTAGAGGAGCATCGTCGGGATGGCGAGGCTGAACTGGCTGACGACATCGGGAGGCGTCAGAACAGCGGCCACGACAAAGGCGATGACAATGGCATAGCGACGGTAAGACTTGAGGCCGTCGCTGGTGACGACCCCTATGCGTGCCAGCAGGGTCAGAATCACCGGCAGCTGGAACACCAGGCCGAAGGCGATCACGAGCGCGGTCACCAGGGAGAGGTATTCATTGACCTTGGGCATGAGTTCGATCGCCGCCTGATTGGGCCCGGCATGCTGCTCGAACGACAGGAAAAAACGCATGGCGAACGGCAGCAGGCCGAAGAAGACCAGGCAGCCGCCGGCGATAAACAACAGGGGCGTCGCGATCAGGTAGGGCACGAAGGCGCCCCGTTCGTGCTTGTAGAGTCCTGGCGCGACGAATTTGTAGATTTGAACGGCGATGACCGGGAATGCGATGAAGATCGCGCCGAACAGCGCCACCTTCACCTGGGTGAGGAAATATTCCTGCGGCGCGGTGTAGATGAGCCGCGGGATGTCGCCGTGGTTGGTCGACGCCCAAACGTAGGGAATGAGCAGGAAATTGTAGATCGGCTGCGCGAAGAAAAAGCAGACCAGAAACGCGACGAGGACCGCGAGTGCCGCCCGGATCAGCCGGCCGCGGAGTTCGATCAAATGCGAGATCAGCGGGGCGCGGCTCGCTTCGACTTCGTCCTCGGCGTCCGTCATGGCTTGGACTCCGCAGCCACAACCGGCGCCGGCTCAACGGTGCTGCTATCGGCCTTCAGGTTGGCGAGGTCGGCATCGACCGCGGGAGCGGACGATGGCGCCGGAGCAGCGGGTGTTGAGGTTACCGCCGACGGCCCCAGACCGGCGCGGACGTCGGCGTCGATCTTGTCCATTTCCTTTTTCGTGCTGGCAAGCGGGTCCATACGGGCAACGGACTGGACCTCCTTGGTCACAGTCTCCAGTTCGGCCTCGCGAATGGCTTCGTTGAACTGGCTCTGGAAGTCGCGCGCCATGCGGCGCACCTTTCCGGTCCATTGGCCCGCGGTGCGCAACGCGCGCGGCAAATCCTTCGGGCCAATGACGATAATCGCCACCACCGCGATGACCAGCAGTTCAGACCAGCCTATGTCGAACATGGCCTTCCGCCCGGAAGGGGCTCCCGGCCGCTACGGCCGGCCCCTCGTCAGGTGGCCTTGGTGTTTTCTGACATGGTCGAATTCATGGGCTTCTGGTCAACGACCTTGGGAGGGTCGACCTTGGCGACGTCATCGTCCGCCATGCCCTTCTTGAACGACTTGATGCCGTGGGCGAAGTCGCCCATCAGCGAGGAAATCTTCCCGCGACCGCCGAAAAGAACCAGCACCACGACCAGCACAATCAGCCAGTGTTGAATACCCCATGCACCCATAGACTTTACTCCGTAAGCTTTGCTCGCGCGGGACCACTCAGCCCTGCCGCGGAGCTAAAAACCCCTGCCTTTGATGTAGGCGCAATCAGCCCGCAAGGCAAATGCTGCAAGAGGCGGGCCGCATATCGGGCGACCGCGGCCGTATCGGCCTTAGCGGGCCTCGGGCAGCGCCTCATCCCCGGGATCGAGGGGGTCTTCGTCCGGCGTGAGTTCGTCGCCCGCGCGGGGCTCCGGCACCTGGAAATTGGCCGGAACGCGGGAATCGAGCAGTCCGGCGCCCTTCAGTTCGTCTACCCCCGGCAAGTCGGCGACGGTGTCGAGGCCGAAATGAGACAGAAACGCCTCCGTCGTGCCGTATGTAACAGGCCGTCCGGGCGTGCGCCGCCTGCCTCGCATCCTGATCCAGCCCGTCTCAAGCAGCATGTCCAGCGTCCCCTTGCTGGTCAGGACGCCGCGGATTTCCTCGATTTCAGCGCGGGTTACGGGCTGGTGGTAGGCGATGATCGCCAGGGTTTCCAATGCCGCCCGCGATAACTTCCGCTGCTCCACCGCGTCCCGCGAGAGCAGGAAGGACAGGTCGCCGGCGGTGCGCAGAGACCATTTGCCGGCGACCTGGACCAAATTCACACCGCGGGAGGAATAGACCTCCTGGAGGTCGCGAAGATGCCCTGCGATATCAGTGCCTTCGGGGAGTCGCGCGGCGAGATCGGCGGCCGAGAGCGGCTCGGCCGAGGCAAAGAGCAGCGCCTCCATCATGCGCGCGGTCTGTCGGCGATCGTCGGGCGCCTCGGCACGGGCGTTGGCGTCGTTGTCGATGGCGATGACGACAGCGGCGTTTGAACTAGGCATTGGCGGCCTCCGGGCCTGAGCGAGCGACCTGAACGCGGTCGCGTATGTAAAGCGGAGCAAAGGGAGCGGTCTGGCGCAATTCGAGACGGCCTTCCCGCACCAGTTCGAGACTGGCTCCGAAGGAACTTGCCCTCACGGAGGTGCGGAGTTCAGGCGTGGCGAAATAGGGCGACAGGAACACTTCCATGGGGGTCCAGTCGGCGATCCTGCCGATGAGGCGGGTCAGGATTTCCCGCGCGTCATGGAGCGACCAAACCTCACGCTGCTTGACCCGGACAACCGAGATCGCGGTCTCCTGGCGTCGCACAGCGTAGGCCGAAAGAAGGTCGTAGAGGGTGGCGCTGTAGGTGCTGTGCCGGACTACGGCCACCGGCTCGGGCTGCCCGCGCTCGAATACGTCGCGGCCGAGGCGATTGCGATTGGCGAGCCTTGCCGCCGCGTCGCGCATCGCCTCCA
>JBBQGL010000133.1:0-11200 GCA_038323025.1 Hyphomicrobiales bacterium
AGACGCGGGCGAGCGCGGCGCCGATCGCCCAATAGAGGGCAAGGCCCGCCGGCAGGATGACGACGGCAAGCGGCATGAGCCAGGCATATTGGTCGCCATCGACGAGGAAGGCCGCGCCGATCCACCAGAGCCCCGCGACGAAATAGCCGAACCCGAACGCCCAGCCGACGATCGCGGCCGGCAGCATGCGGCGCACGAACCCGGCGCCGTGTGGGGCGGTGGCGCCGTCGAGCAACCAGATGAAGACCGGAAAGGTGACGAAGAGTACCGGAAAGGCGTCAAAAGGCGGCAGCGCCAGGGCCGACAGACCTCCGGCGACGAGGGCGAGCAGGAAGCGGCGCCAGCCCCAAAGAACGATGATCCGGTCGGCGACCTTCGACATCGGCTCGGTCAGATCTTTCCGCTGGCCCGCTGGGTCAAGCAGTCGGCGCGCGCTGGCGCCGCGAATCGCCGCGCCAACGTCAACGTCGGGGCGCTGAATGGCGCGGTCAAGCCTCCGGCGCGGATTCGGCCGGCGGAGCCTTTCGCCGGCGAGTCTCGGGCTTCGGCTTCGGCGGGGTTTCCTGCTCCCGGCGCTGGATGCGCAGCCGCTTGATGCGGCGCGGATCGGCGTCGAGGATTTCGAATTCGAAGCCCCCGGGGACAGAGACGAGTTCACCGCGCACCGGGACGCGGCCGAGCAGGCTGACGACCAGGCCGCCGACGGTGTCGACCTCCTCGCCTCCCTCGCCGACCGCGAGATCGGACCCGATCGCCTTCGACACGTCGGCGAGATCGGCGCGGGCATCGGCGAGGAAGACGCCCTCGCCGTCGCCGACGATCATCGGGCCTTCCTCGTCGTCGTGCTCGTCCTCGATGTCGCCGACGACCAGTTCGACGACGTCCTCCAGCGAGACGAGGCCGTCGGTACCGCCATACTCGTCGATGACCAGCGCCATCTGCATGCGCGAGGCCTGCATCTTGGCGAGCAAGGCGGCCACCGGCATGGAAGGCGGTACGAAAAGGATGTTGCGGACGAGATCGGCCGAGGCCAGCGGCTTCGACAGATCGATCTTGCCGAGGTCGGTCTTGGGAGGCGCCTTCCGGCGCTGCCGCTTCCCGGGCTCGGCCGGCGCGGGCACCGGCTCGGCCGCCGCGGTGGCGGCGCGCGACAGGTGGTGCATCAGGTCCTTGATGTGAACGAGACCCACCGGATCATCGAGGGTCTCGCGATAGATCGGCATTCGCGAGTGGCCGGACTTGAGGAAGCCGTCAAAGAGCTCGCCGATGGTGGCGCCGATCTCGACCGCCTCGATATCGGCGCGCGGCACCATGACGTCGGCAACCCTGACCTCGCGCAGCCTGAGGATGTTGGAGAGCATGGTCCGCTCTTCCGGCGAAAAACTGTCACCGACGTCGCCGCTGGCGAGCGCCTCGGCGAGATCCTCGCGAAACGTGCCGGACGATTTCAGGCCGACGACCGCCTTCAGCCGGTCGAGCCAGCTTTCCGGCTGGCGATCGGAGGCGCCAGCGTCCGCCGCTTCCCGCTGCGCTTCGGGCGCCGGCTCGGCCGGCCTTCCCAATGGTTCTGCCTGACTCATGCGAGTTGGATTCGGTGCCGCTATCTGCCGGCGTCGTCCGCGTAAGGATCGGCGACACCAAGGCTCGCCAGTATAGCGGTTTCGAGGCGCTCCATCGCAAGGGCCTCCTGTTCGTTCATGTGATCGTAGTCAAGCAAGTGCAAAAAACCATGCACGATCAAATGGGTACAGTAGTCGGCCAGTTCAATTCCGCGTTCGTCGGCCTCGGCTTTGACGGTCTCGCTGGCGAGCACGATGTCGCCGAGAAGCGGGCCGAAGACCTCGCCGGGGGGCGCGGTCGGGAACGACAGCACATTGGTGGAAGCGTCCTTGCCGCGAAACCGGCGGTTGAGCCCCCGGACGTGCGCGTCGTCGCTGAAGATCACCGCCAGTTCGGAACCGCCGGCGATCTTTCGCCCGGACCGCCCGGACGCCGCGGCAATCGCCGATTCGGCAATCCGGCGAAGGCTCGCCGGCCGCGGCCACGACCCGGCTTCGACGATGATCTCAACCGAAGGCGGAGGCGATTCAGCGGCGCGGCGCGGTGTTCTTGTCATAGGCCTCGACGATGCGCGCGACGAGCGGGTGGCGCACCACGTCGGACGCGGTAAAGCGGACCTGGGCGATGCCGGCCACGCCCTCGAGCAGCGCGCTCGCCTCCACCAACCCGGAGACCTGGCCCGGCGGAAGGTCGATCTGGCTCGGATCGCCGGTCACGATCATCCGCGAATTCTCGCCGAGGCGGGTGAGGAACATCTTCATCTGCATCGACGTGGTGTTCTGGGCCTCGTCGAGGATGATCACGGCGTCGGTGAGCGTGCGGCCGCGCATGAAGGCGAGCGGCGCGACCTCGATCAATCCCGACGCAAGCCCGCGCTCGACCTTGTCGGCCGGCATCATGTCGTGAAGCTCGTCGTAGAGCGGTCGCAGGTAGGGGTCGACCTTCTCGCGCATGTCTCCGGGCAGGAAGCCGAGGCGCTCGCCCGCCTCGACGGCGGGGCGCGACAGGATGAGCCGCTCGACGGTGCCGCGCTCGAGCATGGCGGCGGCATAGGCGACGGCGAGGTACGTCTTTCCGGTGCCGGCGGGACCGATGCCGAAGGTCAGCTCGGCCAGTTCGAAAGCCCGGATGTAGGCGTCCTGCATCGGGGTGCGCGCGACAACCGTGCGGCGGCGCGTCGCAACCTGCGCCATGGAGAGGCGGCCCTTCGGCTCGAGGTTCGGCAAGGTCGGCTGGTCATCGGCCGCCTCCGCCATGCGGATGGCGCCATCGACGTCGCCGGGGCCGATCTCGTGGCCGCGCTGGAGGCGTTCGTAAAGGATGTCGAGAGCGACGCGGGCGCGGTTGCAGGCGGCCGCGCTGCCGCGCAGGGTGACCTGATTGCCGCGAGCGGCAGCGTCTATCCCGAGGCGCTGCTCGATGCGCGCCAGGTTCTGGTCGAACTCGCCGAACAGCTCGGGGATCAAACGATTCTCGTCGAAGGCGACGACGACATGAGCCTGGTCGCCGGCGCGCGCCGCACCGCCGTTCTCGCCGGACCCGGCCCCGGCGCGGGCGATCAAGCGGCCACCCCGGCGGGAACGCTTGCGGGGTCGTGCGCGAGGCGCCCAACCAGGCTGTTGGTGCCGAGCCCGGTGATCTCGACGGGCGCGATCATGCCGATCAGGGAGTAGCCTCCCTCCACCGCCACCGGCGCCAGCCAGGGGGCGCGGCCGACGATCTGGCCGGCACGGCGACCGGGGCGCTCGAACAGGACAGGCGCGGATCGGCCGACGTGCGCCCGGTTGAACGCGGTCTGGCATTCATCGATCACAGCCTGGAGGTGATAGAGCCGACCGGACTTGACCGCCTCCGGCACCTGATCCAATCCGGCCGCCGGCGTGCCGGGACGCGGGCTGTATTTGAACGAGAACGCCGAGGCGTAGCCGACCTCCTTCACGATCGACAGGGTGTCGGCGAAATCGGCATCGCTCTCGCCGGGGAAGCCGACGATGAAGTCGCCGGCCATCGCCATTTCAGGCCGGGCGCCGCGAACGCGCTCGACGAGGCGGAGGTAGTCGGCGCGGGTATGGCGGCGGTTCATCGCGGCAAGGATCCTGTCGGAGCCCGACTGAACGGGAAGGTGGAGATAGGGCATCAGGGCGTCGAGGTCGCGGTGCGCCGCAATCAACGCGTCATCCATGTCGCGGGGATGACTGGTGGTGTAGCGCAGGCGATCGAGGCCGGGGATTTCCGCCAGCCGGAAGAGGAGCCGGCCAAGCCCCCAGGCGATGCCGTCCGGACCGATGCCGTGCCAGGCATTGACGTTCTGGCCAAGCAGCGTGACCTCGCGGACGCCCTCGCTGGCAAGCCGGGAGGCCTCGGCAAGGATCTGATCCACCGGGCGCGATACCTCCGCGCCGCGGGTATAGGGCACGACGCAGAAGGTGCAGAACTTGTCGCAGCCCTCCTGGACCGTCAGGAACGCGGATACCCTGCGGGCGCGCCCGGGCGCCGGCTGCGCCAGGGCGGCGAACTTCTCCGTGACGGCGAACTCGGTGGCGACGGGGCGAGCCCCGGCCGCCGCCTCCCCCATGATTTCGGTCAGGCGATGATAGGACTGCGGGCCGACAACGAAGTCGACCTCGCGGGCACGGCGGATGATCTCGGCGCCCTCGGCCTGGGCGACGCAACCGGCAACGCCGATGGCGACCTTGCGACCGGCTTCGGCCGCGGCTTCCTTCAGCACGCGGAAGCGCCCGAGATCGGAATAGACCTTTTCCGACGCCTTCTCGCGAATATGGCAGGTGTTGAGGAGGATGAGATCGGCGGAGCCAGGGTCGGCGACGGACACGTAGCCGTCGGCCACCAGCGCGTCCGTCATCCTCTCGGAATCGTAGACATTCATCTGGCAGCCATAGGTCTTGACGAAGACCCGCTTCGATTCGATGTCCTGCTCCTTCATGAAATCCGGCTGGCGGCCTCTTCCGACGGCCCCGGCACGCCTTCGTGCGGGGCATGGGCGGCTGCTTTAGACCCTTTTGCCGGCTCTGAGAATACCGGACCCCGAGCGCCCGCCGGACCGGGACGGCGGCGGATATCGTCGATCATCCGGCGCACTTCCTCGTAACATGCGCTTGCCACCTTTTTGCGGTCGTCGCCGGGCCCGAGCGGAATCGGCCTGCCAAACCGGACGACGACGTCGAGGGCGCCGAAGCCGATAAGGCGGAAAAAGTGGCGCCCGAGCTTCATGTCGCCGTACCAGGCGACCGAGGGCCGGTCGGGGTGGCCGACCGGAATCCCGTGGATGGCCGAATAGGCGATGGCGACCGGCTGGACCATGATCGTGCCGGCGCCGCCGCTGGCGGCCGCCCGCGCCGCGCCGAGGAGGGCGCTGCGGAAGGGCATCACCCGGTTGCCGTCGCCCGTGGTGCCCTCGGCGAAGAGAACGATCACGTCGCCGCTTCGTACCCGGCTGGCGATGGCGGCGGTCGCCTCGGCGGTCTGCGAGCGGCGCGTCCGATCGATGAACACCGAGCGCTGCAGCCGGGCAAGCGTGCCGACCACCGGCCAGCGCGCCACTTCCTGCTTGGCGACGAACGATACCGGCAACACGCTGCCGAGCACGCTGATGTCGAGCCACGAGATGTGGTTGGCCGCGATGAGCAGCGGCGCCGTCGCCGGCTTGCCCTCGACGCGGACGTTGATACCGGCCATGAAGCAGGCGAGGCGCTGCCAGTACCAGGGCAGGCGCGCGGCGATAGGCCAGTTGCGCCAGATCGCCAGCCATTGCAGCGGGTACATGAAGATCGTGAACACGAACAGGACAAGGATCGTCGCGACGACCCGGACGCCTCCCGTCATGGCTTGACCTTGTCGCCGGGAGCGAGCGGCACGCCGTACAGCTCGAGGCGGTGATCGACCAGGCGAAAGCCGAGGCGCTCGGCGATCGCCTGCTGCAAGGCCTCGATCTCCTCGTTGCGGAACTCGACGACGTTGCCCGTGCGCAGGTCGATCAGATGATCGTGGTGCTCGTCGGGGATCGCCTCATAGCGGCTGCGACCGGCGCCGAAATCGTGACGGGTGATGACGCCGGCGTCCTCGAAAAGCTTTACCGTGCGATAAACGGTGGCGATCGAGATGCGCGGATCGACCGCCGCGGCGCGCCGATGCAGTTCCTCGACGTCGGGGTGGTCGCTCGCGGCCTCCAGCACGCGCGCGATGACCCGCCGCTGCTCGGTCATGCGCATGCCCTTTTCGACGCAGGCTTCTTCGATGGTTTCGGCCATGCTCACTCGTGGTCGCCTCGGCCGCCCCTAGTCAAGCTTCAATCGCATGACCAGCGCGCTGCCGCTCCCGCCCTCCGGCCGCCGATAATAGCCCTTCCGCTCGCCGACCGCCTGAAAACCGAGCGACCGATAAAGCCCGACGGCGGCAGCATTGTCGCGGTCGACCTCGAGAAAGAGGGCCTTGACCCGGTCGCGGTAGAGGCGGCGCAGGCCGGCTTCCATCAGGAGCCGGCCGATCCCGGAGCGGCGATTGCCGGCGCGCACGGCGATGGTGAGCAGTTCCGCTTCGCCGGCGGCCTGGCGGAAGATGGCAAAGCCGACGAGGCGCCGCCGGCCGAGAAAAGACTCGGTGCGGGCGGCGAGCACGAAGATGGCGCGCTCGCCGACGAGGGCGCGGAAATCGTCGGCGCTCCACGGATGCGAAAAGGCCCCGGCGTGGATGTCGACGAGGGCTTCCGCCTCGCGCGGCCGAACCTCGTCGATGATGATGCGCCGCCAGAGGAAGGGGATCATCGCCGGGCGACGCTCCCGGCCTGGGGCCTGGCGTCCGGCGGACGGAGATAGAGCGGGCGCGGCGGCACCAGAGAAGGCGGCGCGGCGCGGCCCAGCCTGAGCACGGCCGCGATGTCCGGGTGCGCCTCCCGGTGAACGATGCGGGTCTTGCCCACGCCGGCGACCGCCGCGACCGTATCGGCGCCGGAACCGGCAAGCAGCGTGTCCGGGCCGATCAGGGCCGCGAACCTCGCGGCGTCGCCGACGGCGGGCTCCGTCGCCGGCGTGCCGTCCGCCGCGAAAAGCTGGCCGTAGAGCTCATCCCGGCGGGCATCGAGCACCGCCAACACCGGGCGCGCTCCCGCGACGCTTCGAGCCTTTTCGGCAAGCGCCGCCAGGGTTCCGATGCCTACCATGGCGCACGCGCCTACCAGGGCCAACCCTCGCGCTGCGGCTATGCCGATACGGACGCCCGTGAACGAGCCCGGGCCGACGGTGACGGCTATGCGGTCGAGATCGGCGAAGGCCAGCCCCGCCTCGGCCATCGCCGTGGCGATCATGGGCAGCAGGCGCTCGGCATGGCCCTTGCCGATGACTTCGGACGCAAGCACCGGCGACGACCCGTCGCCGGCACTGACGCCGACGGAACAGGCCTCCAGCGCGGTATCGATAGCCAGGAGACGCATCGGCGCCGGGATAGCCGGGGCCGGGCGATGAGTCGAGGGCGCCTTGACCATACCGATCGCGCGCAGCCCGGATGGAGCGGAGCGCAATCCGGGACGGCGCTAGGGTGCCAAGATCAAGCCTTCGGCTTGTCCTGGCATTACCTACAGGGAGTGGGCGCGATCGCGCCGCGGGAACGGGGAAACGCGTGCCCGATTACGCCAACGCGATGCACCTGACACGGCCGCCGCACTTACTGCGCTTACGCCTCCTGGATCTCGCGCACTTCCGGGACGAAGTGGCGGAGCAGGTTCTCGATCCCGTGTTTCAGGGTAGCCGTCGAAGACGGGCAGCCGGCACAGGAGCCGCGCATGTTGAGATAGACGATGCCGTCGCGGAAGCCGCGGAAGGTAATATCGCCGCCATCCTGCGCCACTGCCGGACGGACGCGGGTCTCGATCAGCTCCTTGATGGTGGCGACAACCTCGCCATCATCCTCGCCGAAGAATTCTTCCTCGTCGGTTGCTTCCGGCGCACCGCGGAGCACGGGCATGCCCGAAGTGAAATGCTCCATGATGGCGCCGAGAATCGCCGGCTTGATGTGAGGCCACTCGCCCTCCGCCTTGGTGACGGTGATGAAATCGCTGCCGAGGAAGACGCCGTTGACGCCGGGAACTGCGAACAGGCGCTCGGCCAGCGGCGAAGCGCCGGCATCGTCGGGAGAACGGAACTCGGCCGTCCCGGCATCGAGAACGACGCGGCCCGGCAGGAATTTCAGGCTCGCCGGATTCGGCGTCGCCTCGGTCTGGATGAACATTCCCGGATTTCCCTTGGGCGGAGCGCGGCCTTGGCCCTGATGTAGTCCCGCCACCGCGCAACATCAAGCCGAGCGAGCCAAGAGAGACAATCGGGCCATGGACAGAATAAGGTGCCAGGCTGCTACCGATAGTGCCCAAACCCGGCACACACTAGCATGCCGCGAAGCCTTCCCACCGCTGACGAAGCGTCAACCAGTCCGGGCGGGTTGCGGGCAACCTTCCGGGAAATTCCCGGCTAGGCCGGCGGACTCCATTCCGGGCACAATCGCGTTCCTGACTGTCATGGCAACGCAACAGGCCTGTCTTATGCGTGTGGACCTTCGCAACGGGGTTCCCACCATGAAAAGAGCACTGCTACTGACGACTGCGCTTGTCGCGCTTTCGTTCTCGGCCAAGGCCGATCCGCTGAAGCTGACCGCCGTCAGCATCTTTCCCGCCGAGGACACGCTGTCGCCCGATCTGGTCCAGAAACCGGTCGCCGAGGGCGCATTCAAGCTGGAAAACCCGTCGAAGTACCTTGCCTACTACGGCTATGGCGCCGACGGTCCGCTGGTGCCCGCCAAGGGCGCGGTCCCTGCCAAGGGCAAGACGATCGAAGCCACCAAGACCGAGCCCGACAAGAACACCTATCTCGTCCTGGACGGCGCGACCGGACCGCACAAGGGCTACAAGTACGGCACGCATTTCCTCTTCCAGGGCCATGAGAACGGACCCAAGGACGAGAACGGAGTGTCGCGTGGCGGGCTCACCCGCATCAATCTCGACGCTGACCAGGCCCATCGCGTCACGCTGATGGCCGACGCGGACGTCGACGGCAAGCCACTCCCCCTGATCGACGGCTCCGCCTGGGATCCGTTTGCCAAGGTCCTGCTCCTCACTTCCGAGACCGGCAGCAACGGCGGCGTCTGGTCCGCGACCGTGGATTTCCCCTCGAAGGTAGTCGACCTTTCCGGGTACACCGGCCGGGCGGCCTACGAAGGCGTGCAGCTCGATTCCGATGGGAACCTCTGGCTGGTGGAAGACACTGGCGGCAGTGGCGGCAATGTGACCAAGAACGCCAAGCAGCCGAACTCCTTCGTCTACCGTTTCGTACCGAAGAAGAAGGAAGACCTCAGCGCCGGCGGCAAGCTGCAAGTGCTTCAGGCGACCGATGCCTATGGCAACCCGATCGTCTTCCATGACGGTCAGGCCAACGACGACATCCTCTCGCCGGCGCAGAAGCTGCTCTACGGCTACGGCAATGAACTGCGCACTCGCTGGATCACGATCCACGACAGCGAGGCGGACGGCAACAAGCCGTTTGACGCCAGCGCCGCCGCCAAGGCCGCGGGCGGAACGCCCATGAAGCGCCCGGAGAACGGCCAGTTCCGTCCGGGCAGCGGCTTCAAGGAGTTCTACTTCACCGCCACCGGCGACACCAATGCCAAGACGGAAGCGGGCGCCGAATATGGCGGCTTCGGCGGCGTATTCAGTATCACGCAGTCAGCGCCGTCGGCGGACAAGGGGCGCCTCACCCTCATCTACCGCGGCGATGTCGCCCATACCGGCTTCGACAACCTCACCTTTCTCGATGACAAGCAGTTGCTTATCGTCGAGGACGCTGGCGACAAGCTCCATGGCCAGCGCAACGCCTATGATGCCGGCTATGTGATTGACGTCACCGCTGACTACACCAAGGCCGATCCGATCCGCTTCCTGGCGCTGAGCCACGATGACATGGCCGCCATCGACTCGACCTTCCTTGGCAAGGAAGGATTCCAGAACGACGGCGACAACGAGATCACCGGCATCCATGTCTCCGACGGCGACCCGACGGTGGCCGGCCTGATCGGCACGAAGGTGCCGACGCCGTTCGAGAAGGGCTGGCGGCTGTTCTACACGCGCCAGCACGGCCGCAATATCACCTTCGAAGTCACGCAGGCGAAGGCGAAGGCAAAGTAAGCCGGATTAGCGACTGAACGAAGCGCAGGGGCGCAAGACCGCGCGCCCCTGCGGTTCAGGCGATCGAGGCTATGGTCTCGTCGTCGAGATTTCCGGGGACGATGGTGATGGGCACGGGAAAGGTGCCCGCGCTTTTGCCCACAATCGCCGTAATCAGCGGCCCGGGCCCCTCCTTGCCGGTGCCGGCGGCAAGCACGAGGACGGCGATGTCCTCATCCTCCTCGATCAGCTTCACCAGTTCCTCCGCCCGCGCGCCCTCGCGGATCACCTGCTCGGGCTCGACACCGGCGGCGGTGCGCGCAAGGTCGGCATACTTGCCGAGGGCTTCCTCCGCCTCGTCCATGGCCTCGGCGCGCATGATGTTCTCGACGCCCGCCCACTGGGTGAACTCGCTCGGCACGATCACATAGAGTAGTACGAGTGCGCCGCCGGTGCGCACCGCGCGGCGGCCGGCGAAGACGACGGCCCGCGCACATTCCGGCGTCGCGTCGATGACGACGAGGAATTTGCGGCGATGGCCGGGCTCGGTACTCTTGCGCTTGCGGATCATGGGCCCGGATGCTGCCACTCCGGGAGGGGTGGCGGCAAGGGCACGGAAGAACGCTACTTGTTTCGGATGAAACCGAGTACGTCCTTTACGCCGGCCATGGTCTTCTCGGCAATGACGCCGGCGCGGGCGGCGCCGTCGGCGAGAACCTGATCGATATGGCCCGGATCGGCGAGCAAGCGACGCATCTCGGCGGCGACCGGGGCGAGCTTCTCCACGGCCAATTCGGCGAGTGCCGGCTTGAAGACGGAGAACTGCGCGCCGCCGTGGTCCTTAAGGACCCGCTCTTTCGGGATGCCGGCCAGCGCCGCGTAGATGCCAACGAGGTTGTCGGCTTCGGCGCGACCCTTCAGGCCCTCGACCTCGGACGGCAATGGTTCGGGGTCGGTCTTGGCCTTGCGCAACTTGACCGCGATGGTGTCGGCATCGTCGGTGAGGTTGATGCGGGAATAATCCGAGGGATCGGACTTCGACATCTTCTTGGTACCGTCGCGAAGCGACATGACGCGCGTCGCCGGCCCGGTGATCAACGGCTCGGTAACCGGGAAGAAGGCGTCGCCAAAGCCTTCGGCGGCGATCGATTCGGCGAAGTCGGTGTTGAACTTGATCGCAATGTCGCGGCAGAGCTCGAGGTGCTGCTTCTGATCGTCGCCGACCGGCACGTGGGTGGCGAGGTAGGCGAGGATGTCGGCCGCCATCAGGACGGGATAGTCGTAGAGCCCGATCGAGGCGTTCTCGCGGTCCTTGCCGGCCTTCTCCTTGAACTGGGTCATCCGGTTCAGCCAGCCGAGGCGGGCGACGCAATTGAATACCCAGGCGAGCTCGGCGTGGATGCTGACCTGGCTCTGGTTGAAGACGATCGATTTCACCGGGTCGATGCCGGCGGCAAGGAAAGCGGCGGTGACCTCGCG
>JBBQGL010000134.1:0-11129 GCA_038323025.1 Hyphomicrobiales bacterium
GACATCGTCCTCACCGCCAATCTCACCCCAAGAAAGTGCCTCGGATTCAAAACGCCCTTCCAGGCCATCCTCGCCGAGCTTGGCAAAGACGTTCAAATCCGCTTCTCATAAGACCGTTGCACTTCGCTCCGGAATCCAGGAGTGGGTCTTCCGACGCCGTGGCCCGCGCAGTGGCGCTCGCTCCGCCGCCCGATCTTCTGGACCATGCAGAAGATGAACTGCTGACGCGTGAAGCGGGGCTGGAGACCGACTTATCGGACGCGCGACGTGCAGCACGCGAAGATACCGAAGCGGCGGTGGAAGACGCCCCGGTGGCTGCCCAACATGTGAAGCGTCTTGAAATCGAATCGCTCAGCCAGGCGAAAGATCTCGCCGAGGCGCTGGCGGCGCTCGAAGCGTCGCACGCAGAGCGTCAACGCCTCGCGACTGAGGTGAAGCGGCTTACTTCCCGCGTGGCGAGCCTTAAGTCGAGCTTCAGCTATCGTGCCTCCTTCCCAATTCGGCTTATCGAAAAGGCCATCGCGGCGTTGCGAAAGCGTCCGCTTCGCGAAAACATCCGGAAGATGAGAGGGCGCGGAGCCACCGCTGTGGTTCAACATGCCCCTCCGCCAGTTCAGTCTGGAGACGGCGCCGCCCCGGCACCCTCCGTCGAGACTGTTGCCGCCGATGATTCGCCGGCGCAAGGCAACGCAACGGAGGTCCCAGAGACAGTTGTTCAAGACGCCGCTCCGACAATTCAGCCCGAAGACGACTGCGCCCCGGCACCTTCCGCTGGGCCTGCCGCCGCCGATGAACCGCCGGCGCAAGCCCACGCAACGGAGGTCCTTGAGACAGTCGTTCCAGATGCCGCATCGACAATTCAGCCCGAGGACGACTGCGCCCCGGCAACGTTCGTTGAGCCTGCCGCCTCCGGTGAACCGCCGGCGCAAGGCCGTGCAACCGAGCCGTTGAACAACGCCGCTCCAGGTGCCGCGCCGACAATTCAGGCGGAAGACACCACCACCCCGGCAGCTTCCATTGACGCTACCGCCGCCGATGAACTGTCGGCGCAACGCCTTGCAAGGGATGTTCTGACGGCCAATGCCCGGGGAGAGCTTGTCGACTTTCTTGCGTCGAGCGAGCGACTGGTGGTTCCGCAATTTGACACGCCTGTCGTCTCGATCGTCGTCGTGATTTGGAACGCCGCGCACCTGACGCTGCGCTGCCTTCGTGCCCTGATCGAGCACGCCGATGTCCCGTACGAACTAGTCCTTGTCGACAACGCTTCTTCCGACGATACGGGCCGGCTGCTTTCGCGCCTGGACAACGCCGTGGTGCTGGTCAACGCAACCAACGAAGGGTTCGTCCGTGGTTGCAACCATGGCGTTGCCGCATCGCGCGGCCGCGTGATCTTGTTGCTGAACAGCGATGCGTTCGTCCGCCGCGGTGCGATTTCATCGGCCCTGGCCACGCTGGAATCCGTGGCCAACGTGGGCTCGGTCGGCGCCCGATTGTTGCGGCCCGACGGCAAGCTTCAGGAAGCCGGCAGCATTGTCTGGTCTGATGCGGGCACCCACGGCTACGGCCGCGGCTTCGAGCCCGAAGCGGGAGAGGTCATGTTCTTGCGCGACGTGGACTACTCGTCGGGCGCCTTCCTGATGACACCGCGCCCCGCGTGGGATCGGCTCGGCGGCTTCGAAGAGGCTTACTCGCCCGCCTACTATGAGGATGTCGACTACTGCCTGCGTCTGCACGACCTCGGCTACCGTTCGGTCTATGATCCGCGCGTTGTCGTGGATCATTTCGAGTTTGGCAGCGAGGCGGTTGCGGGACAGGCCATACAGACGCTGTTACGTAACCGGAAGCTCTTTCGCCGCCGGCACTCCGACGCGCTCAAGGCCAGTCATTTGCCGCCGTCGGAAGGAAACATCCTGGCTGCGAGAACGCGTGTGCTGCCAGGACAGCGCCGCCTCCTTGTCATCGACGGCGAGGTACCCGCGGCCAGCCAGGGAGACAGCAATCCTCGCGCCCGCGAGATGGTGATCGCAGCGGCTGCCGAGGGGTGGGTAATCACATTCTTTCCGCTGCATCGCCCGCACATCGATTGGGAGGTGGCGCGAGCAAGCCTGCCCTGGGAGGTGGAAATCGTCGCCGGCCGCGGCGCGCCGGCATTGGCGAGCTTTCTGGAGGAACGGCGCGGCTACTACGACGCCATCCTTGTCCGCCGGCCGGAGAATATGGCGCTAGTCCGGGCGGTGGTGCGCGATCGACCGCATGTGCTTCACGGTGCTCGCCTGGTGTATGACGCGGAGGCGCTCCTTGCCGTGCGTGAAGCGGTCACCGCCGAGGTCGAATGCGCGCCATTCTCCGAGGCTGAAACGGAAGCTGGATTCGCCGGGGAGATTGCGCTCGCCGAAGGCGCCGATGCGATAGTTTGCGTGACCGAATCCGAGGCTGAGGCCTTTCGTGCCCGACAAGCTACCCCGGTCCACGTCCTCGGCATGTTCGCGGCCGACGATGCCGCGACATTCGCCTCGGCCGCCGTGGCCCTTCACGAAGACGAAGGCGCGTGGGAACGCATTCAAAAGGCCGGTCGAGACCGAATTGCGACCCACCATTCCGCAACCGCTTTCCGGCGCGTCGTTCGATCTGTCCTCGATCAAGATCCCTGACGTCGAGGCCTCGGTTCTGCCCGGTCACGATCGAATCGCTGGAATGCCAGTTCCGAGCCGAAATGCATGAAAGCTAGCGGCGTGCCATCCAAGGTCACTCTTGGGTTGATGCTGGAAGCCGTTCGGCAATAGCTCGTCAAGACCGCGCCGCAGCAAGGACTCTCAGGTCACCGGAGTTCGCGGGCGACTCAGCGTCCTTTCGACGGCGTCCTGCCATCCGGCGAGCTTGGCGGTGCGCTCCGCTTCGGTCATGCGCGGCGAGAAGCGCCGGCCGAGCTTCCAGGCCTTGGCGAATTCCACCGGCGGCGGATAGAGCCCCGCCTGGAGACCGGCCAGATAGGCGGCGCCGAGCGCGGTCGTCTCCGGAACCTTTGGCCGGTCGACCGGCGCGTCGAGAACGTCGGCGAGAAACTGCATCGTCCAGTTCGAGGCGGCCATGCCGCCGTCGACGCGGACGACCGGCTGCTCGCCGCGTTCACGCCAATCCTTGTGCATGGCCTCGAGCAGGTCGCGAGTCTGGTAGCAGACCGCTTCGAGAGCGGCGCGGGCGAACTCGGCCGCGGTCGTCCCGCGCGTGATGCCGAAGATCGCGCCACGAGCCTCCGCGTCCCAGTGCGGGGCGCCAAGGCCGGCAAACGCCGGTACGAGGTAGACGTGCTGTGCGGGGTCGGAGCGGCGGGCAAGATCGGCCGTGTGGGCGGCGCGGCGGATGACCTTCAGGCCGTCGCGCAACCACTGGACCGCGGCCCCCGCGATGAAGATCGATCCCTCCAGGGCGTAGGTGCGCTTGCCGCCGAGCTGATAGGCGATGGTTGTCAGCAGGCGGTGCCGCGATGGCACGGCGTCATCGCCGGTGTTGAGGAGGGCGAAACAGCCCGTGCCATAAGTCGACTTCAGCATGCCCGGTTCGAAACATGCCTGGCCGACGGTTGCCGCCTGCTGGTCCCCGGCGACACCGAGGATCGGGAGTGCGGCGCCGAGAATTGTCCGGTCGGTGACGCCGAAATCGGCCGCGCAATCCTTCACCTCCGGCAGGATGGCGCGCGGGATGTTGAAGATGGACAGAAGGTCGTCGCTCCACGCGCCGGAATGAATGTCGAAAAGCATCGTACGAGCGGCGTTGGTCGCGTCGGTGGCGTGGACCTTTCCGCCCGTCAGCCGCCAGATCAGAAACGTATCGATCGTGCCGAAGCAGAGATCGCCACGTTCGGCCTTCCCCTGTGCGCCCTTCACGTTGGTGAGCAGCCAGGCAAGCTTGGTTGCCGAGAAATACGGGTCGAGCAACAGGCCGGTCTTCGCCGTAACCAGCGCTTCGTGGCCGGCGACGCGCAGCGCGCTGCACATTCCGGCGGTCCGGCGGTCCTGCCAGACAACCGCGCGGTGAATTAGCTTGCCCGTTTTGCGGTCCCAGAGGACCACCGTCTCGCGCTGGTTGGTAATGCCGATCGCCGCGATTTCTGCCGCCTTCAGGCCGGCCTTGCGGATAGCGGCGCGGCCCGTGGCCACCACGGAGTTCCAGATTTCCTCCGGATCGTGTTCGACCCAACCGGGTTTCGGAAAGTGCTGGGCGAGTTCCTTGCCCGCGGAGCCGGCAACACGGAGCCGCTTGTCGAAGACAATCGCCCGTGTCGACGTCGTCCCCTGATCGATGGCGAGAATGTATGACGCGGCCATGCGTTCCCCCCTGCCGATGGCGCCGACACTATACCCGGTGGAATTCGGCGATGGCGAAGGAGATCGTCAGACCTCTAAGCGTGGTCAGGCAGCCTGGAGTATCACCGTCACCGCGCGGCAGGTTTCGGCAATTTCAGCGAGATTGTGCGGTACGCAGGATTGCTATTTTTTTCCAGAACAGCGCGACTGCGATCCCTCGGCTCCGTCTACCCACCGGCCATCCGCGGCAGCAGAAAGATCTCCGCATCTTTCGGCAGTTCCTTCGACCAGTTGTCACGGTAAAGCACGCCATCAATCGATACCGCGATCCCCTGCTTCACGTAGGGTTCGACCCCGGGATAAGCGTCCACCAGCTTGCGGAACAGCTCGCGAATGTCCCTGGCCTCGATATCGAGCGTGTCCTTACCTCCGACAACTGCGCCCAGAGCTCCCCAAAGCCTCACTTCGACCATCAGCCCGCCTTCTGCGCATCGAGCGCGGCCAGAATGCGCGGCGGCGACATGGGTATGTGGGTCAAGCGCACGCCGACAGCATTCGAGACGGCATTCGCCACCGCCGCGAGCGGGGGCACGATCGATGTTTCGCCGACGCCGCGCACCCCGTACGGATGGTTCGGGTTCGGGATCTCCAGGATCTGCGTGTCGATCATCGGCAGGTCCGAGCAGACGGGAATCCGGTAGTCGAGGAAGCCCGCGTTCTGCAGCCGGCCGTCCTTGCCGTAGACGTACTCCTCGTTCAGGGCCCAGCCGATGCCTTGCGCGGCTCCTCCCTGAAACTGGCCCTCGACGTAGGTCGGATGAACCGCCTTCCCCGCGTCCTGAATGACGGTGTACCGAAGCACCCGCGTGGCGCCGGTCTCGGGATCGACTTCCACGTCGCAGATGTGCGTGGCGAATGACACCCCGGCGCCGTCGGCGACGATCTCGCTATGCCCGGCGACCGGGCCGCCCGTGTTCGGCGCGGCCTCGGCGATCTCTTTGAGCGAGAGCGAGAGGTTCCCGTGCCCCGCGCCCGTGGCCCTGGCGTGGCCCTCCTCCCAGATCACTTCCTCAATAGAAATATTCCACGTTTTCGCGGCCCGCTCGCGCAGCACGTTGATGGCGTTGCGGGCGGCGAAGATCGTCGCCATCGACGAGGAGAAGGTGCCGCGACTGCCCTCGGTGGTGTCGTTGTACCCGAGCGTTGCGGTGTCGGCGACGACCGTCTTGACCTGTTCGTAGGGGATGCCGAGTTCCTCGGCCGCAACCAACGACAGGCTGGCGCGCGAACCGCCCACGTCGACCGTGCCGACCGACAGCGTCACGGTGCCGTCGGCACCGATGTTGAGGTCGGTACAGGTCTGGCCGCCGAAGTTGAACCAGAAGCCGCAGGCCATGCCGCGGCCCTGGTTCTTTCCAAGCGGAGCCTTCATGTGCGGATGGTTACGAACTGCCTCCAGCGTTGGTCCGATGCCGATTGGACCGTAGGTCGGGCCATAGGAGGACCTGGTGCCTTCCCTGGCGGCGTTCCGTATGCGGAAGTCGAGGGCGTCGATGCCGATCCTGTGCGCCAACTCATCGATGGCGCTTTCGACCGCAAACGCGGCCATCGGCGCCGATGGCGCGCGATAGGCGGCAGATTTCGGGCGGTTGACCAGAACGTCGTAGCCCACCGTCCGGACGTTCTCGAGGTTGTAGCAGGCAAACGCCGTCTGGGCGCCGAACTCCGCCCAGCCGCCTGGGTAGGGCCCGCAGGTGTAGCGCAGTGTTGCCGAAGCGGCGGTGATGATGCCGTCCTTGGTCGCCCCGATCTTGACGTCGATCGAGGTAGCGCTGGTCGGTCCGGAGGCGCGGAACACTTCCTCGCGCGACATGACGAGCTTCACCGGGCGGCCGGCCTTGCGCGACAGCGCAAGCGCCACCGGTTCGGCCCAGACATGCGTCTTTCCGCCGAAGCCGCCGCCGATCTCCGAAGAGGTGACGCGGAGCTTGGAAACCTGCATGCCGAGCAGGCGGGCGCAGAAGTGGCGATAGGCGAAATGCCCCTGAGTGCACACCCAGAGATCGCCGGTTCCGTCGGAATTGAAGTTCGCGACGCACGCATGGGGCTCGATATAGCCCTGGTGTGTCTGTTCCGTCTTGAAGGTGTGTTCGACGATGACGTCGGCCCGTTTGAAGCCCGCCTCGACATCGCCATGACCGTATTGGGTGGTCTTGACCAGGTTGGCCGAGAAGTCGAGCTCGGGATCGACGCCGCTGTGGGGCGCCGGTTGGCGCACAACGTGCGACTCCAATTTGATCGCCTCGTCGACGTCGGTCACGTGGGGCATCACCTCATAGTCGACCTCGATGAGCTTGAGCGCTTCCCTCGCCGTCCGGGCATCGACAGCGGCGACGGCGGCCACGGCGTGGCCATCATAGAGCGCCTCGGCCCGCGCCATGCAGTTGTCGAGGACGTCGTGAAGGCCGGCGTCGCCGCCCGTGAGGTCGGGCAGATCGGCGGCGGTGATCACCGCCTTGACGCCCCGCAGCGCCTCCGCCCTGGAAGTGTCGATCCTCCTGATCCGCGCATGCGCGTGCGGGCTGCGCAGGATGCGCCCGACCAACTGCCCGGGCATGTTGAAGTCGGCGCCGTAGCGGGCGCGCCCGGTAACCTTTTCGACCCCGTCGGGACGGAGGGGACGCGTGCCGACGGACTTGAAGTCGCGGGCGGAATAGGTCGCTACGGTCATGGTCAGGCCCTCCTCATCACGCTCGCGGCGTCCTGAACGGCCCGCACGATCTTGTCGTAGCCAGTACAGCGGCAGAGGTTGCCGGCGAGCCCGAAGCGGATTTCTTCTTCCGTGGGATCGCGGATGCGCGACAGCAGGTCTTTGGCCGCCATCAGGAAGCCCGGCGTGCAGATGCCGCATTGGAGCGCCGCGTGCTCGAGGAACTTCGCCTGAAGCGGATGGAGCGTGTCGCCCGTCGCCATACCCTCGATGGTCTCGATACGGCGTCCCTCGGCCTCCGCGCCGAGAACCAGACATGAGCAAACAAGACGGCCGTCGACGATGACGCTACAGGCGCCGCAATCGCCGGTGCCACAGCCTTCCTTGGCGCCGGTCAGTTCCAGGCGGTCACGCAGCACATCGAGGAGGGTCTCCTCCGCCTGGCAGAGGAACTCGACCTCATCGCCGTTGATCGTTGTCGATACAGCTATCCCAGACATCACCGTGCCCTCGCTCGCTCGTAGGCAGTCCTGGCGGCGCGCTGCGCAAGCACGCCAGCAACCTTCTTCCTGAATTCGATGGTCCCGCGCTTGTCGTCGATGGGACGGCAGGCCGCCGAGCAGACGGAGGCAAGCGCTTCGAGCGCGCCGGCGTCCAGTTTGGTCCCGATGATCGCCTTGGCCGCCTCGTGCACCAGCAGAACGGTCGGCGCCACCGCCCCCAGGGCCACTCGCGCCGAGCTCACCCGACCCTCGCTGTCGAGCGTCAGGTTCACCCCGACACCGACCACCGCGATGTCCATTTCGGTGCGCGGGATGAAGCGCAGATAGGCATCGGCCGAACGCGGCAACGGATTCCCCAGCACGATCGCCTCGATGATCTCGCCCTTGGCGAGGGAGGTCCGGCCCGGTCCCGTCGGGATGTCTTCCACCGCGACCGTACGGGTTCCTTCTGAGCCGGCGATCACTGCCCTTGCCCCGGCCGCAACCAGTGCCGGCACGCTGTCGGCGGCGGGAGAGGCGTTGCACAGATTGCCGGCGATCGTGCAGCGCCCTTGTATCTGCCGCGAGCCGATAAGACTGGCCGCCTCGACGACGCCCGGCCATGCCTGCTTCAGCGCCGCCGTCTCGCCCAGCGCGGCACAGGGAACCGCCGCGCCGACGGACGTGCCACTGGCGGACAGCGCGATCTCATTGAGCCCCTTGATCGCCTTGATGTCGACGACGAGGTCGGGCTCAACGAACCCGCCTTTCATGCGCACCAGCAGGTCGCTGCCCCCAGCCAACACAAAGGCATTCCCGCGGGCCCCTTTCAAAAGGCCAATGGCCTCCTTGAGCGAGCTCGGGCGGACGTAGTCCATGGCGATGATCCCCCCAACGACGTTGCGTTTTACCCCAGGCACATCGGGGAACGCTTAGGCTCAATATGACTACCGAATTTGCAGAAGACTACAAGGAATCCCGCGCATGTCGCGCCGGTGGGGTCATCAGCGCCGATCGCCAACCCGCCAGAACTGCTGTCTGGTGCGGTGACGTGCAACATCGGCCCCGCGTTGCCCCCGCTACTTCACGGCACCGGCGTAAATGCCGCGCCTCAACCACCGATGCGTCAGCACGAACAGTAAAATGAGGGGAATTTGCGAGAGCACCACCGCGGCCGCGGGCAAAGTGAAAGACGTGAAGTAGCGGCTGTTTGAAAACTTCATGAGCCCGATGGTTACGGGGTACACGGCATCCGAATTCAGAAACGTGATCGCGAAAATGAACTCCTTCCAGATGCCCACGAAATTAAGGAGAAAGCCCACTGCCATGGCGGGCGCCGCAAGCGGCACCACGATATATCGCAGGATCTGGGGTTCGGTAGCGCCATCGATCCGGGCAGCGTCTTCAAGCTCGCGCGGCTGACTTGCCAAGAAACCGGTGAGCAACAGTATCTGAAGCGGCATTCCCCAGGCCGCATGGATGAGGATGAGGCCCAGTTTCGTGTTCAGCAACCCGAGCCTCGTCAGCGCGTCGTAAAGCGGAATGAGGGCCGTTTCCTGCGGAAGCATCTGGGTCGTCAGCAGGAGCATGAAGATCGCCCTGGCGCCCAGAAAGCGAAACCGGCTGAAGGTGTAGGCAGGATAGATCGCCAGCAGCAGGGCAATGCCGGCGCCGAGAGCCGCGTAGAGGATGCTGTTGCCCAGCAGGCCGCCGAACTCGAGCACCCTCCAGGTTGTCGAGTAGGCGTCGAAGGTTACGTGGTCGGGTAGCGCCAGCGGCGCATCGATGACCGAATCCTGCGTCTTCAGCGAGGTGATCACCGTCAGGAAGACGGGGTAGGCGAAGATCGCTGCGAACACCAGCAGCAGCCCGGTGGTCACGATCCTGGGCAAGCGGAGAGCGGACATGTCAGCCGCCGCTGCCGAGGGCATCCCGACCCGCCCGCCGGATATAGGCGAGGGTAAGCGCGGATGTCAGGGCGATCAGGACGATGCTGATCGCGGCGCCATAGCCGAAATGTCGCTGATGGAAGGATTCGACCCACATGAAATAGCCGAGCGTATCGCTGGCGTGCCCGGGCCCGCCCCGCGTCATCACCAGCACGAGGTCGAAGGCGCGCAAGGCCTCGATCGCGGCGAGGATGGTCACCACCATGAAGATCGGCCGCAGCATGGGTATTGTGATCAGGCGCAGCCTCTGAAGGGGGCCGGCGCCGTCAAGAATGGCGGCTTCGTACAGCTCTTCCGGAATCTGGGTCAGGCCGGCGGTGAAGAGTATCAGGGGGATGCCGAGATAGGACCAGCCGAAGACGACGACGAGCGTGTAAAGCGCGCTCGATGGCTCGCCAAGCAGATCCGGCCCGTTCTCAAAGCCGAGAGCCTGTGAAATCGTCCACAACGCACCGAACGCCGGCGTCAGGATGAAGGAGAACATCAGGCCGGTGGCAACCAGCGACATGGTGATCGGGAGGAAGAAAATGATCCGCAAGAAGCCGGCGAAATAGACCAGCCCGGAGCGCAGTGCCACCGCCAGAAGAAAGGCGACGACGTTGCTGAAGAAGAGTGTCCCGACGGTCCAGATGATCGTGTTTTTCAGCGCGGTCCAGAAATCCGGGTCTTCCACCAGCGTCTGGTAGTTGCTGAGACCGATGAACTTGACGATCTTGGAGAAGCCGTCCCACTCGCAGAAGCTGAGATAGAGCGTGTAGAGGACCGGGTAGCCGACAAACAGAAAATAGACGAGAAGGGGAAGGACAATTCCGAGACCGACCAGGTCCGGACGTTGAAGCAGTTGCCGCCACTGCTGTCGGGCCAGGCTGATGTCTTGCATTCCGCTCCCGCCATGCCGAGTGTCGTACGCGACGCCGTCCGCAGCAGATCGGAAGGGCCACGCCCGGGCGCGGCCCTTCCTTGATTGCGGTCTCGACTACTTGACCAGCGGTCCCTGCGTCGTCACCGCGGCCTTTTCGGTCGTCGCTGCCGCATCTTCCGGCGTGACCGTTCCGGCGAGGACGCCCTGCAGCGCCTCGAGGAACGGCTGGGCGACGCCTGGTCCGAGCGCATGGTCGACATGCATCCAGGTGTAGCCGCCATAGCTCGAGATCAGGCCTCCAAGCTTCTGCACGATCGGCGCCAGCTTGGACTCGTCGACCGACGTGTTGGCCGGAAACGGACCGAGCTGCTTGACCATTTGCGCCTGCGCCTCCTTCGAGACCATGAAGTTGAGGAACTCGGCGGCCTCATCCTTGTGCTGGCTGTTCTTGTTGATCATCCAGGTGCTCTCGGCAAAGATCGAAACAGACGGATCGACGTCGCCGATCTTCGGATAGGGGAACCAATCGACCGGGTAGGTCAGCTGTCCGTCATCGCCGAGGAACCGGGAGAGGATGAAGGATCCCTGGTACCACATGGCGGCCTGCTGCCGCTTCCAGAAGATGATCGCCGTGCCGTCAAAGTCCATTGAATTGACGCCGGTCAGGAACCAGCCGTCGTCGACCATGCGCTTCATCTGGGCGAAAGCGTCAACGACACGCGGATCGGTCCAGGCGATCTTGCGCGTCAGGAGATCCTGATAGGCGGCCGCTCCGTTCTTGTTGACGAAGTAGCCGGTCCAGTCGAACTGCGCCTCCCACTG
>JBBQGL010000135.1:0-11105 GCA_038323025.1 Hyphomicrobiales bacterium
TCGGCGGCATGGCCTTCCACAACGGCCGTCTTTATTACGCCGTCAACGATGCCACGCCGTCGGTCTGGTCGATCGGCATCAATCTCGACGGCAGCTTCGCCGGCGACGCACGCTGGGAGCTTGACGTCACCGGGCTCGCCAGCGCCAACGGCATTTCCGACATGCTGTTCGATGGCGCCGGACGGATGGTGCTCGCCCAGCGCGGTCCGCCGGTCGGCAGCTACGATTATTCGGTCTTCGCGACGCCGCAGCAGTCTTCCGTCGTGCGCTACAAGCGCGAAATCCCCGACGATCCCTCGACGCCGGGAACGTGGGTTCCGGTGCCGGACGAATACGCCATCGGCTTCCGTCCGGAAGGGCGCAATACCGACGGCGGCGTCGCCCTTGGCTATGCCTACGACCAGGTCGGCGGCATCCGCTCGAAGGCCTGCCGTCAGGAACTGTGGACGACGGGCGAGTCGCTGCGCGACAATCCCGCGCTCGCCGCGCAGCTTGCGTCGGGCGGCGAGGCGGTCGTGCACGGCCTCCAGGGCAACGACGCGGGCCTGGTCAAGCCGCAGAACGATCCCCCGTTCCAGTCCTACTTCGCCGACTACGACGGCAACTTCGGCGATCCGCAAAACCAGGGTCACCTCGGCGATGTGGAAACCTATGCGCCCTGCCAGGGCGGCCAGTCCTACATCCCGCCCTATTTCCCGCCACCGCCGGCGCCGCCGCCGAGCAACCTGACGATCTTCAAGCAAGCCCAGCCGCACACCTGCCTGCCCGATGGCGGCGGCTACGACTGTCACTACACGATCCGCGTCGCCAATACCGGGTCGACCATCTTCTGGGGCCCGCTGGCGGTTGAGGATTGGCTGCCGGGGAACCCGGCCGGCGCAGTCGTGACCTTCGACCTGCAGCCGCCTTGGGCCTGCGGACCGTCCAGCCCGTGGCACTTCACCTGCGATTATCCGCCGGTCGTTCTCTTCCCGGGTGAGGGCGTCGATCTCTATGTGCATGTCTTCCTGCCGCCAGGCGACCTCGTCTGCCATCTGAGCAACGGCGCCCGCATCTACCGGCCCTTCGGTCCCGCAGACTCGAACCCCAGCGACGATGTCGCGTTCGGCTCCGCCAAGGTCCCGAATCCGTTCTGCCCCGGGCCGAGCGGCAGCACGACCAACCTGAAACTGACGAAGGACGTGCTCACCCCCGCCTGTGTCGATGGCGGCGCTGCCTGGGTGTGCGGCTTTGCGGTCACGATCACCAATACCGGTCCCGGCAACTACACCGGCGACATCGTGTTCAACGACACGTTCTCGGTGGGCACGCCGGTTGTGGCGTTTGGCGCCGGCTGGCTGTGCACGCTGCCCGGTCCGGGCCACACCTGCACGCTGCCGGGCGCATCGATTCCGGGCGGGGTCCTCAGCCCCACCGACTCGGTCCAGGTGCAGTTGTGGACCGCAATTCCGAAGGCCGGGTTCAGCACCTGTTTCGTCAACAATGAGGCGAAGATCTTCGCGGCTCCCGGCGGCAGCCCCCTCAATCTCAATCCCGGCGACGATTCCGACTCGAAGGTCGCCGCGGTGCCGATCCCCGGATGCAAGCCGCCCGGCAGTACCAACCTCTCGATCAAGAAGACCGCGTGGGGCGACGGCTGCTACCTCGATGTGGGTCCGCGCTGGGCCTGCTATTTCCTGGTCACGGTTAAGAACGAGAGCCTGGTCAACGACTTCTCGGGCTCGATCTCCTTCCACGACACCTTCCTGGGCTTCGCGCCGGTGGCGCCCTCGCCGATCTTCAGCTGGCCGCTCTGTGGGCCCGACGGTGGCGGATACACCTGTTCGGGTATGGGCGTGCTTCATCCGGGCGACACCTGGCAGACCCTAGTGACCGCCTATGCACCCGACGACGGCACGGTCTGCAGCATCACCAACAAGGTCGATATTACGACACCGGTCGCGACCACGCAGAACACCGTGGCGGGGGACGACACCTCGACGATCGTCATCCCGGTCCCGGCTACCGGTTGCCCGAGCAACCTGCAGATCACCAAGACCCGGCTGGGCGGGGACTTTTGCACCAAGGTTCCCGGCGGCTGGACGTGCCCTTATGCCGTCGAAGTGCGCAATACCGGCCCGGTCGGAATCCTTGCGCCGATCAGCGTCAAGGAAGAGGTTCCCGCCGGCCTCAGCTTCATCTGGGATCCCGCGGTCGTCGGCTGCGCCGGTGGGCCGCCGACATGGACCTGTACCTATGTCGGCCTCGTTCTCGCCAGCGGAGACCGGTTCACCTTCGAAGCGACGATCCTCGTTCCGGACGGCTATCCGGTTCCGCCCGATCCCGCGTTCCCCGCGGCGCCGGATCTCTGCCACATCCCCAACAAGGTCTCGTTCATCACGCCGCTGGCGCCGGCCAATGCGCTGGCGGGCGACGATCATTCCGAGGATACGCTCAGGATCAACATGGTGCCGGACCCTGCCGCGCCCCCGGGGGCGGCGCCGGTTCCGTGCGATCCGCCAAGCCTGAAGCTCGAAAAGACCGCGGACCCGAAGGTCTGCACCAAGGCGGCGTCGGGCTTTGATTGCTCGTTCGTGATCAAGGCAACCTCGACCGGCCCCGATCCCTACCACGGGACGGTCGAGCTGGATGAGACGCTCCCGGCGGGCTCCACGCTGACGAGCTTCTCCGCCCCGTGGACGTGCGCGGGCGCGGCGCCCGCGGTGCACTGCTCGTATCCGCCGGTCGATATGGCGGTGGGCGACAGCGTTGAACTCAAGCTCACGGTCAACGTCCCCGACAGCCTGCCGAAATCCGGCGTGTGCGAGGTGACCAACCAGGTGCAGGCGACGATTTCCGCGGCAGTGCTGCACAGCGCAACCGCGGCGCAGTACTCGGCCTCGGCAACCGCCACGATTCCATCCGACTCCTGCGTGAAGAAGCCGGCCTGTCCGATCCTCCAGAAGCAGCCCGACGGCGGCTGCTGTCCCGACGGGCAAACCTGGCTCGGCACCGCCTGCGGCGTGCGCTCCGTCGCCAAGTGCCCCGCCGGCACGACCGGCTCTCCGCCAAATGGCTGCCTCTGCCCCGATGGTCAGTACGCTTCGGGCAAGCCGCTGAAGTGCCCGAAGCCGGTGAACCTCTGCCCGCGCGGCTCGAAGGCGACGTCCGAGGGATGCCTTTGCCCGGATGGTCAGTACGCGACCGGCAAGCCGCTGAAGTGCCCGGGACCGGTGAATCTCTGCCCGCGTGGTTCGAAGGCGACGTCCGAGGGGTGCCTGTGCCCCGATGGTCAGTACGCTTCGGGCAAGCCGCTGAAGTGCCCGAAGCCGGTGAACCTCTGCCCGTTGGGCTCGACGCCGACGTCGGCCGGGTGCCTCTGTCCGGACGGCCAATTTGCCAGAGGCAAGCCGCTCAAGTGCCCGGGGCCAATAAACCTTTGCCCGCGTGGCTCGCAGCCGACGTCCGATGGGTGTCTCTGCCTCGATGGACAGTACGCTTCGGGCAAGCCGCTGAAGTGCCCGGGGCCGGTGAACCTCTGCCCGCGGGGGTCGACCCCAACCTCCAACGGATGCCTGTGCGCGAATGGTCAGTTGGCAACCGGCAAGCCGCTGAAGTGCCAGGCGCCGGTCAGCCTCTGCCCGCGCGGGACGACGCAGACGTCCGATGGATGCCAGTGCCCGGATGGGCAGTACGCTTCGGGCAAGCCGCTGAAGTGCCCGCCGAAAGTACTGATCCTTAATCCGAACCTGGTTCCGCTGATCAAGAAGTGCCCCGCCGGTACCGAGGGTCCCGACTGCCACCCGATCCCGCGCTAGTCAGGCGCGGGATACTGGCGGGATTTCAGTGAATGCCGGGATTGACCTCTCAGGTCGGGAGCAGTTGCCGGGCGACGAGCGGGATGCGGGGTTCGTCGCTGCGGGCCTGCCCGGCGTCCGGGGGAGGCGCCGAGGCGCCCGCTCGCGCCGCCCATTGCACCAACTCGAGCGTGCCGTCCAGGTGCTCGACGATGGCCGTGCAGCTTTCCACCCAGTCGCCGGTGTTGAGGTAGCGGATCTCGTTCATCATCCGGTTCTCGGCGTGGTGGATATGGCCGCAGATGATCCCGTCGACGCCGGCGCGCCGGGCCTCGGCGATGACGGCGGCCTCGTAGGCGCCGATGATATTGACCGCGTTCTTGACGTTCTGCTTGGCCCAATGCGCCAGCGACCAGTAGCTGACACCCAGCCGCCGGCGGACCATCGCAATCAGCCGGTTGACGGCGATCATCACGCTGTAGGCGCCGGCGCCGAGCAGGGCCAGCCATGGCGCGTAGTGCATGACGACGTCGAACTGGTCGCCGTGCAGCACGAGGAAGCGTTTGCCGTCGGCGGTGACGTGAACGAAGGTGTCGACTATCTCGACCGCGCCAAACTGGGCGCCGAGGTAGTCGCGCATGAACTCGTCGTGATTGCCGGGCAGGTAGATGAGACGGGTGCCCTTGCGGGCGCGACGGAGCAGCTTCTGGATCACGTCGTTGTGGCCTGGGGCCAGTACCACGACCGGCGCAGCCGCCAGCCATCGACGATGTCGCCGACGAGGCAGATCGTCTCGGCTTCGTGCTGCGCCAGAAAGTCGAGGAACATTCCCGCCTGGCAGCCGGGCAACCCAAGATGCACGTCGGAAACGAAGAGCGTGCGCACTTTCAGTGGCATTGCCCGATGCATGACGCCGCCCCGTCTCCCGGGGCCGCGAATAGGCGATTCTCCTGACAGTCCTGTGACGGTCCCGGGGGGGGGGCGCGAGAAATGACGGCTGGCGGCGGCAGCCATGACGCGACCGGGGAAGGCCCCTGGCTACTCGCCCCAGACGAGGAACAGGCCGATATCGCCGGGAATCCCGTCTGGGAATTCGAGGACGCGGGCAGCGAGATGGAAGCCGCGCGGCCGCAATTCGCGCTCCCAGCGGAGATACATTTCCGCGGCTTCGCCGCGCAGCGTGGTCGGCCAATCGGGGTCGGGCGCATTGATCGCCCTGCCGCCATCGCTGCACAACTGGCTGGGAAAGCGGAGCAGAAGATAGGTCGTCTCGCCGCGTTCGGCGGCTTCGCGGGCATTGTGGATCAGCCCGTTCCAGCCGTTGTCGGAGACGTGCGTCTCGACCAGCCGTCGCACCTCGCGCCGGCGTTGCGCCGCCTCTTCCTCCCGCCGGTGGGCGCGCTCGCCGTCCAGTTCGTCCTTGTGGTGCTCGACGAGGTGGCGGAAATCGTCCACCGAGAGCGCGGCCTCGTCGCGAGGTTCGCTGCGGCCGGGGTGAGGGGGCACACCCGCCGCCTTCTTTTCCTCTTCGTCGAGTTGGGCGATCCATCCCGGCGCACCGGCCGAGGGTTCCGGCGGGTGAGGTACCGGCGCCGCGAGTCCTCCGGCGACGGTTCTGAGCAGATCTGCCCGGCGCACGACGCCGACGACGCGGCCGTCGCGGAGTACCGGCAGGCGCTTGACGTTGTGAGCCGCCATCAGGCTGGCGATTTCATCGGCCGGAGTCTCCTCGCTGATCGAGATGACCGGGCTGGTCATGACCTCGCGGGCGACGGCCAACGGACTTTGCAGGTGGGCAAGGAATTCGCTGTTGAGCGGCTCGCCCTCGGCCAGCCGCTGCAGCCACCACTCGCTTTTGGTCTCGCGCTCGGTGCGCTTGCGGCCGACGAGGTCGCCCTCGCTCACCATCCCGACCAGCGATCCGTCCGCCTCGACGACCGGTATGGCGCTCATCCGGTGGGCAAGGAGCGTCTTGGCAACCTCGCGGAGGGGGGGTCTCCGGAGCCACCGTCGCAACGTCATTGTTCATGAGATCGCGGGCGTTCATGCCAGTCGTTCCGGAGGCAGTCCACGACGGAGGGGCGTCGGGACGGGGGTTTCTAGCGATTGCCCGGCCGACCGGCGTTGATATCGATCAATTGCGAGAGCCCGGCACGGGGCAAAGGGCCGCTGGTGGCGCCATTCCGCCAAGGGTCGCTCGTGCATCAAGAGGAAGAAGTCGCGGCGGCGAAGTTCCGCGCTCGCCGATCAGGTCCGTGACTCCATCAGTTGCTGCAGCCGTGCATTGATCGGCTGCACGCGTTCATGGACGTGCGCAAACACGGTCGTGCGCATCTCGTCGTAGAAGGCGGCGCTGGCATCGGGCTCGATGACGGTCTCGCCCAGGTCGAGCCCGGCTACCGCTGCCCCGAACGCCGAAAAAACTCCGGCGGCGACACCGGCGAGCAGCGCTGCGCCGAGTGCGGTGGTCTCCGGTTCGTCAACCACGACGACCGGCTGTCCGAAGACACTGGCCTTGATCGACGTGAACAGGCGGTTGCGCGTGACGCCGCCGACAAGGCGGATCGTTGCGGCCGGTCCCACACCGGCGAGGCCGGTCAGGCCGTCGAGCATCAGGCGCGATTGCAGCGCCAGCCCCTCGATGACGGCGCGATAAAGCATGGCGGGCGTGGCCGCGGCGGTCAGTCCGAGAAAGGCGCCGCGCGCGTGCGGGTCGGGCTCCGGCGGCGGGCCGTTGCCGAGATGGGGCAGGAAGATCACGCCGCCGCTGCCGGCGGGAACGGCCGCCGCCTCGGCGATCAAGGCCTCCTGGGATCTTCCTCCCGCGATGGCGCGCAGCCACTCCAGCGATCCGCCGGCGCTGAAAATGCTGCCGACGACGTAGAACGACGCGCGCTCCGTGGCGATGGCGCCCTGGATATAGCCGCACTGGATCGTCCGGGGATCGTCGAGCGGGACTTCGGCACCCATCATCAGGCCCTCGGCCGTGCCGACGCTGTCAATCGCCGTCGCGGCCTTCGTCAGGCCCGCGGCCATCGCGCCGAGCACGTGGTCATGGCCGCCGACAGCGACGACGGGGGAGCCGGCGAGGCCAGCCGCGGCGCGGATTTCGTCGCGGAGCGGACCAAGCGGGGTGCCGCTCGCCATCAGCGGAGCCGGGAGGTCGACGCCGGCACCCGCAAGCGCCAGCATCTCCGGCGACCATTGCCGGCGGCGGATGTCGAAATAGAGCGTGCGCGAGGCGAGCATGGGTTCGCTGGCCGCGACGCCCGAGAGGCGGAAGGCGATCCAGTCCGCCATCATCAGAACATGCCGCGCCTTCGACATTGCTTCCGGCCAGTACTCGCGCATCCACAAAAGCTTGGGGAGCGTGAAGATGCGCTCGACCGCGTGGCCGGTGATCTCGAAAATGCGTTCGCGTCCGATGGCCGCTTCAATCGCGCGCGCCTGCGGCAGCGTCCGGTGGTCGTGCCAGATGATCGACGGCGCGAGCGATCGGCCGGCGTCGTCGATGAGCACGCAGCTTTCGCCGACGCTGGTGGCGGCGATCCCGGCAACGGGCCTGCCGCCAAGGTCCTTGCCGACGTCGGTCAGCGCCTCGAACGCGACCGCGAAGATCGCATCGGGGTCGTATTCGGCCCCGGTCGGAACGGTTCGCACCGGCGTCGGACGCGAGCCGACGGCGAGCTTGCGGCCATTGGTGTCGAATGCAATGGCGCGCACCGCGGTCGAGCCGACATCGATGCCGATCAACGCCGGCGAGTCGGACCGCCGAGCCCGGGCCCTGGTATCAGAATCCACGCCAATCCTCCCGGTCGTCGCTGGCCGATTGTGTCATACTTCCGCAAGCGCACCGAAGCGAGGACGCGATACGATCAGGATGGCCGATCTCGGCGCAGCAACGGTTTGACGCCAAACTTGCCAAGCTCCGGGCGATTTCCTATCGTGTTCGGAAATCGCACACGCGTTCGATAATCGAACGAGCGACGGCGGGCAGTGCCGGCAAGTGCGACGAAATTCTTGCGCGTGAGGACGGAGCTTTCATCGGAATTTCAAGCCGGATTGCGAATGCGATCCGAACCAAAATCGGGAGGAATCATGAGCGTCAATTCCAGGAATACGAGCGCCGATCGCGCTTCGAAGAAGCTGTCGCGGCGCGAGCTGCTTGCGACCGCCGGCGCCGGCGGCCTGCTGCTCGCCATGGGCGGACGCGGCGTATTTGCCGCGGGCGCGGAGAACAAGTTGAAGGTCGGATTCGTCAGCCCGCGCTCCGGCGCGCTTGCCGGCTTCGGCGAGGGTGACGGCTACGTGCTCGACACGGCGCGGAAGACGCTCGCCAAGGGACTCGCCATCGGCGGCAAGACCTACGAGGTGACGATCGTCGATCAGGACAGCCAGTCGGATCCGTCGCGCGCCGGCCAGCTCGCCAAGGACCTGATCAACAACGAAAAGGTCGACATGATGCTTGCCACTTCCACGCCGGAAGTGGTGAACCCGGTCGCCGACGCCAGCGAGGCGGCGGGCGTGCCCTGCCTGTCGACGATCGTGCCGTGGGAAGCCTGGTACTTCGGCCGCGGCGCCAAGCCCGGTGCGCCGAGCCCGTTCAAGTGGACCTATCACTTCAGCTTCGGCACCGGCGAGTTCGCCAAGACGTACCTGTCGATGTGGGGTAACGGCGGCATCGCCACCAACAAGAAGGTCGGCGTGCTCTATCCGAACGACGCCGACGGCAACGCGATCCGCGCGGTGCTGGCGCCGCAGCTGGCCAAGGGCGGCTTCACCATCGTCGATCCCGGCCCCTACGAGGATGGCACGACCGACTACGCCGCGCAGATCGCGCTCTTCAAGAAGGAGAAGTGCGAGATCTTCAACAGCTTCCCGATCCCGCCGGACTTTGCCGCGTTCTGGCGCCAGGCCGCGCAGCAGGGCTACACCAAGATCGTCAAGATCGCGCAGATCGCCAAGACCGGTCTCTTCCCGTCGGACATCGAAGCGGTGGGCAATCTCGGCAACAAGCTCGCCGGCGGCGCCTACTGGCACAAAACCTTCCCCTACAAGTCGGCCCTGACCGGAATTTCGGGGACGGAGCTCGCCGACGGCTACGAGGCGGCGACCGGCAAGCAGTGGCAGCAGCAACTCGGCGCGACGATGGCGCTGCTCGACGGCGGCTTCGAGGCCCTGAAGGCGGCGAGCGATCCCGGCGACAAGGCGGCATTGGCGAAGGCGCTGTCGACCCTCAACACCACGACCATGGTGGGCAAGGTCGACTTCACGTCCGGACCGGTCGCCAACGTCTCGGCGGCGCCGATCGTCGGCGGCCAGTGGATCAAGGCGGCCGCCGGGTCGAAGTTCAAGGTCGATCTGGTGGTGGTCGACAACGCCACCGATCCGAAGGTGCCGGTCGCGGCAAAGCTGGTCCCCTACAACGGGTGACCGTGACGCCACGGGCAGCAACCGGCGGCGGCGCTCTGCTTGCCGCCAACGCGATCCACAAGCGCTTCAACGCGCTTGTGGTTCTCGACCATGTCGACTTCTCGGTCCGGGCAGAAGAGGCCGTGGGCATCGTCGGCCCGAACGGCGCCGGCAAGACGACGCTGCTCAGCGTGCTTATCGGCGCGCATCCGCCGACCGCCGGCACGGTCACCTTCCGCGGGGTCGACGTGACCGGGCTGCCGGCATCGGAGCGCTGCCGCTTGGGCATTGCGCGAACCCACCAGATCCCCAAGCCCTTCGGCGGCATGACCGTGTTCGAGAACACGTTCGTCGCCGCGGCGAACGGCGGCCAGTTCAGGCGCGATGAGGCCTATGACCGGTCGATCGACTCCGTCTCGCTCTGCGGCATGATGCCCGTCGCCAACCGCCGCGCCGAGACGCTCGGCCTGCTCGACCGCAAGCGCCTCGAGCTGGCGCGCGCGCTCGCTACCAACCCGGCCGTGTTGCTCCTCGACGAGATCGGTGGCGGCCTGACCGACGCCGAGGCGAGCGAACTGGTGGAGAGCATCAAGGAACTGCGCCGCCGCGGCATCGCGATCGTGTGGATCGAGCACGTCGTGCACCTGCTCCTGCAGGTGGCCGAGCGCCTTGTCTGCCTCGATGCCGGCCGTATCATCGCCGACGGCGAGCCGAAGGCGGTGATGGCCGATCGCGCCGTCATCGACGCCTATCTCGGCGGGAGCTTCGCGTGACCGTCGTCAGCGTCGAGAACCTCGATGTCCGTCATGGACTGCTGCAGGCCGTGCGCGGCGTCAGCTTCGACCTCAACAAGGGCGAAATTGTCGCCCTGGTCGGCGCCAACGGTGCCGGCAAGACGACGCTGTTGCGGGCCATCGCCGGCGCGCACCTGCCGGCGGCCGGGCGCATCTCTTTTGGCGGCGCCGACATCACCCGGGTCCCGGCGCACGAACGGTCGCGACAAGGCATCGCGCTGGTGCCCGAAGGGCGGCGGCTGTTTGCCCGGATGACGGTCGAGGAGAATTTGTGGCTGGCGCGGGCGGCGGGCAGGCCAGGTGCGTGGACGGTCGACGCCATCCTTGCCGCCTTTCCCAATCTCGCGCCGCGCCGCAAGGCGCTCGCCGGCAGCCTCTCGGGCGGCGAGCAGCAGGCGACGGCCATCGGTCGCGCGCTGATGACCAACCCGGATCTGCTGCTCCTCGACGAGGTTTCCCTGGGGCTTTCCCCGATTGCGGTCGAGCGCCTCTACGCCTCGCTGCAGTCGCTGATGACATCGGGAGCTACCATCCTGCTGGTCGAGCAGGACCTGCAGCGCGTGCTCCATGTCGCCGGCCGGGTGATGTGCATGCTGGAGGGCCGCATCGTCCTCGATGCGCCGGCGGCAGACGTTACCCGCGAACAGGTAACCGAAGCGTATTTCGGTCTGCACAAGGCGCGCCAGGCGGAGGCATCGGCATGATGATCTGGGTCAACCAGATTATCCAGGGCGTGCTTCTTGGCGGCTACTACGCGCTGATCGCGTGCGGCCTGTCGTTCATGTTCGGCGTGATGCGCGTCATCAACCTCGCCCATGGCAGCCTCGCGGTGCTTGCCGCCTACGCCCTCTTCGTGCTTGCCGACCGTTTCGGCATCTCGCCCTTCCTCGGCCTGATCGCCGTGCTGCCCGCAATGTTCCTGGTCGGCTGGCTGTTGCAGCGGGCGGTGCTCGAGCGGAGTATGCGCGGCGGCCTGCTGGTCCCGATCCTCAGCACCTTTGGCCTCGCGATCGTCATCGACAACCTGCTCTTCGAGCAGTTCGGCGCCGACACGCGCTCGCTCGCGCCGTTCATCGGCGACCTGTCCTACGATTCATGGACGGTCACCGACGACATCTCGATC
>JBBQGL010000136.1:0-11102 GCA_038323025.1 Hyphomicrobiales bacterium
TCGCCTGCACGATGGTGCCGCGGGCGATGAGGTCGGCTTCGCTCACCGCGTTGCTGGCGATGAGCTTGCCGGCGATCAGCGTCCGCTTGGCGACCTTGCCGACGAGGTTGGCGCGATCGGCGAAGATCGGATAGCGCTCGACCGTCCCGGCCGGGTATTCGCGTTCGGCGAGCATGTCGTCGGTGATGGTCTGTCCGGGATAGATGGTCACCACCGCGATCGGCAGACGCTCGCTGCCGTCCGCGGCAAGCGCGGGGACGGTCGCCGCGAGCAGCGAGACGAGAAGCATGGCCGCGCGTGCGATTCTCATGGCGGCCTAGCGAATGCCCTTGGAGACGGTACCGGCCATGTCGTCAGCGGCCTGGATGACCTTGGAGTTCATTTCGTAGGCGCGCTGGGCGGCGATCAGTTCGGTGATCCCCTTCACCGGGTCGACGTTGGAGCCTTCGAGGTAGCCCTGATGCAGGCTGCCGAAGCCGGGATCGCCGGCGACCCCGGAGACCGCCTGGCCGGAGGCCGGCGTCTCGCGGTAGAGGTTGTTGCCGAGCGGCTGCAGGCCGGAATCGTTGGCGAAATTGACCACCGTGAGCTGGCCGAGGAGCTGCGGCGTGGTCTGGCTGGCGACCCGCGCATAGACCTCGCCCGTTTCATTGATCACCACTTCCGTGGTGTCGGAGGGGAAAGTGATCGCCGGCTGGACGGCATAGCCGTCGCCGGTTACCAGCCCTCCGGTCGAGCTCTTGTTGAAGGATCCGGCGCGCGTGTAGAGCGTCTCGCCGCCGGGACCGGTGATCTGGAACCAGCCGCGCCCGTTGACGGCGATATCGAGCGGATTCGAGGTCTCGGTCAGCGGTCCCTGGATGTGCAGGTTGCGGATGCCGACGGTCTGGACGCCGAGGCCGAGCTGGGCGCCCTCGGGCACCACGTCCTCGCCGCCCGCCGCCGGGACGCCGGCCGCCCGCTCGGTCTGGTAGATCAGATCGGAGAACTCGGCCCGGGCGCGCTTGAACGCGGTCGTGTTGATGTTGGCGATGTTGTTGGCGATCACCTCGACGTTTGTCTGCTGGGCGGACATTCCGGTGGCGGCAATCGCAAGGGCACGCATGGTACAGTTCTCCTCGACCCGGGACGGCTCAGATCGCCATCCGGGTTATTTCCTGGTACGCGGAAAGCAGCTTGTCGCGGACGGCCACCGCGGTCTGCAGCGCCTGCTCGGCGTTCATCACCGTCTCGACCACCTGCTGGACCGGCGCTTGCCCGTGGATGCCCGCGATCGCCGCGCTCTCGCCGGCCTTCAGCGCGTCGACCGTGCTCGAGGCGACATCGGCGAGAACCTTGGAGAAGTCGGCGGCGCCCGGCGCAGCGGCCTTCGCCACGCTCCCGGCGGAGCCGACGCCGCCGATCGATGTGACGGATGAAAGCGGGGAAATGAGCATCAGGAATTCCTCAAAAGGTCGATCATCATGCTGGTCATGGAGCGGGTCTGCTTGATCATCTGCAGATCCGCCTCGTAGGAGCGGTTGGCTTCGCGCATGTCGGCCATCTCGACGATCACGTTGACGTTCGGCAGCTTGACGTTGCCGTTGGCGTCGGCAGCCGGGTTGCCGGGATCGTGCTCGACCTGGAACGGCGCGGAATCGACGCCGATGCTGTGGACACTGACATCGGCGGCGCCGAGCAGCTTGTCGAACTCGGCGGCGAAGACCACGGTCTTGCGCTGATAGGGATCCGAGCCCGGGGTCGGACCCGTGGAATTGGCGTTGGCGATGTTTTCGGCAACGACCCGCAGGCGAACCGTCTGCGCTTCCATTCCGGAACCGGCGATGGCCGATGCGGCCCTGAGCGGATCGATCACGAGCCGCTCCGCACGCTGGTAAGGATCATGCGCTGGAAGGCGCGCTCGATGGTGAGGTCGAGCGACATGGTGCGGTTGACCTCGTCGGCCTTGATCATTTCCTGCTCGAGGCTGACCGAGTTGCCGGAATCGGTGACCTGCCACGGGTCGGCTTCGGTGGTGCCGCCGACCGAGCCGGTAACGTCATCGGAGGCGAGGTGCGCCGACGACGTCCGCGCCATTTCGAGGCCGGAGCTGTCGAGGACATCGGCGAACGGCTTCACGTCCTGCGCGATGTAACCCGGCGTATTGGCGTTGGCGATGTTGCTGGTGACCACGGTCTGCCGGAACGAAGCCCAGCTGACGTGCCGTGATGCCAGATCGAAAAGATAGACGGGGCTCACGTCCTGTCTCCGCTTTACCTGGCGGAGATTCTAGGCAGCCTACCTTGCCTGAGGCTGGCGGACCGGCCCCGGGCCGGATCAGGCCATGCGCGGCTGCTGGACGAGCGGCGCGAGCCGCGAGTCGGTCACTGCCTCGGCAAAGCGGCCGAGGCTTTCCTCGCTGTCGCCCGGCTCGTCGGCGAACTCGATGCCGCTGATGTCGACGCCGACATAGTCGTCGCCGAAGACGACGCGGAAATAGGTCGTCAGTCGCGGATCGCGCAGTTCGAGGGCAATCGCCACCGACGGTACCTTGCCCCAGTCGAAGTCGACGTTGGCATGCTGGCTGTAGTGCAGCCGCCCCGGCTTCAGGATCAGTTCGGTCGAGGAGCCGATGATGTCGTCGAGATGGGCGTGCTGGCGGTTGTTGATGTAGGAGACCATCGTTCCGCCGTTGATCGTGGCGAGCTCGAACAGGAAGTCGCGGAGCCCGTCGGCGAGGATGCGCTCGTAGGCGAGAATTTCGGCGGCATTCTGCTGCTGCTTCGCGATGTAGCGGTTCTTAGCGAGCACGGGCTTGGGCCTTTCGCGAGTAGAGGACGTAGAGGACTTTCGCCACCGCGCGGTAGAATTCCGGCGGGATCCATTTGTCGACTTCGACCGCGTCGTAGAGGGCGCGCGCCAGCGGCTTGTCCTCGACGATCGGGATGCCGTGGGCCTCGGCGATTTCGCGGATACGCAGCGCGATCAGGTCGGCGCCCTTGGCGACCACCAGCGGGGCGCCGTCGGTGCCGCGCTCGTATTTGAGCGCGATGGCGTAGTGGGTCGGGTTGGCGATGACGACGGTCGCGCGCGGGACCGCCCCCATCATCCGGCGGCGGGCACGGTCGCGGGCGAGCGAGCGCAGCCGCGACTTGACCACCGGGTCGCCCTCGCTCTGCTTCATCTCGTCCTTGACCTCCTGCCGCGTCATGCGCAGGTCGGCGCGCCAGCGCAGCCGCTGCCAGACGACATCGCCGGCGACGAGGAGGACAAGCGCCACGCCGACCACCGAGACGAGCTTGATGACCAGGGTAAGGATCAGTCCCGGAATCTGGCCGGGATCGCTGTGCATGGCATCGATCAGGCGATGCCGGTCGCCGTTCAGCATGATCGACACCACGACCGCGATGGCGCCGAACTTGAACAGCGACTTCAGGAACTCGATACGGCCGGAGGAGCCGAAGATACGCTTCCAGCCCGCTGCCGGCGAGACCCGCGACCACTTCGGCCTGATCTGGTCGAGGGCGAAGGTCGGCGCGTTCTGGAAGAAGGAGGAGGCGAATCCCGCCACCGCCAGCACCGCCACGATCGGGAAGAGGAACGCGCCAAGCTTCAGGCCGAGGGCGGCGAGCAGGTGCGAGGCATCGGTGGGCGTGCGCAGCGAAAAGGTGGCGGGATGGTCGATGAGCAGCAGGAGCAGGCTCGCCAGCGACGTGCTGCCCGGCCCGATCAGGAAGGCGAAGACCGCGAGAATGCCGAGCAGGGAGGCGAACATCGCCATCTCGCGCGAACGCGGGACGTTGCCCTTCTCGAGGGCGTCGGCGATGCGCTTTTCGCTCGGCTCCTCGGTCTTGCTTTCCTTGTCCTGGGCTTCCGCCATCGTTGCCGATCCGCTCAGCTAACCATGGCGTCTTCTTCTTCGCCGCCGATCTCGATCTCGCCGCGCGAGCCCATTTCGAGGGCCATGTCGGTGATCGTCCGGCGTGCGGCATTGACCTCGCGCTGCGCCACCGGCTGGCCGCTCGACAATTCCTGCTCGATCATCTTGCGGACGCGCGAGGACAGCGACTGCAGGATCATTTCTCGCAGTTCGGGCGAGGCGCCCTTCAGCGCCAGCACGACGCGATCGGCGGGAACCTTGCCGAAGAGGGTGGTGCGCGCCTTGGCCGACAGCTTGGCGAGGTCCTCGAAGGTGAACATGCGGCTCTTCAGTGATTCCGCCGCCTTCGGCCGCGTCGCCGCGAGGCTCTGCAGGACCTGCTCCATCTGGTCGCGTTCGAGCTTGTTGATGATGTCGGCGATGCGCGCCTGGCTGTCGTCGCCGCTGTTCTGCGAGAAGTTCATCGTGAACTCCTGGTGCAGCGTGCGCTCGAGCATGCGCAGCGTCTCGTCGACGACCGGCTTCAGCGACAGCATGCGCCGGAAGATGGCGTCGCGGCGGTCCGCCGGCATGAAGCCGATGACCTTGGCGGCGGTCGCCGACTTGACCTTGGAGAGGATCAGCGCCGCGATCTGCGGGTGCTCCTTCATGATGTAGGCGGCGAGCGTGGTCTCGTTGACGCCGGAAATGCGCTCCCAGATCGAGCGGTCGGCGTTGCCGAGAATGTCGCCCATGATCTCGTCGATCTGCTCCTTGGGGAGCACGCCGTTGAGCAGGCGCTCGACCTCGCCGGCGGCGCCGACGAGGCTGGCGCCCGAGGCGAACTGGACGGCGAAGTCCTCGATCAGGCCGCGCAGCTGCGCCGCCGGCACCGGCGGCAGATCGGCGACCGAACGCGTGATCAGCTTGATCTCGTCAGGATCGAAATGCTTCATCAGCCGCGAGGCGCCCGCCTTCCCCATGGTGAGGAGGATGGCGGCGACGCGGTCGGCGCCCTGCAGCGCGTGCTTGCCGGCGATGGCGGGCATGGCGGGCTTGCCGCTACTCGGAGAGTCGGCCGGAGATGCCGGCGATTTCGCTGAGCGACACGCCAAAGCGGGAATTGTCCTCGTCGACCACCACCACCTCGCCGCGCGCGATGACGCGGCCGTTGACGACCACATCGACCGGCTCGCCGATGCGATGGTCGAGCGGGACGATGGCGCCGCGGCCGAGCTTCATCAGGTTGGCGACCGGCATGATGGCCGAGCCGAGCACCACCTGCATCACCACCGGGATGCGCAGGATGGTGTCGAGGCCGCGCTGGCTGTTGAACTTGTCGCCGCTGCTGTCGGCGGCCGCCTTGCGCAGCGTGCTCTGCACGAAGAGCGCGTCGTCGTGCGGGCTGGCCGCACCCGAAGCCGCGCCGGGAGGCGCATTGCCCGCATCCATGGGACCCATGTTAGCCATTTGATCTACCTGTGGTTTTCGCGTCAGCGTGAGAGGACGTCATCGATGAATTCCTTTTCCTCGTCGAGCGGCTCGTCGATGCACAGCGTATGGAAGCCCTCGTTCTGGCCGAGATAGGCCCAGAACAGCGGCTGCTCGTTGCTCTCGACCTTGACCCGGCTGCGCGTCGTCGCCTGCAGCTTGAGCACCTGGCCGACCTTGAGGTTGGCGATGTCGGCGAGCGTGAAGTCGCGCGATTCGAGCACCGCGCGGATGGTGACCTCCGTGCGCTCGACCTCGTCCTTGATCTTCTTCGTCCACGCCGGATCGGGCGCCGGCGAATCGCCGACGACGATGCGGGCGAGCGCCTGGCGCACCGGCACCAGCGCCGCCTGCGGCACGACCATGAACATCTCGCCGCCGCGGTTGATCGCCTGGAGGAGGAATCGCGCGACGAAGGCCGGCTGGTTGCGCCGGCCGACGCTGGCGAAATCCATGCGCGTCTCGGTGCGCTCGAAGCGGAAACGGACGTTGGCGACCATCGTAAAAGCGGCGTTGAAGGCAAGCGCGGCGTGATCGAAGAGCATCTGCGCGATCTGCACCTCGATGTTCGAGAACGAGCGCTCGTCCTCGACCGGCCGCTCCGAGCCGTCGCCGCCAAAGAGCAGCTCGACCATGGTGAAGATGAAATCGCGGTCGAAGCCGATGACGACGCGGCTGTCCCAGGTCGGCACGTGGAAGATGCCGACGATGGCGTTCATCTCGTAGCGGTCGAGCGCGTCGCCCATGCGCTCGCTCTCGATGCCGTTGAGCGTGAAATGCGGCGGCGACCAGGAAAGGTTGCGCAGCCGCTCGCCGAGCTGGGTACCCATGCGGTCGAAGATCACCGGCAGCATGGGCAGCTGGTCGAGCGACAGGTTGGCCGCGTCGAGGATCAGGTTGCGGATGTCGGGGGTAGCGCCTTCAGCCATGGCTTAGGCCGCCTGCTTCTGGGGGACGGCCGAGGAGCTCGGCGTATTCGAGATCGCCTCGCTCTCGACCTCGTCGATGGTCGGGCGCTCGCTCGCCGAGATCGCCTTGCGGCCATGCTCGAGGGCGATCTGCGGCAAGGCGCCGTTCATGAACGCGATCAGGCTCTGCTTGATGATGACGAAGGGCTGGCACTGCTTCTCGCGCGTCGTCTTGATCAGCTGGGCGAGCGGCGAGACCACCGCGTAGGACCAGAAGATGCCGGTGAGCGTGCCGATGAGGGCGGCGCCGATATACTCGCCGAGGATTTCCGGCGACTGGTCGAGGGCGCCCATTGCCTTGATGATGCCGAGCACGGCGGCACAGATGCCGAGCGCCGGCAGCGCTTCGGAGATCGTCGTCATCGACGAGCACGGCTTGGTCTTCTGCTTCTTCAGCGTGCTGATTTCCTGCTCCATCAGCGCCTCGATCTCGTGCGAGCGGGCGTTGCCGATGATGATCAGGCGGACGTAATCGCAGATGAAGCCGGTCAGCTCCTTGTCCTTGAGAATATTGGGAAAATGCCCGAAGAGCGGCGATTTCTCGGGGTCGTCGACATGCGCCTCGACTTCGTTGCGCGGGCGCGTGCGCAGGTCGCGCATGAGGGCGAAGAGGAGGCTGAGCAGCGAAAGGAAATCCTTCCGCTTGGGCACCTTGTTGGTCACCGCCTCGAGCGCGCCCTTGAAGGTGTCGGTGATCACCGAGAAGGGATTGCCCATGATGAAGACGCCGAGGGCGATGCCGCCGATGATCAGGAACTCGAACGGCTGCATCAGCACGCCGAACCGCCCGCCTTCCGCGAGGAAGCCGCCGATCAGCGAACCGACGCCGATTAACAACCCGATGATCAGATTCAACGAACGGACCCCGTACCTGTCGCTTCGGGACAACGATTCGCTGAGAAAGCTTGCGTGAGGCTGCACAGGCCGGAGGGCAGGCCGGCGCAAGCCTCGCGCGCCAGATTGGGCGTCCGCGGAGGCTCCCGATGGTCAGCACTTCCACCGCCTACCACCTCATCGCCAACAACCTCGACCGCTCGCTGGAAATCCAGAGCAAGCAGCCGTCGGTGGCGCTCGAGTCGGCGTACTATTTGAAGAACATCGGCAACATCAAATCGATCGACGATTTCCTCAAGGATACCCGCCTTTTCAACTTCGCCATGAAGGCCTTCGGCCTCGAGGACATGGCCTACGCCAAGGGGCTGGTGCGGAAAATGCTGACCGACGGCGTCGACGATTCGTCGAGCCTCGCCAACCGCATCGACGACCCGAAATTCCTCGCCTTCGCCAAGACCTTCAACTTCAAGCGCGACGGCGAGGCCGCCACGAGCACGACCGCGGCGCAGCAGGGCGTGGTCGACATGTACGTGCGCCAGACCCTGGAGGTCGCGAGCGGCACCGACGACGAAGGCGTCCGGCTGGCGCTCTATTTCCAGCGCATGGCGCCGACCATCACGTCCTTCTACGCGATCCTCGCCGATCCGGCGCTGACCCAGGTGGTGAAGACCGCGCTCGGCCTGCCCGACGCCATGGCCTCCGCCGATATCGACGAGCAGGTGGCGGCGCTTTCGGCGCGCATGAGCCTCGACGACCTGAAGGACCCGGCCAAGCTCGACAAGTTCATCACCCGCTTCGCCGCCGCCTACGACGCGACCGACACGTCGACCGCCGACCCGATTCTCGCTCTCTTCGACAACTCGACGACCACCCCGACGCTCGACCTCGACCTGATCATGACCCTGAAGAACCTGAAATACGGGGGCGGGTAAGCCTTGTCCTCCGCCGATCTCTACGTGTCGCTTTCGGCGCAGGTGGCGCTCGAAAAGCGCATGGATACCATCGCCAACAACGTCGCCAACATGAACACCCCCGGCTTTCGCGCCGAGGGCGTCAAGTTCGACTCGCTCCTCTCCAATACCGGCGGCGAGAGCGTCGCCTTTGCCTCGAGCGGCGAGAACTACATCTCGCGCCAGGCCGGTCCGATGAATTTCAGCGGCAACAGCCTCGATGCCGCGATCGGCGGCGACGGCTGGTTCTCGCTGCAGTCGCCCGACGGCACCGTCTATACCCGCGACGGCCGCTTCCACATGAACGCGCTCGGCGAATTGCAGTCGGTGAAGGGCTATCCCGTCCTCGACCCCGGCGGCGGCCCGATCACCCTCGATCCGAGCGCCGGCCCGGTCGAGATCGCTGAGGACGGCAGCATCAGCCAGGGCGGCAAGAAGCTCGGCGCACTCGGGCTCTTTCTGCTCCCCGAGAAAGCAAAATTGACCCGCTACGACAATTCGGCCGTCCGCTCCAGCCTGCCCGGCGAGCAGGCCGAAGACCTGACCACCAACACCGTCCGCCAGGGCTACGTCGAAGGGGCCAATGTCAATCCGATCCTCGAAATGACCCGGCTGATCGCGGTTTCGCGCGCCTTCGACAACGCCGTCGCCGCCATCCAGCAGAGCGACTCGAAGAGCGAAGATTCGATCCGCACGCTCGGTCCCGCCTGAGACTCGCCGTGAACCGTCTCGACCGTCTGGCCGCCGAGATCGACGCGGCGCTCGCCGACCAGCCGTTCGTCGAGGTGAGCGGCACGGTTCGCGAGGTAACCCCGACCCACTACCGGGTAAGCGGTCTTTCCTCGCTCGCCAAGCTCGGCGACCGCGTCACCCTTCGCGTCCGCGACCGCAACACCATCGGCGAGATCGTCCGCGTCGACGAGACCCGAGCCACGGTGAAACCCTTCGACACGCGCTTTCCGGTGGGAATGGGCATGTCGGCGCGACTCCTCGGTGCCATGCACCTCTGCCCGGCGCCGGGCTGGAAGGGACGGGTGATCAATTCGCTCGGCGAACCGATCGACGGGCTTGGTCCTCTTGTCCGCGGCGACCGGCCGATGCCGGTCGACGTGGCCCCGCCGCCGGCGATGACCCGGCAGCGCGTGCAGAAGCCGCTGCGCACCGGCGTGCGCGTCATCGACCTGTTCACGCCGTTCTGCGAAGGCCAGCGCATCGGCATCTTCGCCGGTTCCGGCGTCGGCAAGTCCACGCTCCTCTCGATGCTGGCGCGCTCCTCCGGTTTCGACACCGTGGTGGTGGCGCTGGTCGGCGAGCGCGGCCGCGAGGTGCGCGAATTCCTCGAAGGGCCGCTCGCCGAGAACCGCCAGCGCGCCGTCACCGTCGTCTCCACCGGCGACGAAAGCCCTATGATGCGGCGCCTGGCGCTGCTTTCGGCCATGTCGGTGGCCGAATATTTCCGCGACCGCGGTGACTCGGTCCTGCTCATCGCCGATTCCGTCACCCGCTACGCCCATTCCGCCCGCGACGTGGCGCTGGCCGCCGGCGAGCCGGCAATCGCGCGCGGCTACGCCCCGAGCGTGTTCAGCGATCTCCCCAAGATTCTGGAGCGCGCCGGCCCCGGCAATACCGGTTCGGGCTCAATCACCGGGGTCTTCGCCGTGCTGGTCGACGGCGACGACCACAACGACCCGGTCGCCGACGCGATCCGCGGCACGCTCGACGGCCATATCGTCCTCGACCGCACCATCGCCGACCAGGGCCGCTATCCGGCCGTCAACGTGCTCGGTTCGATCTCGCGCCTCGCCGAAATGGTGTGGACCCCCGAGCAGCGCGAGCTGGTGCGTTCGCTGAAGGCGATGATCGCGCGCTTCGAGGATACCCGCGACCTCCGCCTGATGGGCGGCTACCACCCGGGCAGCGACCTCGAACTCGACCAGGCGGTGACCATGGTGCCGCGCATCTACAACGCGCTCCGCCAGACCCTCGCCGCCAAGCCCAGCGCCGACGCGTTCGGCGAACTGGCACAAACGCTGCGCCTCTAGGCACAACGTCGCGGCGCATGGCCCGAAAGCCTCGCGCAAGCCATCCAGCCTAGAAGCAAGGCCGGAAATTTCTGTTCTGGAGGGCCTTCGGAATGAGCCTCTACGGCGTACTGCGCACCGGCGTCTCCGGCATGAACGCGCAATCCACCAAGCTCGGCACCATTGCCGACAACATCGCCAATACGGGCACCACCGGCTACAAGGCCGCCTCGACCCAGTTCTCGGCGCTCCTCCTCGACAGCAGCGAAAACGCGTACAATTCCGGGGCCGTGTCGACGCAGATCCGCCACGCCATCAGCGCGCAGGGCTCGCTCACCTACACCACCTCGCCGACCGACATGGCCATCCAGGGCGATGGCTTCCTGATCGTCTCCGATCCGAACGGCCAGCCCTTCCTCACCCGGGCCGGGTCCTTCACCACCGACGCGCGCACCGGCAATCTGGTCAACACCGGCGGCTTCACGCTGATGGCCTATGCCCTCGACGACGGCAATCCCAACGCCGTCCTCAACGGCGTCGGCAACCTCTCCCCGGTCAACATGACCGACAAGAACCTGAAGGCGAAGGCCTCCGACAGCGGCGTCTTCAGCGTCAATCTTCCCGCCGCCGCCGCGGTCAACGCCGCCGACACCCCGGCGGACAACCTCGGCACGTCGAACTACACGGTCAAATCCTCGATCGTCGCCTACGACAAGATCGGCAACGCCATCACGCTCGACGTCTACATGACCAAGACGGCCGCCTCGCCGGCGGCCTGGGAAGTGGCGGTCTACGACCAGGCCGATGCCCCGGCGGCGGGCGGCTTCCCCTATACCGGCGCGGGGCTTCTCGCCAGCCAGACCCTCACCTTCGACAGCGAGGGCATGCTCTCCGGCAGCGGCACGGTCAGCATCCCGGTGCCGAACGGCGACGCGCTCGCCCTCGACTTCAGCGGCACCACCCAGCTCGCCACCGCCTACACGCCCCTGAACGTGCAGAT
>JBBQGL010000137.1:0-11089 GCA_038323025.1 Hyphomicrobiales bacterium
TTCCCGCCTGACTAAGCCAAAATTCTCCAATTGCCGCAAATTGTTGGAACGGGGTTGCGAAACCGGCCGGCTAGAGCGGGTCGAGCCCGCCGAGGGCGACAAACCACGGATTGCGAAAGGCGCCCATTCCGGCCACTCCGCTCGGCCCGTAGCGGAGCAATTTGCCGTCGAGCGTGATGGTGCGGCCGCCGGCCGCCCTCAGAACCGCATCCCCGGCCGCCGTATCCCACTGCATGGTATCGCCGAGGCGCGGATAAAGATCGGCTCTCCCGGCCGCGATAGTACAGAACTTGAGGGAGGAGCCCGCGGCAAGGCGCCTGCCGACGCGGTAGCGGGCGATATAGGCATCGGTCTCCGGTGTCGGGTGCGACTTACTGGCGACCACATCGACGCGGTCGCCGGACGGTCGCACTTTGGCTGGGCGGCGCAATGACACGCGGCCGTCCGTGACGACACCGGACCAGGCGCCCTCGCCGGCCACGCCGACGAAGATTTCGCCGGTCACGGGTGCGAGTACGACGCCAACCACGGGTACCCCGTCGCGGACAAGCGCGGCATTGACGGTGAAATCGGATCCGCCACGGATGAATTCCTTGGTCCCGTCGAGAGCGTCGACCAGGAAGAATTCCCCGGCGACATCGGGAAGATATCCGAGGGCACATGCTTCCTCGGCGACCACCGGCACGCCGGGAGCAATTCCGGCAAGACGGTCGAGGATGATTGCCTCTCCGGCGCGATCAGCCTCCGTGACCGGCGATGCGTCCGCCTTGCGTTCGACCGAGAGGCCGCGCTTGCGTACCGCGACTATGGCTTCGCCGGCTTTGATCGCCGCCATGACCAGCGCTTCGGCGATTTCGGAATCGGAGAGGGGCGCGGAATGTTTCATCGGCGCCCTCTCTAAAGCATGACGGCTAAAAGAAAAGGCGGGACGCGTGGCAACCCCGGTCTGCGGAAGGTTCGGAGAAGTACTAGGCCGCGAACAGCCCAGCCGGATCGGTAAAGGGAACGCCCAGGCTTTCGGCGACCGCCCGGTGAGTAACCTTTCCCAGGTGAATGTTGAGGCCGTTGCGCAGGTGCACGTCGCGGGCGAGAGCATCGAGGCCGAAATCGGCGAGGGCAAGACCAAAGGGAAGGGTCGCGTGATTGAGCGCGTGACTGGAAGTCAGCGGCACGGCGCCCGGCATGTTGGCAACGCAATAGTGCACGACCCCATCGACGACAAATGTCGGCTCGGCGTGGGTGGTCGGATGCGACGTCTCGAAACAGCCGCCCTGGTCGATGGCGACATCGACGAGCACGGCGCCGGGCTTCATTGAACGCAGCATCGCCCGCGTGACCAGTCGCGGGGCCGTGGCACCCGGCACCAGCACCGCGCCGATCACGGCGTCCGCGGAAAACACCTCTTCGGACAGTGCCTCGCGCGTGGAGAAGCGGGTGACGACGCGGCCGGAGAACAGATCATCGAGGATGCGCAACCGCGGAAGCGACTTGTCGAGGATGGTCACCTCGGCGCCTATGCCTACCGCCATGCGGCCGGCGTGTTCGCCGACGACGCCGCCGCCAATCACCACCACCTTGCCCGGGGCAACGCCGGGAACGCCGCCAAGGAGCACGCCGCGCCCGCCATTCGGACGCTGCAACGCCGTAGCCGCGGCCTGGATGGAAAGGCGGCCGGCCACCTCGCTCATCGGCGCAAGCAGCGGGAGGCCACCGCGGACGTCGGTGACCGTCTCGTAGGCGATCGCCGTCGCGCCGGAAGCGATGAGTCCCTTGGCCTGATCGGCGTCGGCCGCGAGATGGAGGTAGGTGAAGAGAATCTGGCCCGGCCGCAACTGACTGATCTCTGCCGCCTGCGGCTCCTTCACCTTCACGATCATGTCGGCGCGGGCGAACACATCGGCCGTGCTCGGCGCGATCTCGGCGCCGGCCTTCACGTAGACCGCGTCGTTGGCGTTAATGCCGGCGCCGGCCCCGGTTTCGATCAGGACCCTGTGGCCATGAAGAACGTATTCGCCCACTGCGCCCGGCGTAAGGCCAACGCGCGCCTCGCCGCTCTTCACTTCCTTCGGAACCCCCACCAGCATGCCAGCCTCCTCGAATCCGTTGCCATATCATATGGCACCCGGCGCGGCGGTTCCCTGCATTCTCGGGTTGCACGGATGCCCGATTTGGCGATAATTGTGCGCGCTTGGACTAATATTCGGTGGATACGTGCAACTGGATGCCTTTGACCGCAAGATAGTTGCGACCCTCGCTGGAGAGGGGAGGCTCACTACCGTCGAACTGGCGGCGCGCATCGGGCTCTCGCCATCAGCCTGCACGCGGCGCCTGCAGAACCTCGAGGCCGCGCGGGTTGTGCGCGGATACCGCGCGATGATCGACGCGGCCGCCGTCGGTCTCGGCATCACGGTCTTCGTCGAGATAACGCTGGAACGGCAGAACGACGACGCGCTCCGGGCCTTCGAGGCGGCGCTCGCCAAGTCGCCGAATGTGCTGTCGTGTCATCTGATGTCCGGGTCGAGCGACTACCTCATCCGCATCGTGGCCCGCGACCTCCCCGACTTCGAACGACTGCACGCCAACGTGCTCGGGCACCTGCCCGGCGTCGCGCGCATCGAATCGAAGTTCGCGCTGCGCGAGGCGATCGACCGTCCGCTCACGCCGGTCGGGTGATGAAGACCGCCGCGCGCCGAGAGCGCCTCCGCTTCCTGACGGGCTCGATGCTATCCACGAAGACCTTCCGGTGAACGCCTCCTACGATGTTGTGATCGTCGGTGGCGCGGTGCACGGCGCTTCGCTTGCCTACCATCTGGCGGCCTCGGGCTTTACGGGCCGTGTGCTGCTCATCGAGAAGGATCCGACCTTCCGCTTTGCGGCAACCGCCCTCTCCGCGGGATCGATCCGCCAGCAATTCTCCACGCCGGTCAACATCGCCATCTCGCTGTTCGGCATCGAGTTCCTGCGTGACGTTGGCACGCGGCTCGAGGTCGACGGCGAGCGACCGGAGATCGGGCTGCGCGAAGGGGGATACCTCTTCCTCGCGACCCCGGCGGGAGCCGAAACGCTGGCGCGCAACCAGGCGCTACAGTCGAGTATGGGGGCGGACATCCTTCACCTCGACCCGGAGGGACTGAGGCGTCGGTTTCCGTGGATCGCTACCGACGGCGTGGCTGCGGGCTGCTGGGGCCATACCGGAGAGGGATGGTTCGACGGTTATTCCCTAATGCAGGCCCTGCGGCGAAAGGCCTTCGCCATGGGCGTGACCGGGCTTGCCGGCGAGGTAGCAGAGATCGAGAGGCTGGGCGACCGGGCGATCGGCGTGCGCCTCGCCGACGGGACCCGTATCGCGGCCGGCTCAGTCGCGGTCACCGCCGGGCCCGCGACGCGCTCGCTGATGGCGCCGATCGGCATTGCCCTCCCAGTCGAGGCGCGCAAGCGCATGGTCTTCACGTTCGCCTGCCGGGAGCGCCTCCCCGATTTCCCCCTGCTCATCGATCCGACGGGTGTCTATGTGCGGCCGGAGGGCGACCTCTATCTCTGCGGAAGCGCACCGCCACCCGACCACGATCCGCAAGCAACCGACTTCGAGGTCGACCACGCGTTCTTCGACGAAACGATCTGGCCGGTACTGGCGAACCGGGTATCGGCGTTTGAACGAATACGGCCGGGCCGCGCCTGGGCCGGGCACTACGACATGAATCTCCTCGACCACAATGCCATCGTCGGCTCGCTCCCCGGCGTCGCGAACGTCTTCGTGGCCGTGGGCTTCTCCGGGCACGGGCTGCAGCAGGCCCCCGCGATCGGGCGCGGCCTTGCCGAGCTTATCGCCGGGGGGCGCTACGCGACCCTCGACCTGTCGCCGCTCGGCTACGACCGGATCGCAGCCCGCCGCCCATTACTCGAACAGAACGTTGTGTAACCAAAACGAAAGCGGGCGCCCCAAGGCGCCCGCCCGAGTCTTTGCGGCCGCGGCTCTTACTTCAGGCCAGCCGCGTCGGTGATCTCGTGGGTCCAGGCGCCTGACGGCTTGTTCTGGATGATCTTCTGATCGAGCAGCGCCTGTTCGGTACGGTTGTAGGCAGCCTCGTTGAGGACTCCCTTTCCGCCCGCGGTGAGCTTGGCGACCTCGCCCATCATGTAGATCTGGTGGTTGAGGTCCTGGCCACCGTTGTCGACGACGATCTGCGCGGCTTCCTTCGGATTGGCGAGAGCCCAGTCCCAGCCCTTCATCGAGGCCCGGACGAAGCGAACGATCTTGTCCTTGAAGGCCGGATCGGCAAGCTTGTCCTCGGTGGTGTACAGGCCGTCCTCGAGCAGGTCGTTGCCCATCGCCGAGTAGTTGAAGACGACCAGGTCTTCCGGCTTGAAGCCGGCGTCGAGAACTTGGCCATACTCGTTGTAGGTCATGACCGAGATGCAATCGGCCTGCTTCTGGATGAGCGGCTGGACGTCGAAGGACTGCTTGAGAACGGTGACGCCGTCCGGACCGCCGTCAGTGGACAGGCCGGCCTTGTGCATCCAGGCGAAGAACGGGTACTCGTTGCCGAAGAACCAGACTCCGAGGGTCTTGCCCTTGAAATCGGCCTCGGTCTTGATTCCGGTCGTCTTCGGGCAGACGAGTTCCATGCCCGCCTTGGTGAACGGCTGGGCGATATTGACCAGCTTGACGCCCTTCTCACGGGCCGCAAGTGCGCCGCCCATCCAGTCGACGATCACGTCGGCACCGCCGCCGGCGATCACCTGCTCGGGCGCGATGTCCGGGCCGCCCGCCTTGATGGTGACGTCGAGACCTTCGTCCTTGTAAAAGCCCTTGTCCTTGGCGACGAAGTAGCCGCCGAACTGGGCCTGGGTAACCCACTTCAGTTGCAGGGTCAGCGGGTCCGCCGCCAGGGCCGGCCCGGCCGCGAGTGCGGCGGCGACGATCGCGCCCAACATAACTCTCTTCATTTATTCCCTCCGTTAGGATTGCCGAAATGATGGATGCCAAAACGTCGCTGTCCGCTCGATAAGCGAAACGGCGCCGTAGAATGCGGAGCCGGCTAAGGCCGCCACCGCGATTTCCGCCCACACCATGTCGATGTTCATGCGACCGACCTCCGTGGAGATGCGGAATCCCATGCCGACAATCGGCGTGCCGAAGAACTCGGCTACGATGGCCCCGATCATGGCAAGAGTCGAGTTTATCTTCAAAGCATTGAAAACAAATGGCAATGCCGCCGGGAGGCGCAGCTTGAACAGCGACTGCCAATAGCCGGCGGCATAGGTGCGCATCAGGTCGCGCTCCATCGCCTCCGAAGCGGAGAGACCGGCAACCGTGTTCACCAGCATGGGGAAGAACGTCATGATCGCGACGACGGCCGCCTTGGACTGCCAGTCGAAGCCGAACCACATGACCATGATCGGCGCCACACCGATGATCGGCAGTGCCGAGACCAGGTTGCCGATCGGCAGGAGCCCGCGTTTCAGGAAGGGAATGCGGTCGGCGACAATGGCGACGATGAACCCCGACCCCGATCCAATGGCGTAGCCCGCGATCACCGCCTTCAGGAAAGTTTGGCGGAAGTCCTGCCACAGCACGCCCAGCGAACCGGTGAGGCGGACCCAGATGACGCTCGGCGCAGGCAGGATGACCTGCTCAACGTTGGCGCCGCGGACAACCGCTTCCCAGAGGAACAAGAGCCAGACGCCAAAGAGCAGCGGCACGGCGAGGCGAATGAGCGCCGCGAATGTCGGGTCGCGCGGGCGCAAGAAGGACAGGCGCGTCACCAGGAGCCACGCGAGCAACCAAGCAGTGAGTAGCAGCGCCCAGAAGCCGATGGCGGCGTGGCCAGTTACGGCAGGCAACAGCAGGATGACCAGGAAGGCGGCCGTGTGTGCAGCGATGAACAGCGTGTCCGCGCCGTCGCTTGGCCCCGCCCTGCGAAACGTGAAGGCAACAGCGAGGCCGACGACCCAAAGCGCCAGCAGCGCTGTACTGCCCTGATCGAGAAGATATACCGGCGCGCCTTTGACGAAGGCGATCGGTAGCGTCACCGCTGCCGTAAACGTAACGATGGCAAGGAGGCTTTGCCAGGCTTCGCGGCGGCTCATAGGCGGGCGCCCATCCGTCGCTGCACGATGCGCTGGGCGATCCCTACTGCCGCCACCAGCAGTCCCGCCATGACTGAGCCGACGATCAGCGCCGACCAGAGCTGGATGGTCTGGCTGTAGTAGCTGCCGAGCAGCAGCTTGGCCCCGATACCTGCGACTGCGCCGGTCGGCAGCTCCGCCACGATGGCGCCGACGAGGCTGGCCGCAATCGCCACCTTCATCGACGTGAACAGAAACGGCAGCGAGGCCGGCAGGCGGAGCTTCCACAGCACCTCGCGCGCACTCGCACTGTAGGTGCGCATCAGGTCGAGGTGGATCGGGTCGGGCGAGCGCAGCCCCTTCACCATGCCCACCGTCACCGGGAAGAACGAAAGGTATGTCGATATCAGGGCCTTGGCCACGAAACGGCTGAAATCCGGCGAAACGCCGAGCTTGCCGGTCAAGAGGTTGTAGGCGACGACCACCACCATGGGGGAGATGGCGAGGATCGGGATCGTCTGCGACGAGATGATCCACGGCATCAGGCTCTTGTCGAGGCTGCGGGCGTGGACGATGCCGATGGCAAGGAAAACGCCGAACAGGGTGCCCGCGATAAAGCCGACCAGCGTCGAGGTGAGCGTTACCCACGCATGATAGAGGAGGCTCGATGGCTTGGTGGGATTGGCGAGAAAGACGCTCTGGTAAGTGTCGACGGCGACCTGATGCGGCGCCGGCACGGTCGGCTTTGGCTGGCTGAAGGTTGCCTCGACAAACTCAAGGGGCGTCCGCGTCACCCCGCGCCGCCCGTCGAGGTCGCGCTGGAAGGGCGCATCGAACAAGAAGGCGAGAACGTACCAGGCGAGGATGGTCGCCAGCACGATGACCGATACCGCGACGAACCGGCTGGCGAAGAACCGCCGGAAGATGCCGGGGCGCGGCAGCGGGCCGGCGTAGGCAGCCGCCGTCATGGCCCAAACCTCAGGCCAGACTCAATCCTCATAGGAATGCCCGGCCTTCAGGCCCATGCGGACGCGGTGCGCGATCTTCAGGAACTCGGGCGTTTCGCGGATGTCGAGAGTGCGCTCGCGCGGGAGCGACGACTGGATGACATCGTAGACGCGGCCGGGGCGCGGCGACATGACGACGATGCGCGTCGACAGGAAGACCGCTTCGGGGATGGAGTGGGTAACGAAGATCACGGTCTTTTCGGTCTTCGCCCAGAGCTGCAGGAGCTGCTCGTTGAGATGGTCGCGGACGATCTCGTCGAGCGCGCCGAACGGCTCGTCCATGAGCAGGAGATCGGGCTCTACCGACAGCGCGCGGGCGATTGAGACGCGCTGCTGCATGCCGCCGGACAACTGCCAGGGGAATTTCCGCTCGAAGCCGGCGAGGTTGACCAGCGCCAGGTTGGCGGCGACGCGACGGTCGCGCTCGGCGCGCGTCAAGCCCATGATTTCCAGGGGCAAAGCGACGTTCCGCGCGACGGTCCGCCAGGGGTAAAGCGCGGGCGCCTGGAAGACGTAACCGTAGCCGCGGCGCAGGCGCGCTTCCTCGGGGGAGACGCCGTTTACGCTGATTGAACCGCCGGTCGGTCTTTCGAGATCGGCGATGACGCGAAGCAGCGTGGTCTTGCCGCAGCCGGAGGGGCCGATGAGCGAGACGAATTCGCCGCGGCCGACGGAAAGGTCAATTCCTGAAAGGGCTTCGACCGGACCGTCGTTGGTCATAAAGGTCAGCGACAGGTTGCGGACGTCGATGACCGTGGGGGCCCTCAGCGCGCCGGAAACGGCATTTTCAACGGCGGTAACGGGTGCCGAGACAGCCGCGGGCGGCTCGCAGACGGCCGCGGGCGGGGCTGAGACATCCTGTCTCGGTGAGACGGGCGGCGGCGCGGCGGTGGCGCGCACGCGCGCGATGAGATTGGCGGCGGCGGGCGGAACGGTCTTGCCGCGCGGACGCAGCGGCGAGGGATTTTCCCCCGCCGCCGGGAGCGCAGCGTCCTCGCCGATTGCGCGCGACCGACCGAGGCCAGCGGCGGCAGACTTCGACTGGAACGGCTTTGGCCCGGCGCTGGCCGGCTCGGGGGTCTTCCTGTCGACGGGGTCGGCGGGCTTCGCCTCCGCGGGCTTGGTCTCGGCTACGGCCGGCTTCGCCTCGACCGCTGCGGCTTCTGCCGGCGCCGCTTCCGCCGCGGGCGGAATGGGCAGCCCGGCATCGTCCTTCACCGCGGTAGGCTCGGGGGCTTTCGCCCCGGCCGGGGAACTCTCTTCGGCTACGCTCATGTCGGCCACTATACTCCGATCGGCATGTTCTTCGCCGAACGTTCGATCGGCCGCGGCGTGGTCAGAACCTTCCACGACGACAGCGCCTGGTTGACCGGCGCATTGGCCGGCCGCTCGATGAATTTGCCCCGCCCGTCCTCGGCCTTGATCTTTCCGTCCTCGAAGACGATGTCGCCGCGCGAGAAGGTGTAGCGCGGCAGGCCGGTCACCTCGAAGCCTTCGAAGACGTTGTAGTCGATGGCCGAGGCCTGGGTCCTGGCGGTGATGATCTTCTTCTTCTTCGGGTCCCAGACGACCAGGTCGGCATCGGCGCCGGCGACGACGGCGCCCTTCCGCGGATAGATGTTGAGGATCTTGGCGATGTTCGACGAGGTCACCGCGACGAACTCGTTCATGGTCAGGCGGCCGGTCGTGACCCCGCGGGTCCACAGGACCGGCAGCCGGTCCTCGAGGCCGCCGGTGCCGTTCGGGATGCGGGTGAAGTTGCCGACGCCCATGCGCTTCTGCTCGGTGGTGAAGGCGCAATGGTCGGTGGCGACGACCTGGAGCGACCCCGACGACAGGCCGGCCCAGAGCGAATCCTGGTTGACCTTGTCGCGGAAGGGCGGGGACATGACGCGCTGCGCGGCATAGTCCCAGTCGCGGTTGAAATACTCGCTCTCGTCGAGGGTGAGATGCTGGACGAGCGGCTCGCCATAGACCCGGCGGCCGAGGGCGCGGGCGCGGCGGACGGCCTCATGGGCGAGTTCGCTGGAGACGTGGACGACGTAGAGCGGCACGCCGGCGGCATCGGCGATCATGATGGCGCGGTTGGTCGCCTCGCCCTCGACCTCGGGCGGGCGCGAATAGGCGTGGCCCTCGGGACCGGTGGTGCCGGCCTCCATGTATTTCTGCTGCAGGCGGGCGACCACATCGCCGTTCTCGGCGTGGACCAGCGGCAGCGCGCCGAGTTCGGCGCAGCGCACGAACGACTGGTACATCTCGTCGTCGTTGACCATCAGCGCGCCCTTGTAGGCCATGAAGTGCTTGAAGGTGTTGACGCCGCGGTTGACGACTTCCGCCATCTCCTTCCAGACCTGTTCGCCCCACCAGGTGATCGCCATGTGGAACGAGTAGTCGGCGGCGGCCTTGCCGGCCTTCTGGTGCCAGTCCTGCAGGGCCTCGACCAGCGACTGCTTGTTGTTGGGAAGGACGAAGTCGACGACCATCGTCGTGCCGCCCGAGATCGCCGCCTTGGTGCCGGACGAGAAATCCTCGTAAGCGGTGGTGCCCATGAACGGCATTTCGAGATGGGTGTGCGGATCGATGCCGCCGGGCATGATGTAGCAGCCGGCCGCGTCGATGACCTTGTCGCCCTTCAGGTCCTTGCCGACGGCGACGATCTTCTCGCCGTCGATGAGGACATCGGCGGCGAAAGTCATGTCGGCGGTGACGACGGTGCCGCCCTTGATCACAGTGGTCATCGGTAACGCTCCTCTATCCCCAGACAGGCGCAACGGCCCTGACGTCTCTCACATCAAATAGCGAGGAAGCACCCAACTGCATCGCCATTTACACCAATGCTTGCGAACCCGCCCTCATCGTCGCTGCGAACCAATGTGAACTCGTTCGTCTTCGGCAAATACGCCAGCAAATATCCCTCGCGGTCGTCCGCAACGATCGCGCATCGTTCAACGGTACCTCCCGCTGATAGTTGTTCGATTGTGTCTTTGATAGTGACGTCGAGCCAATAGGGTTGCACGAGGCACAAGCGAAATTTCGCCAGTAGCCTTTCGACTTTTTCAGCTGGCCATGGGGTTCCGATCGCTCGATCAAAATTCAGGCCGGCGTAATCGTAATCATCAATCTCTTTACGAACGAAACTCGCCAGTTCTTTCATATTCATTTGCGCAGCACGGGGCTCATTCGTCCTCATCGTCTCCGACCTTACCCTCGTCGACAATGGTCATGCGCTTGATGAAGGGTCCCTCGAATTCGTAGACGTGCTCGATCTGCTTGTTGCTCAGGATCTTCCCGTCGAGTGAACGGACGAGCTGGTCGACGCGCACGCGGGCGATACTGCCGGCGTCGATGTCGATCTGCAGCGGCTCGACGCGCGCGTCGATTTCCTTCCACTGCTTCAGCCAATAGGCGCGCACCGCCTCGCGCCCGTGGACGCGCTCGCCGGTCGTCGCGTTAGGCCAATCGACGCCCGGCGCCAGATGCTCGATGGCGCCGTCCGCGTCGCGGGCGTTGAAGGCCTGATAGAGGTGGGTGAGGGTCGCGCGCCGGTCGGCCGTGAGAGCGTCATCGCTGCCGTGGGGGGTGATGGTCATGGCAGAGACTCCATCGACGCAACGCCGGCCTCGACCAACCCACCCTCCGTCGGCCTCCGGCTTGACCGGAGGATGACGAAAGAAGGAGAGCGCGAGGAATTTCTCAAGCGACGACCTCCGCCTTCGGCCGAGACCGATGGGTCCCGCTCCTCTCCCAGGTCTCGCCGGAGAGGGACCCCACCCACCGCGCTCAGCGCGGTCCCCCCTCCCCGTTCCGGAGAGGGATAAATTGCACTGGGGCGAAGGCTAACAGCCACGCTGCCTGCTTGCACAAACGGAGTGCTGGACGGGGAGGGATAACCTGCACTGGCGTCAGGGCAAGAAACAGCGCTGGCGATTTGCGCCAGCGACCTTGCAGCGCGCCATCCCTCCCCGGCACGGGGAGGGGGGACCATGCGAAGCATGGTGGGTGGGGTCCGTCTG
>JBBQGL010000138.1:0-11051 GCA_038323025.1 Hyphomicrobiales bacterium
GCGCGGCTGCCGCTTGCCGGACGTTCGGGCATCGGCCACACGCGCTGGGCAACCCACGGCGCGCCCACCGAGCTGAACGCCCATCCCCACGCCACCGACCGGGTGGCGCTGGTCCACAACGGCATCATCGAGAATTTCCGCGAGCTGAAGGCCGAGCTGCAGGCTGACGGCGTCGTCTTCACGACCGAGACCGACACCGAGGTTATCGCCCATCTGATCACGCGCCAGCTGGAGAAGGGTCTCGCCCCTGCCGAGGCGGTCAAGGAGACGCTCGGCCGGCTCGAGGGCGCATTCGCCATCGCCGTTTTGTTCGAGGGCATGGACGACCTGATGATCGGCGCGCGGCGCGGCAGTCCGCTCGCCATCGGCCACGGAGACGGCGAGATGTTCTTCGGCTCCGACGCGATCGCGCTGGCGCCGTTCACCGACAGGATCACGTACCTCGAGGACGGCGACTGGGCGGTGCTCACGCGTGCCGGCGCCACCATTTACGACGAATCCGGCAACGAGGTCGTCCGCCCGATGGTGAAGTCGCTGGCCACCAGCCTGATGGTGGACAAGGGCAACCATCGCCACTTCATGGCCAAGGAGATCTACGAGCAGCCCGAGGTCGTCGGACACACGCTCGCGCATTACCTCGACTTCGCGTCGAGCAAGTCGGCGCTGCCCGCCGACTGCGGGATCAGCTTCGGTTCGCTCGACCGTCTCTCGATTACCGCTTGCGGAACCGCCTACTATGCCGGGGTCGTCGCCAAATACTGGTTCGAGCGTTTCGCCCGTCTGCCGGTCGACATCGATATCGCCAGCGAGTTTCGTTACCGCGAACAGCCGTTGACGCCGAAGGGGCTGTCGATCGTCGTGTCGCAGTCCGGCGAGACCGCCGACACGCTGGCTTCGCTGCGTTACGCGAAGGGCGAAGGGCAGAAGGTCGCGGCGATCGTGAACGTGACTACGTCGACGATCGCACGCGAGGCGGACTACGTCCTGCCGACGCTGGCCGGCCCGGAGATCGGCGTCGCTTCGACCAAGGCCTTCACGTCGCAGCTCGCCGTATTGGCATCGCTTGCGGTCGCCGCCGGCAAGGCGCGCGGCTACCTCACCGATATCGACGAGGAACGGCTCGTGCGTGCGCTGAGCGAAGTGCCGCGCTTCATGAGCCAGGCGCTGCGGCTCGAGCCCCAGATCGAACGGCTCGCGCGGGACATCGCCCGGGTGTCACACGTCCTGTATCTCGGGCGCGGCACCAGCTATCCGATCGCCCTCGAAGGCGCGCTGAAGCTGAAGGAAATTTCTTACATCCACGCCGAGGGGTACGCTGCCGGCGAATTGAAACACGGCCCGATCGCGCTCATCGACAAGCAGATGCCGGTGGTGGTGATCGCGCCGTATGACCGCGTGTTCGAGAAGACCGTATCGAACATGCAGGAGGTCGCGGCGCGCGGCGGCAGAATAATTCTGATCACCGACCCGAAAGGCCGCGACGCGGCGGCGATCGATGCGGTCGAAACCCTGATTCTGCCGGAAATGCCGGCGACGATCACGCCACTGGTCTATGCCATTCCCGTCCAGCTCCTCGCCTATCACACCGCCGTTTTCCTCGGCACGGATGTCGATCAACCGCGGAATCTGGCAAAGTCCGTCACCGTCGAGTGAATTTTGGGCAATAACGCCTCTTCTCAAAGGAGGCTCCCTCCATAGATAATGGGCGCGGCGCAGTGCGGGGCGCTGGAAGACGGGGAAATGACGGACACGCAGGAGCCCAGTCCAGAACCCGAGGTGGTCGACTCCGGCCGACGGAGCCTCGTGCATCGCCTGCGTACCTATTTCCTTACCGGCCTCGTTATCGCGGTTCCGCTCTTCCTGACGGTCTATCTGACCTGGGCGTTCATTGTCTGGATCGACAGCTGGGTGAAGCCGCTCATTCCGTCGCAGTACACCCCCGACGCGTTTCTCTCGTTCCACGTTCCCGGCTTCGGCGTTGTCGTCGCGCTGATCTTCATAACCCTCCTTGGGTTCCTCACCGCCAACCTCGTCGGCGGGAGGCTGATCGCGCGCGGCGAAGCGATGCTGGCGCGGGTACCGCTGATCCGGAACCTCTATCGCGGCCTTAAGCAGGTGGTGGAACGGGCGGTGTCGACCGGCAACAAGCCGTTCCAGACCGTGGGCCTGATCGAATATCCCCGTCCCGGGCTGTGGTCGGTCGTGTTCGTGATGAACACGTCGCGCGGCGAGATCGCGCGCCGCATCTCGGATAGCGGCGAGGACATCCTCAGCGTATTCGTGCCGACCACGCCGACCGCACTCACCGGCTATGTCGTCTTCGTGCCGCGCAGCAAATGCATGATCCTCGACATGGCGCCCGAGGACGCCGTGAAGATCGTCATCTCCGCCGGGCTGGTTGCCCCGGACAGCGAGTCCGACCCCGAGCCGCTCGGCAAGCCGGTGAAGATCGACGAGGCTCTCCGCCGGCTCCGCTCGTTTGCCGATACTAACCGGCGCGCATGAGCCGGATCGCCTCGTCGCGCCCGAACAGGTAGAGCAACAGCCGCAGGGCGGCGCCGCGCGGACTGGCGAGGTTGGCGTCGCGCTCGACGATCAGGCGGGCATCGTCGCGGGCGGTCTCCATCAGCGCCGCCTGGTGCTCGGGGTGGGCGATGCGGAAGCCCGGCGTGCCCGACTGGCGCGTGCCGAGGATTTCGCCGCCGCCGCGCAGGCGCAGATCCTCCTCGGCGATGACGAAGCCGTCCTCGGTCTCGCGCATGATGCGCATGCGGTCCTTCGCCACCTCGCCGAGCGGCGCCTTGTAGAGAAGCAGGCAGACCGATGGACGGTCGCTGCGGCCCACGCGGCCGCGCAATTGATGCAACTGGGCGAGGCCGAAGCGCTCGGCATGCTCGATCACGATGATAGTGGCATCGGGGACATCGACGCCCACTTCGACAACCGTCGTCGCAACGAGGACGCGGGTTTCGCCGGCAAGGAAGCGCGCCATCTCGCGGTCGCGGTCGGCCGGCTTCACGCGACCATGAACCAGCCCGACGATGGGGCCGAGCGCGATCTTGAGCGCGGCGAAGCGCTCTTCCGCCGCGGCGGCGTCGATGAGCTCGGACTCTTCCACCAGGGGGCAGACCCAATAGGCCTTGGCGCCCGCATCGGTGGCGGCGCGGATGCGCTCGACCACCTCGCCGATCCGGTCGAGCGGCACGACACGGGTTTCGATCGGCCGGCGACCGGCAGGCTTCTCGGTCAGGCGGGAGACATCCATGTCGCCGTAGTAGGTGAGGACGAGCGTGCGCGGGATCGGCGTGGCGGTCATCACCAGCACATCCGTCGCGCCGCCCTTGGCCGCCAGCGCCTGCCGCTGATGCACGCCGAAACGGTGCTGTTCGTCCACGACCACCAGGGCCAGATCGCGGAAATCGACGCCGGACTGGAAAAGGGCATGGGTCCCGAGCAGCAGGTCGATCGATCCGTCGGCGAGGCCCGCAAGGATGGTCTCCCGCTCGCGGCCCTTCTCCCGGCCGGTAAGCACGGCGATGCGGACGCCGGCGGCATCGGCGAGCGGCAGGATCGTGCGCGCGTGCTGGCGGACCAGCAATTCGGTCGGGGCCATGATCGCCGCCTGGGCGCCGGCTTCGATCACGGTCACGGCGGCAAGCAGCGCAACCACCGTCTTGCCGGAACCGACGTCGCCTTGCAGCAGGCGGAGCATGCGCTCAGGGCGGGCGAGGTCGGTGTCGATCTCGGCAAGCGCCAGTGACTGGCTGGCGGTGAGCGAGAAGGGCAGGGCGGCGAGGATCTTCGCGCGGACGGTGCCGGTCCCCAGTCGCGCCTTGCCCGTGTGCCGGCGCTGGTGAGCGCGGAGCAGCGCCAGCGCCAGCTGGCTCGCCAGCATCTCGTCGTAAGCCAGGCGCGTGAGGTGCGGGCTGTTCGGTTCGAAATCCGCCGCCGATTCCGGATGGTGCGCATGCCGCAGCGCTGCGGCGAAATCCGGCCAGTTCTCCCGCGCCTTCAACGGCGTATCGAGCCATTCCGGCAGGAGCGGGAGGTCAGTCAGGGCTTCGCCGATCGCCTTGGCGAGGACCTTCCGGGAAAGGCCGGCGGTCATCGGATATATCGGCTCGATCATCGGCAGGTCGGCGAAATCCTCCTCGCCGACGATGTAGTCGGGGTGGATCATGCTCGGGCGGCCGTTGAACCACTCCATCCGCCCGCTGACATAGCGCGTCTCGCCGACCGGCAGGGTCTTCGCCAGCCAGGCATCGACGGCATGAAAGAACGTCAGCGCGATCTCGCCGGTGTCGTCGAAGGCGAACACGCGATAGGGCAGGCGGCGGTTGCCGCGCGGCGGCGGCTGGTGCCGGTCGACCCGCACTTTCAGCGTGACGATGGCGCCCTCCGGCGCCAGCGCAATGCCGGGCTGGTTGCGCCGGTCGACCAGGGCAACGGGAAGATGGAAGAGGAGGTCGATGACGCGTGGCGCCTCCTCGCTCTCTGGCCCGCCGACGAGACGCCGGAAGGCAAGCGCGACCTTCGGCCCGATGCCGGCGAGGCTCGTAACCGGCCGGAAGAGTGGATTGAGGATATCGGGGCGCATCGGCTGCCGGTCTGCCAGGTGGTCTTTCGGCCAGAATGACACACCTCCCGGCGTACTCGCGAGAAGGCGCTGACAGATTTGCCGGAGCCGCCTATATCTCGGTCCGCAGCGACGGGCCGGAATCGGCCCGGCGCGGAATTTCTATTGCGGTATGGCGAGCAAGGCATGACGGAACCCCTGGAAATCAGGCGAAAGCGCATCCGCTTCCGGGCGTGGCATCGCGGCATGCGCGAAGTCGACCTGCTCCTTGGCCGCTACGCCGACGCCCATGTGGCGTCGCTGGACGAGGCCGGACTGACGGGATTCGAGGCGCTGCTCGACGTGCCGGACCGTGAGCTGCTCGGCTGGATCATGGGCGAGACGACGATTCCGGCCGCGAACGACTCCCCGATGCTGCGCCAGGTCATCGCCTTCCACGGTGGCAATTGAGCATGGCCGCGACCCCTGAGAAATCCGAAACGCGGGCGAAGCTCGCCATGGCGCGCGTGTTCCAGCGGGCCGGCGGGGTCACGCTCGCCAATGTCCCGGATGGCCTCGCCGGCAGCGTGCTCGCCGATCTGGTCGGTCAGACCGGGACGGGCAGGCGCCTGCTCTTCATCGCCCGCGACGGGCAGCGGCTGGCCGAGGTCCAGCGCGGGCTCGCATTCTTCGCGCCCGAGGTGGAGACGCTGACCTTCCCGGCCTGGGATTGCCTGCCATACGACCGCTCTTCGCCGCATACGGCCATTCTGGCGCAGCGGATGGTGACACTGACGCGCCTCCTCGCTCCCTCCGACCGGCTCCAGATCGTCTTCACCACGGTCAACGCTGCCTTGCAGCGGGTGCCGACCCGGGCATTCGTGAAGAGCGGGTCCTTCTCGGCCGCCGCCGGCAACCGGCTCGGCATGGATCACCTGATCCACTGGCTCTCCGACAACGGCTTCTCGCGCACGGGCACGGTACGCGAGCCCGGCGAATATGCCGTCCGCGGCGGTATCCTCGACCTGTTCGCCGCCGGCGAGGACGCGCCGGTCCGGCTCGATTTCTTCGGCGACGCCCTGGAAACCATCCGCAGCTTCGATCCCGACAGCCAGCGGACCACCACCAGCCGGCCGCGCATCGATCTGGTCCCGGCCAATGAAATGGTGCTGACGCCGGAAACCATCGCGCGCTTCCGCCAGAGCTACATCGCGCTCTTCGGCGCGGCCGACCGTGACGACCTGCTCTACCACACGGTCAGCGAGAACCGCCGCTATGTCGGCATGGAACACTGACTGCCGCTCTTCGCCGGATCGCTGGAGACGATCTTCGACCATGTCGGCGAAACCCCGGTAGTTACCGATCATCTCGTCGAGGAAGCGATTGGCGAACGGCGGGCGCAGATCGCGGATCACTACGAGGCCCGCAAAGGGGCGCTCGAGGCGGGGCAGGGCGCCGTCCCGTACAAGCCGCTGCCACCCGACCGGCTCTACGTCACGGACGACGAATGGGCCGTGACCCTCGGCGGAAGGACGGTTGCCCGCCTCTCGCCCTTCGCCACCCCCGAAGCCGACAACGTCATCGATATCGGCGGGCACCGCGGCCGGAATTTCTCGACCGAACGGAATGCCGCCGACACCAATGTCTTCGATGCGGTGATCGCGCATATCAGGCGCGAAATCGTGGACGGCCGGCGCGTGATCGTCGCCTCGTGGAGCGAGGGCTCGCGCGACCGCATGGGCCAGGTCCTCGTCGACCATGGGCTTACGGGGCTGAAACCGGTCGCCAGCTGGAGCGAAGCCAGGGCCTTGCCCGCCGATGTGGCCGGGCTCGCCATCATCGGGCTGGAGTCAGGCTTCGAGACCCGCGACCTGGCGCTCATCGGGGAGCAGGACATCCTCGGCGACCGCCTGGTCCGTCCGCACGGCCGCACCCGGCGCGCGGCGGATTTCCTCAGCGATGCGACCAGCCTGGCCGAGGGCGACCTCGTCGTCCATGTCGATCACGGCATTGCCCGCTTCAACGGCCTGAAGACGATCGAGGCGGCGGGCGCGCCGCATGATTGCCTGGAACTGCTCTATGCCGGCGGCGACCGTGTGTACCTGCCGGTCGAGAACATCGAGCTGCTGTCGCGCTACGGCTCGGAAGAAGCGGACGTTCCGCTCGACAAACTCGGCGGCGTCGCCTGGCAGGCGCGGAAGGCTCGCCTGAAGAAACGGCTGCGCGACATGGCGGCGGCGCTCATTCGCGTGGCGGCCGCGCGTGCCATGCGGACGGCACCCGTGCTCACGCCGCCGGAAGGCCTCTACGACGAGTTCGCCGCCCGCTTCCCCTACGAGGAAACCGAGGACCAGCAGACCGCGATCGACGCGGTGCTCGCCGATCTCGCGGCCGGCCGTCCGATGGACCGGCTGGTCTGCGGCGATGTCGGCTTCGGCAAGACCGAGGTCGCGCTCCGCGCGGCTTTCGTGACGGTGATGACCGGCAAGCAGGTAGCGGTGATCGTGCCGACCACCTTGCTTGCCCGCCAGCATTTCAAGACGTTCACCGACCGCTTCGCCGGGCTTCCGGTTCGCGTTGCCCAGGCCTCGCGCCTGGTGGGCACCAAGGCGCTGGCCGAGGCGCGCGCCGGGATAGCCGATGGCAGCGTCGACATCATCGTCGGCACCCACGCTCTCCTCGGCAAAGGCATCAGGTTCCGCGATCTTGCGCTGCTGGTGGTAGACGAGGAGCAGCACTTTGGCGTCAAGCACAAGGAGCGCCTGAAGGACCTGAAGGAAGACGTTCACGTCCTGACCCTGTCTGCGACGCCCATTCCACGCACGCTCCAGCTGGCACTGACCGGCGTTCGCGAGCTGTCGCTGATCACGACGCCGCCGATCGACCGCCTGGCGGTGCGCACGTTCATCTCGCCGTTCGATCCGCTCGTGGTCCGCGAGGCGCTGCTGCGCGAGCGCTATCGCGGCGGCCAGAGCTTCTTTGTCTGCCCGCGCATCGGCGACCTCGCCGAGCAGCGTGCCTTCCTTGCGGAAACCGTACCGGAGGTGAAGGTTGCGGTCGCGCACGGGCAGATGGGCGCGACCGAGCTGGAAGACATCATGACCGCCTTCTACGAGGGCAAATACGATGTCCTGCTCTCGACCTCGATCGTCGAGTCCGGCCTCGATATTCCAACCGCGAACACGCTGATCGTGCATCGCGCCCACATCTTCGGCCTCGCCCAGCTCTATCAGCTGCGCGGCCGCGTCGGCCGTTCCAAGGCGCGCGCCTATGCGCTGTTCACGGTGCCGGCCGAGCGCACCCTGACCCCGCAGGCCGAACGCCGCCTGAAGGTCCTGCAATCGCTGGATACCCTCGGCGCCGGCTTCGAGCTGGCGAGCCACGACATGGATATCCGCGGCGCCGGCAACCTCCTAGGCGAGGAGCAGTCCGGGCACATCAACGAGGTGGGTTACGAGCTGTATCAGCAGATGCTGGAGGAGGCGGTGGCGTCGCTGAAGGCGGGCAGCGAGGGCGTCGAGGAAAGCCGCTGGTCTCCGCAGATCACGGTCGGCATTCCGGTCATGATCCCGGAAGCCTACGTGCCAGATCTGCCGCTTCGCATCGGCCTCTACAAGCGCCTCGCCGACCTGCAGGAGAACGCCGAGATCGAGGCCTTCGCGGCGGAACTTATCGACCGTTTCGGTTCGTTGCCGCCGGAAGTGGAGCACCTCCTCGAAATCGTCACCATCAAGGCGCTGTGCCACAAGGCCAACGTGGAGAAGGTCGACGCCGGGCCGAAGGGCGTGGTGATCGCCTTCCGCGAAAGCCGCTTCGCCAATCCCGCCGGGCTGCTCCGCTACATCGCCTCGGAAGGTTCGCTCGCCAAGGTGCGGCCGGACCAGAAGGTCGTCTTCATCCGCGATTGGGAGAACCCGGCCAAGCGGCTGAGGGGCACGGCGGCTTTGCTCACCCTGCTGTCAAAGCTCGCCGCTGAAGGGCAGAAAGCCGCAGCGTAGCCGGCCACCGCGTTTGTTGCACCGCGGGAACAGCTGCGGTTCCCGAGTGTTAAGCTTTGCAAATGACACGGCGATTCCTTCTTGCAGGTGTCTTGTGCGGAATGGTGCTGCCCGCATACGCGGCGGGGCAGGCCCAGACCACGGGCGAAGCCGCTCCCAACGCCGATCCCGTACGCCTTACGTGCACCGGGGTGATGGTCACGCCCGATGCCGGCACCACCGGCCAGCCCATCATGGCGGACGGTCTGCTGGACCTGGCGGGGATGCGCGTTCGCGGCTTCGGCATCGGCAGCCACCCCATCGTCTACCTGACCGCCACCCGGGTGGCCTTCGGGACTTCCGCCGGCGGTGACGGTGTTGAAGGCTCCATTGACCGGATTACTGGCGTGACACGGATCAGCGTCCGCTCGCCCGGCCACCCGGAGACAGAGCAGATGTCCTTCAGCCTCGACTGCCGGATCGCGGCGCCGATTTCCTGAGGTTAGCGTTGGCTGCGTTTCGTGCGGGGAGCGCGGTCTCCAATTAGCCGGAGCCGGGCTTCACCCACCAGGTCGACAGGGAATAGCCGGTGAGGGACGTGGTGGCGGGATGCTCGATCCGTGACCAGTGCGCGATCCATTGCACCGGCAAGTAGAACAGCGGCACGACATAGAAGCCCGAGATCAGTACGCGATCGTAAGCCCTTACCGCCGCTACGTAATCCTCCCTGGTCGGGGCCGACAGGATGGCATTGATCAGGGCATCGATCGCCGGCACCTTGGCGCCGGGATAGTTGAACGACCCCTGCTGGTCGGCAACCACCGAACTCCAGCGGTTGATCTGTTCGTTTCCCGGCGACAGCGACGCGCTCCAGCTGTTGCGGACCATATCGAAGTCGAAGGATTTGCGGCGGAGTTCGAACTGGGTCGAATCGACATTGCGGATGGTCATCGCGACGCCAATGCGCGTTAGCGTCCGCTGATAGGCCAGCGCGATACGTTCGTCCTCCTTCGTGGTCACGAGGATTTCGAAGGCAAGGGGCTGGCCGGTCGTTGTGTTGACCATGGCATCGCCGTTGAGCTGGTATCCGGCGGCCTTGAGGTCTTCGACCACCGACCGCATCACCGCCCGGTCTCCCGCCGCGACGCTCGCCTCGACCGGCCGGTAAGTCCCGTTCATGACATCGTCGGCAACGACGCCCGGGAAAGGCGCCAGCAGCGCCTTCTCCTTGTCGCTGGCAGGCCGGCCGATCGAGGAAAGGTCCGAGTCGTTGAAGTAGCCGGCGGCGCGGACGAAGGCGCCGTAGTAGAGGTTCTTGTTGATCCACTCGAAATCGAGAAGCTTGGCGAGCGCGCGCCGCACCCTGATGTCGGCGAAGATCGGACGGCGCGTGTTGAACGCAAAGCCGGTCATTCCCTTGGGCGAGCCGGTCTTGACCTCCTCCTTGATGACGCGTCCGTCGTTGACCGCCGGGAAGTCGTACGCCGTGTTCCACTGCGCCGGATCGCCCTCCGGATTGACGTCGTAAAGGCCCTTCTTGAAGGCCTCGAAGAGGGTGCTGGCATCGCGGTAATACTCGACGCGGATCTCGTCGTAGTTGTCGAAGCCGCGCTTGATCGGCAGGTCCTTACCCCAGTAGTCGGGGTTGCGCCGGAACACCGTAAAGTCCGGCGCCTTCACCTCCGCGAGGATGTAGGGGCCCGTGCCGATGATCGGCGTCAGCGTCGACTTGTCGAACTTCGCCGGTTCGATGGCATGCTTCGGCAGGATCGGCATCAGCCCGAGGATGAGCGGCAGTTCGCGGTCGCCGGCCGTGCCGAGATTGAAGCGCACCCCGTGTTCGCCGACCTTCTCGACGCTGGCGATCTTCGAGAACACCGCCTTGTAGTTCGGGCGGCCCTTGTCGCGGAGCAGTTCCATCGAGAAGATCACGTCGTCGACGGTGACCGGCACGCCGTCCGAAAATCGGGCTTTGGGGTTGAGGTTGAAGACCACCCAGCTTCGATCGGGGGGCGTTTCAACCGTTTCGGCAATAAGGCCGTACAGCGTGAACGGCTCGTCCGCGCTGCGGGCCAGCAGGGTCTCGAAGACGAGGTTGCCGAATACGGGATCGGCCAGTCCTCGCGCCGAGGTGGTCCCGCCCTGAACGATCATTGAGTTGAGGCTGTCGAAGGTGCCGACCACGCCGTAGGTGATGCGCCCGCCTTTCGGCGCGTCCGGATTGGCGTAGGGGAGATGGTCGAAATTCGCCGGCAGGGCCGGTTCGCCGATCATTGCGATGCCGTGCGCCGGTGCGGCCACCGCGATCTGTGGCACCAGGCCGAGCCCGAGCGTGGCGGCAACGGCCGCGGCGATCCTGTGTCTCAACGCGATGGAGAAGATGATCGCAGACATGGCCGGTCGGTTCCCGAGGTGGTTGGTCGACTCGATGAATGAAGCCGAGACAATACCATGTGGACCGGTCGCGGCCGGGGCGTTTCAACCCACGCTGCAAACGGCTGGAAATCGGCGCAGAAGCA
>JBBQGL010000139.1:0-11043 GCA_038323025.1 Hyphomicrobiales bacterium
GTCGCATAGACCTTGTCGAGGAGCTCGAAGAAGCCCTGCCCGGCGAGGTCCGGAAACACCTCGCGAATGCCCCGCCCGATGATGTCGGTGCGGCCGGCCATCCGGATGTACGCCTCGTTCACGTACTCGAAGACGTGCTCCGGCCCGGTCATCACGGCAATGAACCCGGGCATCTGGCCGAGGAGTTGCCGCTGGCGTTCCTGCTCCGCCGCGGCGCGGCGGTCGGCGAGGACCCGCTTTGTGGTCTCGATGACGATCGCGATCACGCCGCCCGGGCGGCCGCTCTCGTCGATGACCGGCGAGTAATCGAGGTTCATCCAGACCTGCTCAGGTTTCCCGGAGCGGAAGAGCGTCAATTCCTGGTCCGTGTAGGCAAGCGTCCCGCCGGCGAGGCCCACCTTCATCACGTTGTCGTTGAAGGCGGCCACTTCCGGCCATCCCTCCCTGACCTTGCTGCCGAGCAGTTGCGGGTGGCGACCGCCGGCAAACACGGAGTAGGCGTCGTTGTAAATCATGATGCCGTCTTCGCCCCACAGGAGCACGATCGGCACCGGCGAATGGAGTATCAGCCCGACCGTCGTCTTCAGGCTGCTCGGCCACGACGAGATCGGGCCGAGCGTCGCCGACCAGTCGCGCGCCGCGATCCGCCTCGCCATCTCGCCGTCGTGGCCGAGGAAACCGGCCGGGTCCGCGGCCTCGCCTGGTTTGCCTTCGATCCTCATCGCGCCCCTTCGGCACTCCACGCTTGATCGGCGGCGGCTACCAGAAATTCGGCAGCCCGCGGCAGAATCTAGGTTTGATCGTGGCCGATTGCACTCCCCGAAGGCAATCGTGCTTAGCGCCCGTTCGCCCAACCGGACTGCGCGTTACCCTCCGCGCACCCGGCCGGCGAGATGGTCGCCAAGCCGCAGCGCCAGTTGCACAACCGTAAACGTGGGGTTGGCGTAGCCGGAAGTGGCAAAGACGCTGCTCCCGCCGACGTAGAGATTATCAAGCGAGTGGACGCGACAATCCTTGTCGACCACGCCGCGCCTCGGATCGGCGCTCATGCGCGTAGTGCCCATATGGTGGCTGCCGCCGCCCACCTGTTCGAGCGTCGCGACCGCCGGCGGCGGCTGCAGCAGCCACGGCAGGAGCTTGAACCGGGCCACGTCGCGTACCGCGGCGGTCGTCGCGAAATCCATGACGGCCGTGAACAGCGTGTGGAAATCGACCGGCGACAGGCGCCAGTCCAGGACCGCTTCGCTGAGGCCGAAGCGGTCGCGCGCGTTCGCCAGCTTGACCCGGCTATCAGGGTTCAGCGCCTACTCGACCACCATGATCGCCGTCCCCGTCTGGCCCGGGCAGGCGATGGGCGTTCCCCGCATGTCGGCCGCGATGATTTCGGCGAGATCCACGCAGGCGGCTCCCCCTTCGGCCGGTCCGGGCGTGTCGGGCGTCAGGAACAGCGAGCAGTGCAACGTCCCCTTTTCCGAAACGTATGCCGGGGTCGATGCATAGACCGCCATGTTGGAAAGCGGCTTCCGCAGCACGAACGACCCGACAGGGACGTGCAGGTGCTCCATGAAGAAGCGCCCGACATTGTCGTTTTCATTGCCGATGCCGCGCGGCAGCTGCGTCCTGGCGTTCAGCAGCGCCCGCGGATTCTCCAGCCCGCCGAGGCAGAGCGCGAAGAACCGCGCCTTGACGAGGAACGGCTCGGGCCGGGTGAAGCTCCTGAACACCGCCTCGCTAACCTGCCTGGCGCCATCCGCTACGCGGATGTCGACAAGGTTGGCATTGAGGAACACCTCGATGTCCTTCGAGGCCTCGAGCTCGGCGCGGTACTTCTCCCCGAAGCGCGTCGGCGGGCTGAAGCGGACGACGATGGGCCGGAAAGCCGTCGGTTCGCCGGCGAAGATGTCGAGCGGCGCGATGTCGGCGGGCGTCAGATCGAGGATGCTCGCGGTTTCTTCGAGGTACGGGTCGAGATCGCTCCGTCTGATCGGCCAGCCGCTGAAGGCGTTCTGCGCCAGCGGCGCAAAGTCTTCCGCGTCGAGCGCACGCGCCCGGCCGCCCCAGTGGCCCGACGAACCGCCGAAATAGCGCAGCCGGATCGAGTCAAGGTCGTAGTACGGTTCGCCGGTAGTGAAGCCCTTGTAGAGGTCCTGCGACTCCGGGGTCGGGTCGAGGCCGCCACCCTCGAACAGCCCGACCGAGGCGCCCGCGGCAGCCAGCCGCCGCGCGATGGTCATGCCCGCCGGACCGCTGCCGACGATGCACACGTCGAATACCCGGTCGCGGAACCACTCGTCCGTGCGCTGCTCGGCGTCGCGGATCATGCGCGCCGCAATCCCGCGAGATCGGATCGCCGGAGCACCCAGCCCTTCACGACAACGATGTCGTCCCCCGCCTCATCGGCCCATGCCCAGCCAACGCCGCCGATGGACGTCCAGGCAAGGTACGCGACGAGCGATGCGAGAAGACCGCGCCGTGAGGGGGAAGGAAATTCCGGAGGAGAAAAGAACGGCACGAAACCTCGCACTGCGAAACGCTATGGTGATTATGGCGCCCGCCCGCAAGTTTTCGACGGGCGGCGCTCAACCTAGTCCCTGCCGAACGCCTTGCGCAGTTCGTCCTTTGCCCGCACCAGCACGCGCTTGCGCGTGTCCGGCAGGTTCTTGCCGGCGCGGTTGATGTAGAAGGTCAGCATCGACATTGCCGATTGAAACGGTGTGCCCTTGCGGCGCTCGCTCCGCTCCGCCGATCGCTTCAGCGAGCGCGCGACCTCGCCGGCGTCGCCCTTGAACACCGCCGGTTCGAGATCGAGCGCGTTGCTGTTGCGGGTTGCGTCGCCGGACCAGTATTTCGCCTTGCGCGCCTCGCGCTTCTGCTCGGACATCGTCAACCGTGCCGCTTGAAGTACTGGACGTCGCGCTCGTGCTTTTCGGCAGCGGCGCGATTGGCAAAGGTGCCGAGATTGCGCCGTTTCCCAGTCTTGGGGTCGACCTTGCGCGAATAGAGGCGGTATTCACCGGTCTTCAGTTTCCTGATCATGGTTCAGCCTCGGCCGGGATGATCCTATATCTAGGCGCCTCAACCGGCTCTTGGCGGAAAGGTTCCCGTTGCTCGACAGAGAGGCCCGCGACAATTTTGCAATGCTGGCTGCCCCCGGCGCGCCGGCGGTGCAATGGTCGATCGCGGAGCGCCCGGTAGCCTATCCGGATGCGGTCGCCGCCATGGAGGCGCGCGTCGCCGCCATCGTCGCCGGCGAGGCGCCGGAACTGGTGTGGCTGGTCGAGCATCCGCCGCTCTATACCGCCGGCACCAGCGCCCGGTCCGCCGACCTGCTCGCCCCCGATCGCTTCCCCGTCTACCAGAGCGGCCGCGGCGGCCAGTACACCTACCACGGCCCCGGCCAGCGCGTGGCCTATGTCATGCTCGACCTCAACCGCCGCCGGCCCGATGTTCGCCGCTTCGTCGCCGCGCTGGAGGAGTGGATGATCCGCACCCTCGCCGCCCTCAACCTGCGCGGCGAGCGCCGCGCCGACCGCATCGGCATCTGGGTGCCGCGGCCGGAGGCAGGCGCCGGCCGCGAGGACAAGATTGCCGCCATCGGCGTGCGCGTCCGGCGCTGGGTGACCTTTCACGGCGTCGCGCTCAACGTCGACCCGGTGCTCGAGCACTTCTCCGGCATCGTACCTTGCGGGGTTCGCGAACAGGGCGTGACCAGCCTCGCCGACCTCGGTCGCATCGTCTCCATGCCCGAGGTCGACGCCATCCTCCGGCGTGAATTCGAGGCCCTGTTCGGGGAAACCACGCGGACTTAGGCCGTGGCCAGCTCGCTGAAGCCGGGCGCGACCGGCGAGCCATGGTCAGCCACCTCCACCGCCGTCACCGACGCCATCCGCGGCCCACGTCGGCAGGCGGCGACCAGCGCCTCCACCGCCGCCGCATCGCCCGAGAAGACCGCTTCGACAGCACCGTCGCGCCGGTTGCGCACCCAGCCCGAGATTTTCCGCGCCAGCGCCTCGCGGCGAACGAAGGCGCGAAAGCCGACGCCCTGGACCCGGCCGCTGACTGTCACGCGAACGGCGCGCTCCGCCATCATTCGAACTCGATGATGACCGCGTCGACGGCGAGGATATCGCCGCGTTTGGCCGCCACGCGGGCGACCAGTGCATCGCGCTCGGCGCGCAGCACATTCTCCATCTTCATCGCCTCGACGATGGCGAGCGGCTGTCCGGCGCGGACCTTCTGGCCGACCTCCGCGAGGATCGCGACGACCAGTCCGGGCATCGGCGCGCGCAGGCCTCTGGACGCATCGCCGGCGCGCTTCGCCGGCATCCGTGCTTCGAGCGCCGCGACGTGAGCCGGCATGGCGCGGACGAGGACCTCGACGCCGCGCCACGCAATCCTCACGCCCCCGACGGCAGGCCGGACCTGAACGGTCAGCGCCGCTCCATCGATCGTGCCGGTCCAGAGCGGCTCCCCCGGCGACCAATCGGAAAGGACGGCGAGCGCCTCGGTTCCGCCCGGCGAGAGTATGCGCCACCCCTCCCCGTCCGCCTTCAGGGCGGTCAGGCCGATGCGCTCGTCGCCGATCCGGACAACCCACTCCGTCGATACGTCGGAGTTCCTCGTCCGCATCTGACCGGAAAGCGATTGCAGCCCTTCGCCCCGCCGCAGTTCGATCGCCAGCGCCACGATGGCGAGCCGGGCAATCGTCTCGGCCGACGGCTGAATCGCGCCGAACCCGTGGGGAAATTCCTCCGCGATGAACGCGGTCGAGAGCCGACCCTCCCGCCAGCGCGGATGGGCCATCAGCGCGGAGAGAAACAGCTGGTTATGGGCAATGCCGTCGATGACGAAGCGATTGAGCGCCGAGGCCATGGCCTCCGTCGCCGCCGCGCGTTCCGGCGCGTACGTGACCAGCTTGGCGATGAGCGAGTCGAAGTAGATCGAGATCTCCGAGCCTTCCACCACGCCACTGTCCACCCGCACCGCGGCGGCGCCGTCTTTGCTCTCAGCCGGAGGGCGGTAGCGGTCTAGCCTTCCGACCGACGGCAGGAAATCCCGGTGTGGGTCCTCGGCGCAAATACGAGACTCGATCGCCCATCCCTTCAGGCGAACGTCAGCCTGGCGGATCGCCAGCGGCTCTCCGGCGGCAACCCGGATCATCTGCTCGACCAGGTCGATCCCCGTGACGAACTCGGTCACCGGATGCTCGACCTGTAGCCGCGTGTTCATCTCGAGGAAGTAGAACTCGCCGTCCGGCGAAAAGACGAATTCGACCGTGCCGGCGGAATCGTAGCCGACCGCCTTTGCCAGCGCGACCGCCTGCCTGCCCATGTCCGCCCGCAAGCGAGGGTTCACCGCCGGCGACGGCGATTCCTCGACCACCTTCTGGTTGCGCCGCTGGATGGAGCATTCGCGCTCGCCGAGGTGGATGACATGACCGTGCTTGTCGCCGAGTACCTGAACCTCGATATGGCGCGGGTTCTCGATGTACTTCTCGATGAAGACGCGGTCGTCGCCAAACGAGGACAACGCCTCGGAGCGCGCGAGCCGCCAGCCTTCGCCGACGGCGTCGAAGGCGCGCGCGATGCGCATGCCCCTGCCGCCGCCTCCGGCGGACGCCTTGATCATCACGGGCAAGCCGATCTCGCGGGCGACCGCGATTGCGTCGGCCTCGTCCTCGATCGTGCCAAGATGGCCCGGCACGGTGGAGACGCCGGCGGCGGCCGCGAGCTTCTTCGACTCGATCTTGTCGCCCATGGCCGCGATAGCCTTGGCGTTGGGCCCGATGAAGGTGATGCCCGCCTCGTCGAGCGCTTCCGCGAAGGCCGCGCGCTCGGAGAGGAAACCGTAGCCGGGATGGACCGCTTCGGCGCCGCTCATGCGGCAGGCCTCGATGATCCGGTCGATCCTGAGATACGACGCCGATGCGGGCGGGGGACCGATGTTGATGGCCTCGTCGGCCATCTCCACATGCAGTGCATCGCGATCGGCATCGCAATAGACCGCGACCGTCGCGATACCCATCCGCTTCGCCGTCCGCATGACGCGAACCGCGATCTCGCCGCGATTGGCGATGAGGATCTTCTTGAACATCAACGCGGCTGGCCGAGCGACGTGACGCGAACCGGGCAGGAACCACCGCCAGCCGAAACCGGGATACCTGAACTCAAAGCCGCCTCATCCGGAATGCCCAAACACCACAGGTCTGGGCACTAGCATATCTCCGGGGGCGCCACGAGATGGCGCCGGCCAGGCCGCCCGGCTGGCGGAGGCGTCAACGCTGAGACACGCCTATGGCTTCCACGCGCCGGCCACCTGCCGCGTGGCGGCGTTGAGGCGATTCCATACGTTGATACTCGCGATCGCGAGTATCACGCTCGCAAGCCCCCGTTCGTCAAAGTGTCGGGCTGCCTCGTCCCACACCCCGTCGGGCACCGCGTCGGCCCGGTCTGCGAGCCGGGTTGTGGCCTCGGTCAGGGCCAGTGCGGCGCGCTCCGCAGGCGTGAAATATGGCGCCTCGCGCCAGGCGGCGACGGCGAAAAGCCGCTCGTCGGTTTCGCCAGCTTTCTTGAGATCGTTGGCGTGAAGCTGGACACAGACGCTGCAACCGTTGATTTGACTGGCGCGCAGATAGACGAGTTCGAGCGTCTGCGGCGGCACACCGCCCTTCTTCGTAGCCTTGGCAAGCGCCTGCAGTGCCTGCATGGCGTCAGGCATGATCATCGCAGGGTTGGCCATTCTTGCTTGCATCGTCAAATCTCCCTCTTGTCACATCGCCCGAATTTCGTTCGTCACAGCCATGACGAAGCCGCACCAGGGAATGTGACCGATGGATCGGGAGAATCTGATCGAGCAGCAGTTCGAGGCCGAGCGATCCCGGTTGCGCAATGTCGCCTACCGCATGCTCGGTTCGCGCACCGAGGCCGAAGATGCCGTTCAGGAGGCCTGGTTGCGGCTCAACCGCTCCGACACCCGTGAGATCGGCAACCTTGCCGGCTGGCTGACCACGGTCGTCGCCCGCGTATCGTTGGATATGCTTCGCTCTCGCAAAGCCCGCAAAGAGGAATCCCTGGGTCCGCACGTGCCGGAGCCAATCGTCGAAGGCGCCGAGCACGAGACATTGTTCGCGGACTCGATTGGTCTTGCCCTTCTCGTCGTCCTCGAGACATTGACGCCGGCGGAACGGGTCGCATTCGTCCTGCACGATATGTTCGACCTTCCTTTCGATGAGATCGCCCCGGTTGTCGGACGTTCGCCGGCAGCCGCGCGCCAGTTGGCCAGCCGGGCTCGCCGTCGGGTGCGAGGAAAAGAGACTCCGCCGGATTCCGACCGAGGGGGCGGCCGGGAAATCGTCGAGGCGTTCCTCGCCGCGTCGCGCCGTGGCGACTTCGCGGCGCTACTCGCAGTTCTCGATCCGGAAGTCGTCCTGCGCGCCGATGCCGTTGCCACCGCCGCCAGTGTCGCCGGCCAGGCGAACGGCGCACCGCGCCTCGCGCCCGAAATCCGCGGCGCACCTCGCGTGGCTGAGACATTCGCCGGGCGCGCGCAGGCGGCTCAGCACGCGTTGCTCGACGGCGCTCCGGGATTGGCCTGGGCGCCCGCAGGAGATCCGCGCGCCGTCTTCCGGTTCGCCTTTGCCGCGGGCAGGATAACTTCGATCGACGTGATTGCGCACCCGTCGAGCCTCGCGAGCCTTGAGATTCTCCTTCGGGGAAGTTGAGCGGTGTGTTCTTCCCTCGCGCAGTCTGGAACGACCACAAGGGGCCGCCTGAGGTTGACAACCCGGCTCATTGATCTGATGTTACCGACCACAAAGGCGCGACAAGCGCCGCCGCTGAGACGGCTATTCCGGGAGGATGCCCCCTTTGACGATCGACTCGTCGCCGCTGCCATTGGCGCATGCGGCAGCCGAAAGCATCGGCCGGCGCATCGTCTCGGGCGATTGGAAGCCCGGCAGCGTCCTGCCCAACCTCGACCGCCTTGCAGATCAGTTGTCGATCTCCCGCTTGTCCGTGCGAGAGGCCATGAAGGTCCTTGCCGGAAAGGGGCTGGTTCATTCGCGTCCACGCCGTGGCACAGTCGTGCGGCCCCGCCAGGAATGGAGCCGTCTCGATCCGGAGATACTCGTCTGGCAGCTTGTGGGGATTCCGACTGCCGCCTTCGTCCGCAGCCTCTTCGAGGTACGGCGGATCATCGAACCGGAAGCAGCTGCGCTGGTCGCCGCCCGCGGCAGCGAGGCCGTCCTGGCGGCGATCGAGGCTGCCTTTCTTGCCATGGCCAGCGCCGACCCGCGCTCGCCCGAGTCGATCAACGCGGATGTGGCTTTTCATCACGCCATCCTCACCGGCACCGGAAATGAATTCATCGGCGCCTTCGCCCCGGTGATTGCGACGTCGCTCACGGTCACGTTCGGCGCCCAGCGTCTCGCGCGCGCCGACCAGGAGCACTTTGTCCCGAGCCATCGCGCGATTTTCGACGCAATCAAGCGAGGCGACCCCGAGGGCGCCCGCGAGGCCTTCCGCGCTCTCCTCTCGGTAGCCGAAGCCGACGCGATCAACGGCGTCCGGATGAAGGGAGCCGGCGATGCGACAATTGGCTGAGCAAACTCGCACCAATCTCCGCGCGGCGAGGTGGACTCTCGCGCTTAATCGTACGATGATTATTGGGCGGGTGCGGCATTCAAGCCTCGCGCTATGGAGCGTTGGGAGGCGCTGCCATGGTTGATGCAGCGCAGACCGTTCAGGCTTCGGAGAAGGACTTCCAGTCCATCGTGCGTCTGGAGGGCGTCCAGAAGTATTTTGGCGCCATCCATGCGCTGCGCGACATCAACCTCGCCATCACCCGGAACGAGATTGTCGGCCTGATCGGCGACAACGGCGCCGGCAAGTCGACGCTGATCAAGGTGATGACCGGGGTGATGCGGCCGACCTCCGGGCACATTTTCATCCGCGACCGCGAGCTCAACCTCTCCGACTATTCCGTGCGCATGGCGCACGACCTGTCGATCGAGACCGTCTACCAGGACCGCTCCCTCGCCGAGAAGCAGCCGCTCTGGCGCAACTTCTTCGTTGGCCGCCAGATCACCAACCGCTTCGGCTTCATCAACATCAAGCGCGAGAAGGAAATCGCCAACCAGATCCTGATGGACGTGATCGGGTTTCGCGGCGTCGGCATCACCGTCGACTCGACCATCGGCAACCTCTCCGGCGGCGAGCGCCAGGGCATCGCGATCGGCCGCGCCATGCACTACAACGCCGACCTCATCGTGCTCGACGAGCCGACCGCGGCGCTCGGCGTCGCCGAGGTGCGCAAGGTCATCGACTTCGTCCGGCGTATCAAAACGTCGGGCCGGGCCTGTATCTACATCGAGCACAACCTCGCCCATGTGCACGAGGTCGCCGACCGGCTGGTCGTCCTCGATCGCGGCGCCATCGTCAGCCAGATCCTCCCCAAGGACATGTCGGTGGTCGAATTGACTGAATATCTCATCCACCTGCAGCACAAGGCCTGAGGCACGGCGCATGGCAATCCGGCAACGACCGTCGATCCTGCAGCGCTACGAAGGCCTGCCGATCATCATCGTCTTCGCGCTGATGCTGGCGCTCTTCATGTACACGGCACCGGAGGTGTTCCTCTCGCCGTTCATCTACACGACCTTCCTTTCCACCCTGCCCCCGCTGGTCCTGCTCGCCATCGGCCTCACCTTCATCATCGGCGCCGGCGAGATCGATCTCAGCTTCCCCTCGATCATCGCCTTCTCCGGCTTCGTCTTCGCGCTCCTTTTCAAGGAATACGACCTCGGCTGGATTTCCGTCGTCGCCGCCCTCGCCTCCGGCGTCCTCGTCGGCTTCCTGAACGGCCTGCTGGTGGCCAAGATCGGCATCCCCTCGTTCATGGCGACCCTGGCCACGCAGTTCTTCTGGGCGGGCATGGCGACGGTGCTTTCCGGCGGCAAGTCCTATGCGCTGCGCGGCGCCGAGGAGAGCTCGGTGTGGGCATGGATCGTCGGCCGGCCGTTCGCCGCGAGCGAGACGGCGTGGCTGGCGCAACTGCCGCTGCAGGCACTGTGGACGGCGATCATCGCCGTCTTTTTGTGGTTCATTCTCACCCGCCACCGCTTCGGCGAGCACACGCTCTTCATCGGCGATTCCAACGAGGTCTCCCGGGTTGTGGGCATCGACGTCGACCGCGAGAAGATCAAGCTGTTCACGCTGATGGGCTTCCTCGCCGCCTGCGCCGCGATCATGCTGACGCTCGAAAACAAGAACTTCTTCGGCAACCAGGGCCAGGGCTACCTGCTCACGGCGATCGCCTCGGTCCTGATCGGCGGCACCTCCATCTTCGGCGGCCGCGCTACCATCGTCGGCACCTTCTTCGGCTGCATGATCATCGGCATGATCGAGGCCGGGCTGGTGGCGAGCGGCCTCACCGGCGCCTGGGTGCGCACGGTCCAGGGCCTTATCTTCCTCGTCTCGATCATCTTCTACCTCTACGCCGATCAGCCGGCGCGCCGCGCCGCCTTCTTCGCGCGCATGGGCAGCTTCAAGAGTTTCGGCCGGCAGCGTCCGGCCGGATGAATGCCGCCGGCTTGCGCCACGCGGCGCGAGGGCGGGTGACTAAAGGGAGAGAGAAAATGAGATTGTCCAAGGTACTGCTGGCCGGCGCCGCCGCGGCGGCGCTGTTCGCCGGCATCGGCGCTGCCTCGGCCGACGATATGATCGGCAAGGGCATCACCATGTACATGCAGATGGGCGGCAATGCCGGTGACGGCGCCACCCTCGCCCGCCAGACCGGCGCGGCCCAGGCCGCCGCCGCCTTCGGCGTCGACCTCAAGGCCCAGTTCTCGGCCTGGGCGCCGGAGACCATGATCAACCAGTTCAAGGAAGCCGCGGCCGCCAAGCCGACGTGCATCGAGATCATGGGCCACCCGGGCAGCGCCGCCTTCCATGACCTCGTCAAGAGCGCCGTCGACCAGGGCATCATCGTCACCAGCGGCAACTCGCCGATGACCGACCTGCAGAAGGAATTCGGGTCGAAGGGCTT
>JBBQGL010000140.1:0-10272 GCA_038323025.1 Hyphomicrobiales bacterium
CAGCCGGCCGGCCTTCATGCTCCTCGACGAGCCCTTCACCGGGGTCGATCCGATTGCCGTCGGCGACATCCAGGCGCTGGTCCGGCATCTGACCAGCCTCGGCATTGGCGTGCTCATAACCGACCACAACGTCCGCGAGACGCTTGGCCTCATCGACCGCGGCTATATCATCAGCGCGGGCGAGGCTCTGTTCGAAGGCCGGCCCGACGAGATCGTCGAAAGCCCGGACGTCCGCCGCCTTTACCTTGGGGAGCAGTTTAGCCTTTAATCGGCGGTCCGGTTCGGCTACCAAAGGGTCCGACAAGCAAAACTTGGACCACTTTTCCCGGCATCATGGCGCTTTCCCAGAAACTCGTCCTCCGCCAAAGCCAGTCGCTGGTGATGACGCCGCAGCTGATGCAGGCGATCAAGCTGCTGCAGTTGTCGAATCTCGACCTGATCGCCTACGTCGACGCCGAGCTCGAGCGCAACCCGCTGCTGGAGCGGGCCGAGCCGGAGGATGGCGCCGAAAACGACGCCGAGGCGAAAAATGCGGCAATCGCCGACTCGGACCGTGACGGCGGGGAAGCCAGCGAGTGGGAGGGCGATGCGGCGAGCGACGGCCCGGGCCCGGGCGACACCCTCGATACCGCATTCGCCGACGTCTCGCGGCCGGCCGCCGCCGAACCGCTGCCGCCGCTGCCGGGAGAATCGTGGAGCGCGCCGCTGTCGCGACCGGCTCCCTCGGGCGAGGACTACAATCTCGAGGCCTTCGTGGCGGAGGAGAAGTCGCTGGCCGACCTCCTCTCCGACCAGCTCGGCCTCGCGATCACCGACCCCGCCGCCCGCCTGATCGGCCAGTCGCTGATCAGCGAGATCGACGAGACCGGATATATCCGCACCGACATCGGCGCGATCGCCGAGCGCCTCGGGGCTCCGCTCGCCGAGGTCGAGCGCATTCTTGGCATCATCCAGGGCTTCGAGCCGGCCGGCATCGGCGCCCGCAACCTTGCCGAATGCCTCGCCATCCAGCTGCGCGAGCAGAACCGCTTCGACCCCGCGATGGAGGCGCTGATCGCCAATCTCGATCTCGTCGCCCGGCGCGACATGGCGGGATTGATGCGCGTCTGCGGCGTCGACGAGGACGACCTCCAGGAAATGCTGGCCGAGCTGAAGGGACTGAACCCGAAGCCCGGCAACGCCATCGGCAGCACGCTGGTGCAGGCCGTCGTTCCCGATGCGCTCGTGCGGGCGGCGCCGGACGGGAGCTGGATCGTGGAGCTCAACACCGGCACGCTGCCGCGGGTTCTAGTCAACCAGAGCTACCACACCACGGTCGCCCGCAGCCGCCGCAAGGAGGGCGAGAAGGCCTACATCGCCGAATGCCTGCAGACCGCCAACTGGCTGGTGAAGAGCCTCGACCAGCGGGCGCGAACCATCCTCAAGGTCGCCAGCGAAATCGTCCGCCAGCAGGACGCGTTCCTTGCCGAGGGCGTCCAGTACCTGCGGCCGCTCAATCTGAAGACGGTAGCCGAGGCGATCGGCATGCACGAATCGACCGTGTCGCGCGTCACCTCGAACAAGTACATCGCCACGCCGCGCGGCATCTTCGAGATGAAATATTTCTTCACCGCCTCGATCGCGGCATCGGGTGGCGGCGAAGCGCACTCGGCGGAAGCCGTCCGCTTCCGCATCCGCCGGCTGATCGACGACGAAGCGGTGAGCGACGTCCTTTCCGACGACACCATCGTCAAGGTGCTGCGCAGTTCGGGCATCGACATCGCGCGCCGCACGGTCGCCAAGTACCGCGAGGCGATGCGCATTCCCTCTTCCGTCCAGCGCCGCCGCGACAAGCTCGCGGCCTCCACCTGAGCGGCTTGCCGCACCCCTCGCAGCCCCTATCTAACCGAGGCAGGACAAGGGTTTTGCTTGCCTTGGTTGACTTGTCGGATGGTCGTCCTTAGAAGGGCGCGCAGCCGGACGGGCGGGGCGATAGCCTCTTTTGGTTTTCCTCCGGCATCGCCGAAGCCGACCAAGGCCGGGCCCCGGGACGGGCGCACCGAGCGACCGAAACCCGAGCTGAACCGAACAGGTTGGACAACCGATGAGTCTGCGGATTTCCGGCAAGAACCTCGATGTTGGCGATGCGCTGCGCTCGCAGGTCGAGGGACGCATCGGCGACGCGGTGAAGAAATATTTCGACGGCGGCTTTACCGGCCACGTCATGCTGGAGCGCGAAGGCTCGGGCTTCAAGAGCGACTGCAGCATCCACCTCGACACCGGCGTCGTACTCCATGCCGAGGGTCGCGCCCAGGATCCCCACGCCAGCTTCGATCGCGCCGCAGAGCGGATCGAGAAGCGTTTGCGCCGCTACAAAGGCCGCCTCCGCGACCATCATTCGAGCCGGCGCGGCGAAACCACCCAGGCGGCGACCTATGTTCTTGCCTCTCCCGAGGAAGACGAGGAAGTCGGCATCGACTACAGCCCGGTGATCATCGCCGAGGAGACCACCAGCCTCGACACCCTGACCGTCGGCGGTGCGGTGATGGCGATGGACCTCGCCGACCTGCCGGTGGTGGTCTTCCGTCACGCCGTCCACGGCGGGGTCAACGTGGTCTACCGGCGCAAGGACGGCAACATCGGCTGGGTCGATCCAGCTCTCAACCCCAAAGCGGACAGCGCGCAACGCTGACGATCGATCGCGAGCGTCGGCCGCCTTCGCGCGCCCGCGCCGGAAACGTATTGGAACCGAACAATATGGACGTGAGCGACCTGATTTCCCCGGAAGCGATCATCCCTTCGCTCAAAGCCAACAGCAAGAAGCAGGCGATCCAGGCGATCGCCGAGAAAGCCGCGGCCCTGACCGGGATCGAGGAGCGCGACATCCTCGATACGCTTTTGCAGCGGGAGAAACTCGGGTCCACCGGGGTCGGCGGCGGCATCGCCATTCCGCACGGCAAGCTGGCCAAGCTCACCAGAATCTCGGGCCTGTTCGCGCGTCTGGCGCGGCCGATCGACTTCGAGGCGCTCGACGACCAGCCGGTCGACCTGGTCTTCCTGCTGCTCGCGCCCGAGGGCTCCGGCGCGGATCAGCTGAAGGCGCTGGCGCGGATCGCGCGCCTGCTGCGCGAACCGGGCGTGGCAGCAAAGCTGCGCGCCTCGCCCGATCACGCGGCGCTCTATGCGGTGCTGACGGAAGCGGCCACGTCCAACGCGGCCTGAAGGGCGCGGGGCGGCGGCCAATGCCGCCGCCGGCCCGGATTAGCCGCGGTCAGTGAATGCTGACCGTCTCCAGATCGTGCTCGTGCGCATTCATGACGACTGCCTCGCGCGTGTCGGCAAGCATGATCGGCGTGCCATCGGCGGCGACCAGCGCCCACAGGTCCAGACCCGGGGCGACCGGCGGCAGGCCGGGGAAGATGCTCTTCGCCTCGTCCGACTTCAGCGCCCTGACATAGGCGATCTTGCCGCCGCCGAGGACGGCGAAGTTTTCGGCGGGCATGACCTGCTTTTCACTGTGTTCCATGGCTTTCATACTCCTTACTCCGCGGACCGGGCATAGCCGCGTCCGTTGATTTCGACCCGGCGAACGGCGCGCTCGGCCAAAGGCCGGGCCAGGTCGATCGCGAGCAGTCCACTATCCAACGAGGCACCGAGCACTTCGATCCCGTCGGCCAGTACAAACGTTCTCTGGAACTGGCGCGCGGCTATCCCGCGATGGAGATAGGTGCGTGCTTCGTCCTCCTGCTGGCGGCCACGGATCACCAGTTCGTTATCCGCGACGGTAATCTCCAGTTCGTCAGGCGCGAAGCCGGCGACCGCGAGGGTAATGCGCAGCATTTCCGCGCGCTTTTCCGTCTTCGGCAGCCGCTCGATGTTGTAGGGAGGGTAACCGTCTCCCGCCGCCTTCTGCAGCTTTTCGAGGCTGCGCTCGATCTCGTCGAAGCCGAGCAGCAACGGGCTGGAAAACGCCGCTATCCGCGTCATCTCTGGTCCTTTCTCGAAGCGACCCTGCCGGCCGGACCCAAACGAGGCATCCGGCCTGAGGCAAATATGGTGTCGTGAATAAACCGCTGCAAGGCGGTGTTAACCGGCGAAGGTCGCGGCAGAACCAGCGGAAAGCCAGGCGGTCACCCGATCTTGAGTTGCTCGTGCGGCGGCGCCGGGCCAGAAGCCCACGCCTGTCCGAAAATCCGAACCGACCGGGAGCGGCATGATCCGGAAGCTCATCACTGCGGCGATCGTCCTCGCCATCATCGCCGTCGCGGCGTTCTGGTTCCTGTCGGCGCCGCGGACGCTGGCGGCAGGCGCGCTCCCCGACCACAAGCCCGACCTCGCCAACGGCGCCTATATGTTTCGCGCCGGCGGGTGCGAGTCCTGCCATGCCGCCAAGGATGCGAAAGGCGACGAACAGCTGAAGCTCGGCGGCGGCCAGGTGCTGGCAACCGCCTTCGGCAAGTTCCACGTCCCCAACATCTCGCCCGATCCGGACCACGGCATCGGCAGGTGGACGACGCTCCAATTCGTCAACGCGCTGAAGTTCGGCGTCCGTCCCGACGGCTCCCACCTCTACCCGGCATTCCCCTATGCGTCGTACCAGCGCATGACCATCGCCGACATCATCGACCTCAAGGGCTACATGGATACGCTGCCGCCGGTCGCCAGCGATGTGCCGCCCCACGAACTCTCCTTCCCGTTCAACATCCGACGCGGCGTCGGTCTATGGAAGCTCCTCTATGTCGACGGCGCCGACTTCAGGCCGGATCCGCGGGCAAGCGCCGAGGTCAACCGCGGCGCTTACCTCGTGACCGGGCCGGCGCATTGCGGCGAGTGCCACACGCCGCGGAATTTCATGGGCGGCGAGATCGCCAGCCGCGCCTACAGCGGCAGCCCCGCCCCGGCCGGCGCCGGCTATTCGCCGAACATCACGCCGGACCGCGACACCGGCATCGGCACCTGGACGAACGACGAGATCGCCACGCTCCTCGATACCGGCTTCACGGCGGGATTCGATGCGGTCGGCGGCGATATGGCGGCCGTCGTGCAGAACACCTCGAAGCTGACGCCGGCCGACCGGGCGGCGATGGCCGCCTACCTGAAGACGCTGCCGGCAATCCACAATCCGCGGCCGGCGAAGCAGCCGGCCGCCCCCGCCGGATAGGGCCTACGGCGTCTCCCAGTTGCCGGACTTCTCCGAGCGGAAGATGGCGTCGAGGACGCGCGCCTGCAGGATGGCGTCGTCGACGCCGTATTCGAGCTTGCCCTTGCCCCGCACCGCGCGCGAAAAAGCCTCGCCCTGCAGCTGGTACTGGTCGGCCTTGTCGAGCTTGATCGGCTTCGCCGAAGCATCGCCAAGCTCCGAGCCGTTGTCGAGATAGAGGCGCATGGCGCCGCCCTGCGGCGGATTGAAGGGAATGTGCACCTGGAGCCGGCCCTTGGTGCCGAGAATGTTGACGCGCTGGTAGTTGGTGGCCTGGGTCGAGGTGGTGAAGGTGAGGTGGCGGCCCTCGCCGAAATCGATGAGCGCGCTGGTGGTGCGGTCGGTGGCGAATTTCGGATCGCGGTCGATGAGCGAGACGACGCGCACCGGCTCGGCGCCGAAGATGTAGCGCGCGGTGACCACCGGGTAGCAGCCGATATCGTAGGCGGCGCCGCCGCCGATGTCGGCCATGTTGCGCACGTTCTTGGGATCGACGTTGTAGTAGCTGAACAGGGCCTGGATTGCCCGGACCTCGCCGAGCTTGCCCTTGCGCACGAGGTCGCGCGCCTTCTGCCATTGCGGGTGATGCCGGACCATGAAGGCCTCGGCGATGATGATGCCCGCCGGCGCCGTCTTCAGGGTTTCCGCCTCGGCGGCGGAAAGCGCGATCGGCTTCTCGCAGAGCACGTGCTTGCCCTTCTTCGCCGCGGCGAGGCTGAGGGGGACGTGCAGGTGATTGGGAAGCGGATTGTAGATCGCCTCGATCTCGGGATCGTCGAGCAGCTCCTCGTAGGATCCGTAGGCGACCGGGATGCCCAGCTTCTTCGCCCATTTCCTGCCGGTCGCCAGCGAACGCGACGCCATGGCGCGCACCACCAGCTGCTTCGATTTCATCATGCCGGGCAGGACCTTTTCGGTCCCGATCCGGGCGGTCGAGATCACCCCCCAGCGCACCGGATCCTTGTCGATCTTGGCCATCGTCGTTCTCCCCCTGCAGATTCGCGGGAAAGAACCGAAGCGGTTAGCGCGCCGGAATGCAAGGCCCGGATGGAAGCGACGAAGATTTTCAGATGCCGCCGTACCACTCGTAGCCGCGGTCTTCCCAGAAGCCGCCGTTGCCGGCGCCATGCGAGGCGTAGCTGGTGACGGCATCGATCTGCATCACGTATTTCGGCATCTTGTAGCCGAGCATGCGCTCGACCCGGAGACGCAACGGAGCACCGTGGGCGATGGGCAGCGTCTGGTCGTTCATGTCGTAGGCGAGGATGGTCTGCGGATGGAAGGCATCCTCCAGCCCGTGGCTCTCGTAGTAGCGGCCGCTGTTGTCGAGGGTCTTCTCGAGCTCGTCGGCGCAGGTGAAGACGAGGTACTTGGCCTCAGGCTTCAGCTTGACCAGTTCGAGCACCTTCGCCAGCTGGACACCCTTCCACTTGCCGATGCAACTCCAGCCTTCGACGCAGTCGTGGCGCGTGATCTGGGTCCGCGACGGCATCGCACGGAGGTCGGCAAGCGAGAACTCCATCGGCGTGTCGACGAGTCCGCCGACCTTCAGCTTCCAGTCGGCAAAGCCGTTGGCGGCCATCGCCTGGTATCCCGGATCGTCGGGGTTGGTGGAGCCGTTGGCGCGGAATTTCGGCGATATGTCGGCCTCGGTGAATTCCTTGGCCAGCGAGGAGGGCGACAGGAAGAAGCGCTGGGTGGTGCGGGTCAGGTTCTCGGCGGAACTGAGAACCTTGCGGAAATCGGCGTCCTGCGCCGATATCTCGTCGAGCTTCTTGCAGCCAGAAAGCGCCAGGCCGCCGGCGACGGTGGCGAAGCCGGAAAGAAAGCGACGGCGGTTGAGGTTATTGCCCATGGGCGGCCTCCTCATCGATGCGGTAGCGCCCGGTGATCATGGAGCGCAGGTTGTTCCAGACCCCCGAAACCAGCACCAGGAGCACGTGCACCACGATGAAGAGCACGATCAGGGTGGCGCAGATGAAATGGATCGTACGGGCGGTCTGACGGCCGCCGAAAAGGTCGATCAGCCACGGGAAGCCGGCGTCGACGCCCGGCGACATCGCCAGCCCCGCCAGAACCACCAGCGGCAGGACGACGAAGATCATGATCAGGTAGGTCCCCTTCTGCAGCACGTTGTAATCGCGCTCGTGCGGGAACTTCAGCTTCATGTGATGCCAGATCGTCGGGCCGATGTGGCGCAGCTGCTCCCGGCTCGGCAGGAGGTCGCGCCAGACGTGGCGGTTGATCAGACTGGAGATCAGATAGACCAGCCCGGTGATGACGAAAATCCAGGCGAAGAAGAAGTGCCAGCGCCGCCCGGTGGCGAGGTCCTGGTAGCTCGGCACCGTGGCCCACGCCGGGAAACCGCGCGCCGCGAGCTGCCCGTCGACGGTCGACAGGCCGAGGACGCCGGTAGTGTTGAAGGCATGACCGAAGATGGTCGTCTCGCCGACCGGTCCCTGATCGGTGCTCCGCGCCCGCATGGAGAGGATCGGGTGCTCGAAATCGGATTTCTGGCCCCAGTAGAGATCCGGGCGCGCGTTGAAGATCTGCATGCCGCTCATCAAAAGGAAGGCGATGCATACGACGTTGATCCAGTGCGCGATGCGCACGAGCACCGTGTGTCGATAAACGAAGACCTTTCTCGGCTTCGTCTCCAAGGCCGTCGCGGACATGCCGTGATCCCTCGCCTGGCGGGCCCCCGCCCGCTCTCCTCTTGCGCCAAGATACGGCATCGCCGGACGCCGGGTTTCACAATTGTTTTCAAATTCGCGCTGGCTTCGCGTGATCGGCGAAATCAGCGGTACCAAAGTCCGGCCGCGGCTGTCAGAATGGCGTGTCAGCCCTACCCTGGAACCATGCCCAGCCGCCCGCCCGATCCATTCCCGGCATCGTGTCCGTCCATCGGCGACCCCACCGGGCGGGATAGCCAAAGCCGTTAGATGCCGGGCAAATCCGAACGACCGTTCCTTCTCGATGCGACCGCGCTCCTCAAGTGGGGACCGAATGTCCCCACGGGGATTCCGCGCGTCGAAGCCAGCCTGGTGGCCGAGGCTATCCGCGCGCCGGGGCTCACGCCGGCCCTCTTCGCCTTCGATCCGGGTCTCCGGCGTTGCCGGCTGCTCACGGCCGAGGAGCGGTTGTTCGTGGAGAAGTGCGTGGCCGTATTCAATGCTTCCGGCCCCGGGGGGCCCGTCGCGAAAGGCTTCGCCGCCCGGCTCCGCGAGGTGATTTCACTCTACCGGCTCGACCTGTTTTGCGCCGGCCGGGAAATCCATCGCTCGATCGCCCAATACCTGATCGGCGCGGACGGGCGCGAAGGCGCGACCTACAAGATCGTGAAAACCCTCGTGCGGGGTGCTTTTGCGATAACCCGGCTCTGGCGATGGGCCTTGCGGCGTGACAATCGCGCAGCGTCCGATCCTCTCGCCGGTCCCGGCAACACCTGCCTCATCAGCATCAACACATGCTCCGCACTCTACCGCCACTATCCCGAGGCGGCCGTCCGCTGCCGGCTGATGCTGCTCGTCTACGATACGACGCCGCTCGATTATCCCGATCTTGCGGCAGAGGGACACGCGGAGCGGTTTGCCCGCTATTTCCGGTTCGGGATTTCCACCGCCTCCGACATCGTTTCGATATCGGCGGCGACCATGGCATCCGTCAGGGCGTGGGCGACGAGGCTGGGAATCGACACTGCGGGCAAGCGCTTCCATGCCGTCGCGCTGGCCTCGTCTCTGTCCGACGACCGGGTGCGGTCGGAGCCGATCCCGGAATTCGCCGACCGGACCTACGTGCTTTACTGCGCGACGCTGGAGCCGCGAAAGAACCACGCGGTCTTGCTGAAAGCGTGGTCGGAACTGATCGCGCGGAGCGGCAGGGCGGAAATGCCTTTGCTGGTCCTCGTTGGCCGCTGGGGCTGGCGCATTGAAGCCACACGCCGGATGCTTGCCGACGACCCCCGGTTGGCGGGCACGGTCAGGGTTTTATCATTCGTCCCCGACCGCCAGCTCAAATGGCTCTACGAGCATGCGCTGTTTACGGTCTTTCCGTCGATCGCCGAGGGCTGGGGGCTTGGCGCGACGGAATCGCTCGATCTCGGCACGCCGGTCCTTATCGCGGATATCGCCGCGCTGCACGAGGCAACGCAGGGCTTGATGCCGGCGATCGCGCCGGCTGACACCGCGGGTTGGCATGACAGGATCGCAGAGCTCATTCACGAACCCGCCCTGCGTCTTGGCCTGCGCGAGACCATTGCCACCGGATATCGCCGCCGGTCCTTCACCGACGTCTTTGGCGAAGTTATGAGCATCGCGGCCATGGATTTGTGATGCGAAACTGTCTACCCAAAGACGGGTCTTGGGGCGGATTTCGGCGGTTTTGAATCGTCAGGCGTTCCAGCTAAAGCCTGCGGCAACCGGGCGAATAATGGCGAAGCGCGCACTCATTACCGGGATTACCGGACAGGACGGCGGTTATCTCGCCAGGCTGCTCGTCGAGAAGGGCTATGCGGTCCACGGAGGATCGCGTCGTGGCAAGGGCCCCGCCACCGAGCAGTTGAAGAACCTCGGGGTCGAGGACGAGGTCGTCCTGCACCACCTCGACCTGGGCGCGGCCGATTCCGTCGCGCGGATCCTCGACGAGGTCGCACCCGATGAAATCTACAATCTCGCCGGACCGAGTTCGGTAGGCTTGTCCTTCGAACAACCGGGCCACACCCTCGACATCTGCGCCCATGGCGCCCTGCGCATCCTGGAATTCATGCGCCGGCGCGGATCGCGCGCCCGCTTTTTCGAGGCATCGACGTCGGAGCTGTTCGCCGGTGTCGTGACGACGCCGCAGGACGAATGCACGCCGTTCGAGCCTCGCAGCCCCTACGGCGTCGCCAAGCTGTCGAGCTACTGGATGACGGCCAACTACCGGATGAACTACGGTCTGTTCGCCGTGGCGGGGATAATGTTCAACCACGAATCGCCGTGGCGCCGCGTCGACTTCGTGACCCGCAAGATCACGCTCGGATTTGCGCGCATCCGCAACGCCCAACAGGATGGAATTCTGCTCGGCAAGCTGGATGCGGTTCGCGACTGGGGCTT
>JBBQGL010000141.1:0-10212 GCA_038323025.1 Hyphomicrobiales bacterium
CCGCCGCCGCGGCGGTGGCGCCGTCGTCGACAACCAGGAAGCCGCCCGACTGCCGCTGCCACAAGCCGGCGTAGAGGCCCTTCTTGCGCAACAACTCCTCGTGGCTCCCGGTTTCGACGATTCGGCCCTGGTCGAGAACCACCAGCCGGTCCATGGCCGCGATGGTCGAAAGGCGATGGGCAATCGCGATGACGGTCTTGCCCTGCATCAGCCGGTAGAGGCTTTCCTGGATCGCCGCCTCGATGTCGGAATCGAGCGCGCTGGTGGCTTCGTCGAGGATCAGGATCGGCGCGTCCGTGAGGAGCACCCGGGCAATGGCGACCCTCTGGCGCTGGCCGCCGGAGAGCTTGACGCCGCGCTCGCCGACATGGGCGTCGTAGCCGGTGCGCCCCTTCTTGTCGACGAGGCCGGCGATGAACTCCTCGGCGTGGGCAAGCGCGGCGGCCTCGGCCACTTCGGCTGCGGTCGCGTCCGGCCTCCCGTAGCGGATGTTGTCGCTGACCGAACGGTGGAGCAGCGAGGTGTCCTGAGTGACCATACCGATCTCGCGGCGGAGCGACTCCTGCGTCACCGCGGCGATGTCCTGGCCGTCGATGAGGATGCGGCCGCCCTCCAGGTCGTAGAAGCGGAGGAGCAGGTTGACCAGCGTCGACTTGCCGGCGCCGGAACGGCCGACAAGGCCGACCTTCTCGCCCGGCCGGATGGTCAGGCTGACGTCCTCGATGACTTCCTTGTCGGCGCCGCGGCCGTAGTGGAAGCGGACATTCTCGAAACGGATTTCGCCGCGGCTCACCGTCAGGGGCCCTGCCCCCGGCCGGTCGAGGATCGTCACCGGCTTCGCCAGCATGGTGATGCCGTCCTGGACGGTGCCGATGCTCTCGAAGAGCTGCGCCACCTCCCACATGATCCACTGCGACATCTGGCGGAGGCGCACCACCAGGCCGATGGCGACGGTGATCGAGCCGATCGACATCAGCGAGGCCTGCCAGCCGTATATGGCGACCCCGGCGACCGCCGCGAGCACGACCGAATTGAGGATGGTGAGGAGGAGCGACAGCGACGTGAACATGCGGCCCTGCCGGTTCACCGTCACCAGGAATTCGCTCATCGCCGCTCGCGCGTAGGTGCGCTCGCGCATGGTGTGGGCGAATAGCTTCACGGTCTGGATGTTGGTGTAGCTGTCGACGATGCGACCGGTCATCTGGGCGCGCGCGTCGGCCTGCTCGGCGCCAACCTTGCCGAGGCGCGGCACAAAATAGATGAGCAGCCATACATAGCCGGCGAGCCAGGCGACCAGGAGCACGACCAGCCAGATGTCGCTGCTGGCGAGCAAATACGCGGTGCCGGCGAAATAGACGAGGATGTACACGCCGACGTCCATCAGCTTTGTGACGCTGTCGCGCACGCCCAGCGCCGTCTGCATCACCTTCTGCGAAACCCGCCCGGCGAATTCGTCGTGAAAGAACGCCAGGCTCTGGCCGAGCATGGTGCGGTGCGCCTTCCAGCGCACGAGCATGGGATAGGCGCCGAAGGTCGTCTGGAACTGGAGCAGCGACGCGCCAAGGACAAGGAGCGGGAAGCCTATGACCACGAGCCCCGCCATCAGCGCGAGCTGCCACCCGTGCCCGGCCAGAAATGTGGCGCGGTTTCCGGTTCCCATCCAGTCGACGATGTTGCCGGTGAAGGTGAGCAGCAGGATCTCGATGACCGAAAGGGAGCCGGTCAGCACGCCCATGGCGAGCAGCCACGGCAGGACGGGCCGCGAATAGTAGTAGAGGAACGCGAACAGCCCCGAAGGCGGATCGCGCCCGTCGTCCGGCGGAAACGGATTCACCCGTTTTTCGAAGAAGGCGAACAGCTTGTTCATCGTCTCAGGCCCGCGCCGCAGCCGGCGCACTATCGCAACAAATGGTCTCTCGCGGCGAGCTTGCCAATCGCAGGCGCCGCTGTCTTGAGAACGTCATCGCCAACTATTCCGCCGCCTGGTGCGCGACTTCCTGGTCGGTCCCGAGGAAGCCGCCCGACTGCCGCCGCCACAGCGAGGCGTAGAGGCCGTCCTGCCTGAGCAGCTCATCGTGCGCGCCGGTCTCGATGATCCGGCCCTGGTCGAGCACGATCAGCCGGTCCATCGCCGCGATGGTCGAGAGCCGGTGGGCAATGGCGATGACCGTCTTCCCCTTCATCAGCCGGTAGAAGCTCTCCTGGATCGCCGCCTCGACCTCCGAATCGAGCGCGCTGGTCGCCTCGTCGAGGACGAGGATCGGCGCATCCTTCAGGAGCACGCGGGCGATGGCGACCCGCTGGCGCTGGCCGCCGGAGAGCTTGGCGCCGCGCTCGCCGACATGGGCGTCGAAGCCCTCGCGTCCCCAATGGTCGGAAAGGGCGGGGACGAAGGCCTCGGCGTGGGCCTGCCGGGCGGCATCGCGCATCGCCTCGTCGCCGGCCTCGGGCCGGCCATAAAGGATATTGTCGCGGATCGACCGGTGCAGGAGCGAGGTATCCTGCGTGATCAGCCCGATCTGCTTGCGCAGCGAATCCTGCGAGACGTGCGCGATGTCCTGCCCGTCGATAAGGATGCGTCCACGCTCGACGTCGTAGAAGCGGAGCAGCAGGTTGGCGATGGTCGACTTGCCAGCGCCGGAGCGGCCAACCAGGCCGATCTTCTCGCCGGGCGCGATGGTCAGCGACAGGTTCTCGATGATCCCGGCCTTCCGCCCGTAGTGGAAGGTGACGTTCTCGAAGCGGATCTCGCCGCGGTCGACCTTGAGCTCGCCGGCGTTCTCCCGGTCGATCAGGTCCTGGGGGCGCGCGATCGTCTCCATGCCCTCCTGAACGGCGCCGACGTTGTCGAAGATGCCGATCGAGGTCCACATGATCCACCCCGACATGGTGGCGATGCGGATGGCGAGGCCGCTGGCGATGGTGAGCGCGCCGAGCGACAGGGCGTTGTCGGCCCACAGCGACACGGCCAGCGCGGTCGTGCCGGCGATCAGCAGCCCGTTCATGATGACCACCGTGCTCGACATGGTGGTGATCAGCCGGGTGGAGTGACGGAACTTCCCGAGATGATCGTCCACCGCGTCGCGGGCGTAGTCGTCCTCGCGCGCCGTATGGGCGAAGAGTTTTACCGTCTGGATGTTGGTGTAGCTGTCGACGATGCGTCCGGTCAGCATCGAGCGGGCTTCCGACACGATCACCGAGCGCTTGCGGATGCGCGGGACGAAGTAGATGAGGACGAAGATGAAGATGAGGATCCACAGCGCCAGCGGACCCATCAGCCACAAATCGAGCTGCCCGAAAAGGATGAGCGAGCTGACCGAGTAGATGGTCACGAACCACAGGGCGTCGCAGACCTGCACCACGGATTCGCGGAGCGCCGGTCCGGTCTGGATGATCTTGGAGGCGATGCGTCCGGCGAAATCGTTGGTGAAGAAACCGACGGTCTGGCGGAGCACATAGCGGTGCGTCTGCCAGCGGACGAGATTGGTGAAGGAGGGCGCCAGCGACTGCTGCACCAGGAGGTCGTGCAGGATGGTGGCGACCGGCCGCGCCACGACCACGACGAAGCCCATCCAGGCGAACGTCCAGCCGTAGTCGGCGAGTACGCGCTCCTGCGTCGTGTTCTTGAGGAGGTCGACGATCGAGCCGACGTAGCGGAAAATGGACACCTCGATCAGGGAGACGAAGAGCCCGACGACCATGAGCGCGACCAGCACCGGCCACACCTGCTTGGTGTAGTGCCAGTAGAAGCCGCCAAGCGTCGGCGGCGGCATCGAGGGGTCGTGCTCGCGGAAGGGGTCGATCAGGGTTTCGAAGAAGCGGAACATGGGTATTCACCAGAAAGCGCGGTCGTGCGTTTGCTTTGTCCGGCCGGCGGGAAGCATGGCAGTTCGGGGCGCCGCGACCAGCGGCGCCTGGACCTGTGGTGAAGTCGGGGTGTCGCCGGAGGCGGAAGGAGAGCCTAGGTCGGACGGAATCGCGGATGGACGGTTCCGGTCGCCGCGGCGCGGATGATTCTGGCGATCTTCATTCAATCCTCCCGCGACTGTCTCTCGATGCGAACCGCCAAGACGAATCTGGCCGTGGGCGGGCCAGTTCATAGACCCGTTCTGGAACAGGCGTCTGCGACATTCTTGTGGCAACCTCTGGTTTGCCCGCCAATGTTGCAGTTTCGCAACGCCGTTCCGGGCGAGACAGCCGGTTCGGGATCGGGCGCAGCACCGCTGTTGGGGTTGCCGCGCCGCGCGTCTATAAGATCGCGGCGGGGGAGAGCGATGGCGAACGGTGCGCCCGAACGAAGGCTTGCAGCCATACTTGCGGCAGACGTCGCAGGGTATAGCCGCCTCATGGGCGAGGACGAGGAGGGTACCCTCGCCCGGCTCACCGCCCATCGGCGCGAGTTGTTCGACCCCGCAATCGAGCGCCATCGCGGCCGGATCGTCAAGACCACCGGGGACGGACTCCTCGCCGAATTCCAGAGCGTGGTCGATGCGGTGCGCTGTGCTGCCGAGGTCCAGTCGGGCATGGCTTCGCGGAACGACGGCACGCCGGCCAATCAGCGGATCGCCTTCCGCATCGGCATCAATGTCGGCGACATCGTCGAGCAGGACGGCGACATTTTCGGCGACGGTGTCAATATCGCCGCGCGGCTGGAAGGCATCGCCGAGCCGGGCGGGGTGTGCATCTCGCAGCGCGTCCACGAAGACGCAGCAGGCCGGACGGGCTTTGCCTTCGAATACGGCGGCGAACAGTCGCTGAAGAACATCGCCCGTCCGGTTCGCGTCTTTCTGGGTCGAGCAGAACTACCCGCTGGTCCGCCCTGAGGACATGAAGATGTATCTTGAGGGCCTCCGCCGCTCGGGGCTCGACTGAGGGCGGGACAGGAACCGGGCGCCGGACTATTGTCGACAAAAGCCGAGAGAGGAAACTGAAAATGGCCAAGGTAGTTTGCGTTCTTTACGACGATCCGGTGGACGGGCAGCCGAAGAAATACGCCCGCGACGACATCCCCAAGCTCGAACGCTACCCGAACGGCCAGACACTGCCGACGCCGAAGGGGATCGACTTCAAGCCCGGGCAGCTGCTCGGCAGCGTCTCCGGCGGGCTTGGCCTGAAGAAATTCCTCAAGGCCGGCGGCCACAAGTTCGTGGTCACCTCCGACAAGGACGGCCCGAAATCGGTGCTGGAGAAGGAGCTGACCGACGCCGACATCGTCATCTCGCAGCCCTTCTGGCCGGCCTACATCACGGCCGAGCGGATCGCCAAGTCGCCGAAACTGAAGCTGGCGATCACCGCCGGCATCGGCTCCGACCACGTCGACCTGTCGGCCGCGATGAAGGCCGGGATCACGGTCGCCGAGGTGACCTATTGCAACTCGATCAGCGTCGCCGAGCACGTGGTGATGATGATCCTCGGGCTCGTGCGCAACTACATCCCCTCCTACCAGTGGGTGGTGAAGGGCGGCTGGAACATCGCCGACTGCGCGATGCGCGAGTACGACCTCGAGGGCATGCATGTCGGCACGGTCGCCGCCGGCCGCATCGGCCTTGCGGTGCTCCGCCGGCTGAAGCCCTTCGACGTGAAGCTCCACTACACCGACCGCCACCGCCTGCCGGAAGCGGTCGAGCAGGAACTGGGCCTGACCTTCCACCCGACCGCGGCCGACATGGTGCCGCATTGCGACGTGGTGACGATCAATGCGCCGCTCCATCCGGAGACGGAGAACCTCTTCAACGCCAAGCTGCTGCGGACGATGAAGCGCGGCTCGTATCTGATCAACACGGCGCGCGGCAAGATCGCCAATCGCGAGGACATTGCGAAGGCACTGGAGAGCGGGCGGCTCGCCGGCTACGCCGGCGACGTGTGGTTCCCGCAGCCCCCACCCCGCAACCATCCGTGGCGCTCGATGCCGCACCACGGCATGACCGCGCACACGTCCGGCACGTCGCTCTCGGCACAGGCGCGCTACGCCGCCGGCGTGCGCGAGATCCTCGAATGCTGGTTCGAGGGCCGCCCGATCCGCGACGAGTACCTGATCGTCGACAAGGGCAAGCTCGCCGGCACCGGCGCCCATTCCTACAGCGCCGGCAACGCCACCGGCGGCTCGGAAGAGGCAGCGAAGTTCAAGAAGACCAAGTAAACACCGTGCGGGGGCGGCTGCTCGCGGCCGCCTCCGCTCTCCCCCCGAGGCACCGCCGACCATGACGATTCCCGACCGAACGCCCGTCGCCCAGGCGCGCTGGGTGGCGCCCGCCTTCCTGCCGCCGATGACCTGGCCGCTCGTCCGCGAGGCGGCGCTCGCCGGCCTTGGCGGCGCAATCGCCATCGGCTTCCTCGCGCTTTGCGCGGCGGTGGCGGTCACGCCGCTGATCATCGCCCCCTTCGGTGCGAGCTGTGTCCTCCTTTTCACGGTGCCGCAAAGCCCCCTCGCCCAGCCGCGCAACGTCATCGGTGGCCATGTCATCTCCGCGCTGGTGGGGATCGCGGTGCTGTTCCTGCTCGGCCCCTCGCCCGTGGCGATGGCGGTCGGCGTCGGCCTCGCCATCGTCGCCATGCGCCTTACCGGCACGGTCCATCCGCCCGCCGGCGCCAATCCGATCCTGGTGGTGGCAACGGTGGCGCCGTGGTGGTTCTTCGCCCTCCCCGTGGCGACCGGCGCTATCGTCCTGGTGGCGGTCGCCGCGATTTATCATCGCTTCGTTTCCGGGCAGGAATATCCCCTCGGCTGGAAGCGGGGCTGAAGCGCGGCCCGGGACCGGCGTCATTGTTCCAGATCAAAGGGCCGCGGGGCGGCATGCCTAGAACGGGGACACCGAAAGCATAGCCAATGGGTTCCCCGATGAATGCCCCCGTTACTTCCGTTTCTCTCCCCGCCGCCGACCTCGACGCCCGCAAGGCGCGCGCCTCGGCCTGGTTCGCCGAGTTGCGCGACCGGATCGTCGCTGCCTTCGAGTCGGTCGAGGACGACCTGCCGGCCGACGCCCCCATGAGCAAACAGGCTGCCGGGCGCTTCGTGCGCACGCCGTGGAAGCGCACCGACCACTCCGGGGCTGACGGCGGCGGCGGCGTAATGGCGATCATGCACGGCCGGGTCTTCGAGAAGGTCGGCGTCCACGTCTCCACCGTGCATGGCGAATTCACCCCGGAGTTCCGCAAGGATATTCCGGGGGCCGAGGAAGACCCGCGCTTCTGGGCAAGCGGCATCTCGCTAATCGCCCACATGCAGAACCCGAATGTGCCCGCCGTTCACATGAACACGCGCATGGTGGTGACGCGGAAATCGTGGTTCGGCGGCGGCGCCGACCTGACGCCGGTGCTCGACCGGCGGCGGAACCAGGAAGACCCCGACTCGCGCGATTTCCACAAGGCGATGCTGGCCGCATGCAGCCCGCACGCGGACGCCGACTATCCGCGCTTCAAGGCCTGGTGCGACGAGTATTTCTTCCTGAAGCACCGGAACGAGATGCGCGGCATCGGCGGCATCTTCTACGATTGGCTGGCGAGCGGCGACTGGGAAGCCGACTTTGCCTTCACCCGCGATGTCGGCCTCGCCTTCCTCGACATTTACCCGAAGCTGGTGCGCCGGAATTTCGCGACGCCGTGGACCGAGGCCGATCGCGAGGAGCAGCTGATCCGCCGCGGCCGCTACGTCGAGTTCAACCTGCTCTACGACCGCGGCACGATCTTCGGCCTGAAGACCGGCGGCAACGTCGATTCGATCCTCTCCTCGATGCCGCCCGTGGTGAAGTGGCCGTAAGCCCTACTGAGCAAGCGGGTTCACCACCTTCAGCGCGGGGAAGCGGCTGAAATCACGATCGGCAGACCAGAGTTCGGTCACGCCATGCTGCAGGCAGATCGCGGCAATGCGGGCATCGTGGACTTTGGGGCCGGTGATGCGGGTGATCACGCCTCGGGGTCGCCGTAGGTGGCATCACGGATCTTGTCCCAGCCGACATCCTGAAAGTCCGGCTGGAGCCCGGTCCCGGGGAAGGTAACCGTGCGCAATTTGAATGGCCTCCTGGGTATGCTCGCCTTCTCGGCGATGACGTGACGAAGACCCCGCTCCACAAGGGCACGTAGCGTCGTCCCCTCGCTGGCCGCGAGCTTCTTGGCCTCCCTAAGGATAGGGTCAGACACGTCGACAGTCGTCTTCATCAGCCAAACATATGGCTGGAGTGATATGGCAGCAATATCGCGCCCCCGATTGTGACGACTTACTGCTCGGCCGCGATCATCTGCTGCAGGCGGGCGCGCAGGGCCGCCTCGTCCGGCGCGAAATCCTGGTCGATCCACCAGGCCTCCAGCGAACGGAGGAGCCGGCCGATGGCCGGCCCGTGGGCGACGCCGCCGCTGAGCGCATCGCGGCCGCCAAGGGGAAAGACCGGCGCCGGCCAGCGCTCGGGCAAGCGATAGAGGTCCTGCCAGGCCCGGTCGTCAGGCGACGCATCCGACCAGGCGAAGGCGATCTCGATTCCATCCCGGAAGGCCCCAGCCAGCAGCCGGTAGAGCGCCGCCCGCGCACCGCGTTCGTCGGGGAGCGCCGCGAAGGAGCGGGAGGCCGCCAGCGCCGCCGCCATGCGGTCGCGCTCGCTGTTGGCGAGGCGCAGGCGCGCCGTCAGCCGCTCGACGTCCTCCGCGATGCGGCAGCCGAGCACGGCGAGGTGCAGGTCCGCCGCGGCGGCTATCGCCAGCCGCTCCTCAAACGCCCGCAGACGCGCCAGGGCGCCGATGTAGCCGACGCCGCCGAGCACCACCGGCAGGATGCCTGCGTCCTGCATCAGACCGGCCGTGTCCACGGCGCGGGGCGCTACCACCAGCCGGCGCATCTCCTGCCCGATCCGTTCCGCCGACAGTTCGCGGATGCCGTTCCGCGCCCGGATCGCCGCCGAGAGCGCTCCCCGGTCGAGATCGCCCTTGCCGTATTCGGCGTGGAACCGGAACAGGCGGAGGATGCGCAGACGATCCTCGGCGATGCGCGTTGCGGCATCGCCGATGAAGCGGATGCGACCGGCGAGGATATCGGGATAGCCGCCGACCGGATCGTGGATGGCGCCGGAAGCGTCCACGGAAAGTGCGTTTACCGTGAAGTCACGGCGCTCGGCATCGGCTTGCCAGTCGCGCCCGAAGCGGACCACGGCGTGGCGCCCGTCGGTAGCGATGTCCTCGCGCAGCGTCGTCACTTCGTATCCCTTGCCGGCGATCACGAGGGTGACAGTGCCGTGGTCGATGCCGGTCGGTACCGTCCTGATGCCGGCGGCCGTAGCGAGCGCGGTTACCCTCTCCGGCGTCGCCGTCGTGGCGAAGTCGATGTCGCCCACATCCCGGCCCATCAGGGCGTTGCGCACAGCGCCGCCGATGACGCGCACGTCGTCGCCGCCCTCAGCGAGGACGGTGAAGATGCGGCGCACCGGGTCTGCGGTGAACCACGCGAGGTTGCCGAGATTGGGCAGGTTAGGGGTCATCGATCCGTTGCTGGCGAAGTTGGCAGTTATCCAATAAGGAATAGCCCATGCCCGAAGTGCGCACCACGCGCCGGCTTGCGGCGATACTGGCGGCCGACGTCGTCGGCTATTCACGCCTGATGGAAGGTGACGAGGCCGGGACGCTCGCCGCGCTCAAGGAGCACCGCGAAAGCGTATTTGGACCGGCCGTGGCGGCCAATGGCGGCGGGATCGTAAAGTTCATCGGCGATGGTGCGCTGGTGACGTTCGCGAGCGCCTTCGATGCGGTGAATTGCGCGCTCGCCATCCAGAAGGCGAATGGCGGAGACCATCAAGCCGGACCGAGAATCACCCTGCGGATCGGGGTCAATCTCGGCGATGTCATCATCGACGGCGACGACATCTACGGCGACGGCGTGAACATCGCGGCGCGGCTCGAGCCGCTCGCCGATCCGGGCGGCATCTGCATCTCCTCGATCGTCAGCGAAACCATCGGCGGGCGCATCGACGCCGATTTCGAGGATGGCGGCGCGGTCGAACTGAAGAACATCGACCGACCGATTCACGTCTGGAAGTGGCGGCCGCAGAATGTCGAAGCCGGCCCGGCAGCGCGTGCGAAGGCAGCCGAGCCGATCTACCTGCCGACAATGGCGGTGCTGCCGTTTGAGAACATGAGCGGCGATCCGACGCAGGAATATTTCGCCGACGGCATCGTGGAAGACCTGATCACCAGCCTCAGCCGCTTCAGGTCCTTCGCGGTGATCGCCCGCAA